>NZ_JABAIL010000152.1 GCF_012641475.1 Flammeovirga agarivorans | reverse complement strand
TTCATCGTGGGAGAGCGGCAGCACAAAATTCTCGGTGTAGTTGTAGAGCATGCCGAAGGTCATTTTGTCGTGATGGTAGCGGCGATGCACCGGATCGAGCTTCATGTAATCCAGGGTGTCGTGCATCCAGCCGAGGTTCCATTTGAACCAGAAACCGAGGCCGCCGCCGGCTGGCGGACGGGTCACCCCGGTAAAATCGGTGGACTCTTCCGCCATGGTGACCGCGCCCGGAGTCTGTTCGCCAAGGATGCGGTTGGTGTTGCGCAGAAACTCAATGGCTTCCAGATTCTCCCGACCGCCGTATTCGTTGGGGATCCACTCTCCCGCCTTGCGGCTATAATCGCGATAGATCATCGAGGCCACCGCGTCGACCCGCAGCGCATCGATGCCGAAGCGTTCGATCCAGTACAGCGCGTTACCCACCAGGTAGTTGCTGACTTCCCGACGTCCGTAGTTGTAGATCAGGGTATTCCAGTCCTGGTGATACCCCTCGCGCGGAT
>NZ_JABAIL010000151.1 GCF_012641475.1 Flammeovirga agarivorans | reverse complement strand
ACAAACGCCACCAGCAGCGCAAAGCCGAAGCCCGCCGCGCGCGCCGGCACCTTCAGCGACAGTTCACTGAAGGTGTGGTGGAGGATCGAACCGCTCGCCGAAATATAGGCGTAGGTCAGGATATAGAGCACAAAGGCGATTGATACACCGTTCACCAGGTTCCAGCCCTTGCCGAGCAGGTCTTTGGTAATGGTGTCGAAGCTGGAGCCGATGCGGTAGTTAAGATTGGCCTCGAGGATCATCAAACCGGAGTGCAGCATGCAGAACCAGGTGAAGACCAGCGCCGCCAGCGACCAGAAAAACCACGCGCCGGACATCACCACCGGCAGCGAGAACATGCCCGCGCCGATAATCGTGCCGCCGATAATCACCACGCCGCCAAACAGAGACGGACGGGTTGCCGTAGTGGTTAGTGTCGCCATTTACCGATTTCTCCAGTCGAAAATACTTCGCTCACGTTGAGCATGACGCACTGTACCAGTACACGAGTACAAAGGGAATA
>NZ_JABAIL010000150.1 GCF_012641475.1 Flammeovirga agarivorans | reverse complement strand
ATTGTTCTCAAGGATCAGCGTGGCGATACCGGTCATCGAGGGCAGGTAATAGTCGCGCCAGGTTTCGGTGACATTGGCTGATAGCGCGCCGCGCATCACCAGCCACATGATTACTTCGGACCCCTCCATCCCCCCCAGCTCGGCATATTCGCCAAGGGTCATTTCGGTAAGCTTTTCCGGGTCATTAACCAGCATATCAACAAACTGGGCATCCCAGTCGGGATTATTAAATCCGCAGCGCTCGCCATGAACCTGATGCGAGAGCCCGCCGGTCGCGACAATCGCCACATTGATATCTTCCGGGAAGCTTTCAATCGCCCGGCGCAGCGCCTGGCCGAGTTTGTAACAACGGCGCGCGCTTGGTACCGGAAATTGCAGCACGCCGATCTGTAACGGGATCACCGCCGTCGGCCACCCCTGCGCTTCATCCCAGGGCAACAGCGCCGAAAGCGGCGAGAAAAGGCCGTGGTCGAGCTTTTTATCCATAAAGAACGACATATCA
>NZ_JABAIL010000149.1 GCF_012641475.1 Flammeovirga agarivorans | reverse complement strand
ATGCGGCCGATAAGCTGCGTTTCCGCGCGCTGTCGCAGCCGGATTTGTATGAGGGAGACGGCGAGCTGCGCGTGCGGGTTTCGTTTGATAAAGACAACCGCACCCTGACCATCGCCGATAACGGTATCGGTATGAACCGGGAAGAAGTTATCGACCATCTCGGCACCATCGCCAAATCCGGCACCAAAGCGTTCCTCGAATCGATGGGTTCCGACCAGGCGAAGGATAGCCAGCTGATCGGTCAGTTCGGCGTCGGCTTCTATTCGGCCTTCATCGTGGCGGACAAAGTGACCGTGCGTACCCGTGCGGCGGGCGACAAGCCGGAAAACGGCGTGTTCTGGGAATCCGCCGGCGAAGGCGAATATACCGTAGCTGATATCACCAAAGCCGATCGCGGCACCGAAATCACCCTGCATCTGCGCGAAGGCGAAGATGATTTCCTCAACGACTGGCGCGTGCGCTCTATCATCAGCAAGTATTCCGACCATATCGCGCTGCCGGTT
>NZ_JABAIL010000148.1 GCF_012641475.1 Flammeovirga agarivorans | reverse complement strand
GTTCTCTCACAATGATATGAGGGATGAATGATTCCGTTGCGGACGGTATTGTTGGGCTCTAAAATTTGCCAACAATTTTTTTAATTACAGGGGGAAGACATGTTAAAACATTCATTGGCAATAGCAACGTGCTTGGCTTTTTCCAGTTCAGTCATGGGTAATGAAGCAAATTTGTTATATACCAACACGATGCAATTCCCTTATAAGCATAATGCTGATGGATATATGGTCTTTGACATTCATGGAAAGTTAGTGGTTCCGCCTGAGGGGCATTTTGATACGCTAAACTATATGGCGGAGCGATGGCTGGCTTTTTCTGGGGAAAATTTATATATATATGATGAATCTGGCAAGCTAATTATTAAACGCACTGGTCAAGATCCCGTATATTTAGGAGGTGATCTTCTATCCATCCGTGTCGATACAGGTAAACGTATATTGATTAACAATAACGGTGTCAATCTTTCTGAAAATACGTTTGATGACATTCGTCCTTTTAATCCT
>NZ_JABAIL010000147.1 GCF_012641475.1 Flammeovirga agarivorans | reverse complement strand
AGGTTGAGGACCAGCACGACCCCCAGACTCAGCAGCGCACGCAGCCCTGGGGTCATCGGCGTGCGATGCGCCACCTGTTCGGCCAGCGAGTTGGTGATGGCCACGGCGTAGATGAGCACCACCACAAAGAAGGCAAGGAAATAGAGGCCGGTGATCAGGTTGCCAATTTTCTTACCATAGTAGTGATTAACTGCGCCGGTGATCCCGGTTCCCGGCGCGATATTGGCCGAGAGAATAAACTGGCTCAGCGCTTTGTGGGGCCAGTAAGTGAGCGGCCAGGCGACCAGCGCGGTGATGAACAGCACAATCGCGCCAGCCGAACCCAGCTGGATCGGTAGAAATAGCGTCCCAGCGCCTACTGCAGTGCCATATAAGGCAAAACTCCATAGAGTTTCTTCTTTAGACCAAATTTTAGACATTATGCGACTTTATCAACCGTCAAACCAAAAAAAAGGAGTGCAATTTACCATATTTATGGTTCGTCTGTTGCGATAGTTTTCGGTGATAAAG
>NZ_JABAIL010000146.1 GCF_012641475.1 Flammeovirga agarivorans | reverse complement strand
AATATCGCGATAACAGCGTTCGCGTAAGCGCCCTAACTCATCAATAATAGGTGAGGTTCGGTTAGTATTACAGCGATATATCACTAGTTTTCTACCGTCTTCAAACTGCCTTAATATTTCGCACTCCTCTATTGCGCTAATTAGCTCCTTTTTACCTGGTTCTAATTCTTGCGGCGCAATCGTATCTAACATAGCCGGGCCATTCTTCGCTATACTCTGGAGGTGCGTCAAACATACATTTGCCGCGGCAGAAAGATCTTTATTGTATTCTTTAAACGAGGATAAGGCTATTTGCTGTCCTATATTGATTTTCATGGTCTTGCCATGATGGCGGAGAGCTTCACGAATAACCATCATATTCGACAGTTGCCGCCAGAATGTTGCAGTAAGATAATAAATCTTACTGTTTGCTCCCGTAATATGAATTGGTACCAATGCTGCATTATTTCTCATAGCAAGCTGTAAAAAACCGGGGTTCCACTTATGCTCCTGTAACCCGGAAAGAGACCAG
>NZ_JABAIL010000145.1 GCF_012641475.1 Flammeovirga agarivorans | reverse complement strand
ATCACGTTGTAGTCATCACCGGACTCGATAATGTCAAGCGGAATGATATCGTAGAGGACAACTTTGAGGTTGTAAGGGTCGAGGTGGAACGGTTGACGATTGGCTTTCTTCTTCCACTCATCGTGCCAGTATTCGCAGGTAGATAACGTAAAGTTACTCTGCTTGAGCCAGACGGTGCGCAGAAGGCCAGACCCGGTGTTAAAGTCCACACCTTTGACCATGAGTTCGCCATCAAGCATGAAGCCATCCGGGAAAATCCAGCGGTCATCTTTCAGTAACTTATTCCAGCGCTGGTCGAAACCGTTGAGGTGCTCTAGGGCCGGAATGGTCTTAGAGACCCGGCTGAGCCACGCTGCGTTGGCCGTGTTGTCTACGCAAATGTTCCCGCGCACACCATCGTGCTTAGTGTCTGCGATGAGGTAGCCGGAAGTCTCCAGCGCCTTCTCGATAGCGGAGCGAACAAATGATACAGCCTTAAATGGATTAGTCTTAATGTTCATCATGAGGATGT
>NZ_JABAIL010000144.1 GCF_012641475.1 Flammeovirga agarivorans | reverse complement strand
GTTAACGATGTAGTCGGTGATGTCTTGTTTGGCTTCTGTATGGTTGGCATACCGAGTCTGCCAGACACGCTCCATTTTCAAATTCAGAAAGAACCGCTCCATCACGGCATTGTCCCAGCAATTACCCTTGCGGCTCATGCTGAGTACCAGACCATGGTTTTCAAGTAATTGCCGGTGTTCAGCACTGGCATATTGACTGCCCCGGTCCGAATGAACCAATAAACCCGGTGCCGGTTGGCGAACCGAAATAGCCATGCTCAACGCATCGCACACCAGCTGTGCAGGCATGGTCGGTGCCATGGACCAACCCACGATGCGACGTGAATACAGATCCAGCACAGCGGCCAGATATAGCCAACCGCTGTCGGTCCGAATGTACGTCACATCGCACACCCAGGCCGTATTGGGTGCTTCAGGCTCAAACTGACGGTTGAGCACGTTCTCTGCCACCGGCAAATGGTGTTTGCTATCGGTGGTATGAGCGAACTTGCGACGCCAACAGGCCTTGAGTCC
>NZ_JABAIL010000143.1 GCF_012641475.1 Flammeovirga agarivorans | reverse complement strand
CGGCTGCCCAGCACTTTGCCCTGACGGATAAACAGCACATGCACGCAGGCCATGCCGGCATCGAAGGCGACGCCGATCACGTCGAGGTCGTCACCGGTGTTGGAGACAAACTGTTTCTCCGTCACGCGGCGGACGGCCTGAATCTGGTCGCGGATGCGCGCGGCCTCTTCGAACTCCAGGTTCTGGCTCGCCTTCTCCATCCGCGCGATGAGCTGGGTCAGCACCTGGTCATCCTTGCCGGCGAGAAACAGCCGCACATACTCTACCTGCTGAGCATACTCTTCTTCGCTGACCAGCCCGGCCACGCACGGCCCCAGGCAGCGACCAATCTGATACTGCAGACAGGGGCGGGAGCGATTGCGGTAGACGCTGTTTTCACACTGACGGATGGGAAAGATTTTCTGCAGCAGCGCCAGGGTCTCGCGCACGGCATAGCCGTTGGGAAAAGGACCAAAATATTCGCCCTTCGCATGTTTGGCGCCGCGATGCATCGCCAGACGCGGATGAGTATCG
>NZ_JABAIL010000142.1 GCF_012641475.1 Flammeovirga agarivorans | reverse complement strand
CTGAGGCTGGTACTGGTGCGAAACTTGCGGCTGGTGTTGTAGGTGCTGGTGTTGACCCGTTGAGCTATGTCCCCTTGGTTGGTGTGACCGGGAAGGGTATCAAAGTAATCAATAAGGCTCTCCGTGTTGGTGCTCAGGCTGGCGCACTCAACGTTGCCTCTGAAGGAATCCGTACGTCTATCGCTGGTGGCGAAGCCCACTATGCTGATGCGGCGCTCGGTGGCCTACTGTTCGGCTCCGGTATGTCAGTCCTCAGCGACGCTGTGGCTGCTGGTATCCGTAAGGCACGTGGTGTTGAATCCGTGAATGAGTTCGCTGGTCCGGCACTTCGTATGGAAGCCCGAGAGACTGCCATCAACACTGGTGGCCATGATACCTCCACGTTACCTCCTGAGAACTTCTCGTTTGAGCAGAACCACAATGGTGTTCCGTTTGCCGACCATCCGACCGAAGAGGGCGCAGTGGTTCTGGCCAATGGTTCCATCTTGAGTGACACCAACCCGCTTAACCCAAGG
>NZ_JABAIL010000141.1 GCF_012641475.1 Flammeovirga agarivorans | reverse complement strand
CGCGCCAGTTCGACGTGGAAGGCATTGGACAGGCGGTTCCAGCCGACGCGGTCGCCCCTGCCGGAAGCCTCTTCTTCGCGCCTTATCATCGCATAAAGCGGCTTGAGGCGCGTTTCCAAATCCGGCAAATCTGCGAGGATATTCAAAATCATCGTCTCCATTTCGATGCGCGCATTGAACACATCCTGCATTTCTTTCAAATCGGGAACGTGGACGAACGCGCCCCTGTTGGGTTGCAAATCGACAATCTTGTCGTGCGCCAAAAGCGACAGCGCGCCGCGGACGGTGTTGCGCGAACACACCATCTGACGGCAAAGTTCGGATTCGGTCAGCTTTTTGCCGGGCAGCAGCACCTGATCGGTAATGCCGTCCAAAATCAGGGCGTAAACACGGAACAGCTCCGAATCGTGCCGCTCTTCGAGAATCAGGGAAGACGTGGTCGGCGCATGGATAATGTCGTCGTTTTCAAAGTTCATGATGTTTTCCGTATTTTTACGCTTTCAAATTTTTTAAGA
>NZ_JABAIL010000140.1 GCF_012641475.1 Flammeovirga agarivorans | reverse complement strand
GGCGTCGCTGGGCTACGGGTATCCGGAGCTGTTCAGCATTCCCGGGGAATCAAAACGAGAGATTTTCCACTCGCTGGTGATGCAAAAACTGCCGGATCTGCTGGTTCTGACGCTGCTGTTCGTGCCGGCGAACTGCCGTCGCTTTTTCCGCCTGCAATAACGGTGATACAATCCCCGCCCCTGGATTTTTGAAGGTCAATTATGCATTGCGCACTCTACGACGCCGGCCGCTGCCGCTCCTGTCAATGGCTGGAGCGGCCGGTCCCGCAACAGCTCGCCGATAAAATGGCCGATCTGCGCACGCTGCTGGCGGCGATCCCGGTCGCAGCCTGGGGCGAGCCGGTCAGCGGGCCGGAGGCGGCTTTCCGTAACAAGGCTAAAATGGTGGTCAGCGGCAGCGTTGAGCGTCCGCTGCTGGGGATGCTGCACCGCGATGGCACTCCGGTGGACCTCACCGACTGCCCGCTCTATCCCGCCGAGTTTGCCCCGGTTTTTGCTGCCCTGAAGCCCTTTATCGC
>NZ_JABAIL010000139.1 GCF_012641475.1 Flammeovirga agarivorans | reverse complement strand
CACGTGTCCCGCCCTACTCTTCGAGTTCACAGCCTGTGCATTTTGGTGTACGGGACTATCACCCTGTACCGTCGGACTTTCCAGACCGTTCCACTAACACACAAGCTGATTCAGACTCTGGGCTGCTCCCCGTTCGCTCGCCGCTACTGGGGGAATCTCGGTTGATTTCTTTTCCTCGGGGTACTTAGATGTTTCAGTTCCCCCGGTTCGCCTCGTTAACCTATGTATTCAGTTAACGATAGTGCAACGAATTGCACTGGGTTTCCCCATTCGGACATCGCCGGTTATAACGGTTCATATCACCTTACCGACGCTTTTCGCAGATTAGCACGTCCTTCATCGCCTCTGACTGCCAGGGCATCCACCGTGTACGCTTAGTCGCTTAACCTCACAACCCGAAGATGTTTCACTTCTGATTGCGAAAATTTGAGAGACTCGAACACACTTAAACAGTGTGTCGTTTCAATTTTCAGCTTGATCCAGATTTTTAAAGAGCAAATATCTCAAACATCACCCGAA
>NZ_JABAIL010000138.1 GCF_012641475.1 Flammeovirga agarivorans | reverse complement strand
CGCGGAGAATCACCCCAAGAGCTTGGCAACGATAGGCCCGTCTGGTCAGCGTAATGACTAATTCTATTCGTAAACAACATAAGGAGATTCAACATGGCTAACATGCAAGGTGGACAGCAGCTCGGTACTAACCAAGGTAAAGGTCAATCCGCAGCAGACAAGCTGGCGCTATTCCTGAAAGTATTCGGCGGTGAAGTCCTGACCGCATTCGCTCGTACCTCTGTGACCACCAACCGTCACATGCAGCGTCAAATCAGCTCCGGTAAGTCCGCACAGTTCCCTGTGATTGGCCGCACCAAGGCTGCTTACCTGCAACCGGGCGAGTCTCTGGATGACAAACGTAAAGACATCAAGCACACCGAGAAGACCATTAACATTGATGGCCTGCTGACTGCGGACGTGCTGATTTACGACATCGAAGACGCGATGAACCACTATGACGTGCGCTCCGAGTACACCTCTCAGATTGGTGAATCTCTGGCGATGGCAGCTGATGGTGCGGTACTGGCTGAGCTGGCTG
>NZ_JABAIL010000137.1 GCF_012641475.1 Flammeovirga agarivorans | reverse complement strand
GGTTATTGGTCCATAAGGAGGTAACATGTTGTCCCTAGACTTCAACAACGAAGTTATCAAGGCGGCTCCCATTGCGGGGGTCGCTGGGGCCGATGGTGTAGCGAGGCTCTTCTGGGGCCTCTCACTCAACGAGTGGTTCTACGTCGCGGCAATCGCCTACACAGTGGTTCAGATTGGTGCCAAGGTAGTCGATAAAATCATTGACTGGAAGAAAGCTAATAAGGAGTAACATATGGACCTGATTAAGTTCCTCGAAATGTTAGACACTGAGATGGCTCAGCAGATGCTTATGGACCTGAAGAATCCTGAGAAGCGAACCCCTCAGCTGTACAACGCCATTGGTAAACTACTGGAGCGTCACAAGTTCCAAATCTCTAAGCTGACCCCTGACGTTAACATCTTGGGCGGACTGGCTGAGGGTCTGGAAGCTTATAACTCCAAGGTGGGCGCGGATGGTCTGACAGAAGACGATAAATACACTCACTGATGGTAATACTCAAGGTTCCTGAGGGAGCCTTTA
>NZ_JABAIL010000136.1 GCF_012641475.1 Flammeovirga agarivorans | reverse complement strand
TGGTCGGCGCATCGGTCGAGGCGATGGTCGGGATCACCACCACCGGCAGCTTCTGGTAGTAACCGATCGCCTTCGCGGTATCGAGGGTTTTACCACCGCCGATCCCGACCACGCCGCGGCAGCCCTGTTTTTGCAAAATCGCCATCAGACGGTTGATTTCCGCATGGCTGCATTCACCGTTAAACCGTTCCGCATGGCAGCGAATATCGTGGCTCTGCAGGCCATTCACCACTTTCTCTCCCGCCAGCTTCATTACGAAATCGTCGGCGATGACGAAGAAGCTCTCCGCCAGGTTTTTGGCATATTGACCGAACAGAACAGCAGCATCAGGACCCTGAAGATATTTGGCTGGAGATTGAATAACTTTTAGCATTCCTTTCACCCTCAAATAAGTGCGCATGTAGACATGATGAGCCCTGGCGTTATCCGCGCCGGCCAGTGAAGCGCGGCCTGAACGGAGCGTACCGGAGCAGTGCGATCACTGTAGGGCCGGCAGGGAACAAAAAAATCTTTCGCCTTT
>NZ_JABAIL010000135.1 GCF_012641475.1 Flammeovirga agarivorans | reverse complement strand
CAATAACCACACCATTAGAAGGCGAGTCAGAATCCGGTTTAGTAGGCGCTGCTTTGAGCGAACCATTGTCAGCCACCCATACGTACTGACCGTTCCAGCGCACCGCCGCATCGCGGTAGTTACCATCGAACCAGATACCACCCTTAGTCCTTCCACCAACCCAGCCAGAGCCGGAGTCGATACCTTTGGTTAACGCCAGCGGGAGCATGGTCGGAACGGTAACGTTACTACCGAGAGCGACTGACTTGTTTGCAGAATCGACGTCAACACAGCCAGCACCAAAGATTGGGCGCTCTTGTTGGGCGATACTTAGGGTGACAGCAAGCGACGATGAGCTAAAACTCTTAACGTTGAACGTGTTGTTCTTACCGAGGGTAGTGGGCACACCAGTCTCCGGGTGGGTAACGCCAGCCCCGGCCCGTAACGCTATGTTAAGGTTTGACCCAGAGCCAATCCCAAATAGCGTAAGGTCGAACGTCGAGTTCCAACAGCCGAGTACCAGCGCGTTATTTGCCATGCCG
>NZ_JABAIL010000134.1 GCF_012641475.1 Flammeovirga agarivorans | reverse complement strand
GGCACAGCACCGCTTTCGCTTTTAACAGGTGGGTCAGACGTGAAACGGAAAAGCGCGGGCTGTCGAAGAAGCTTTCGTCCGGCCAGAAATGGACGCTGGTCCCGGTATTGCGTTTGCCGCAGGTGCCGGTGACGTGCAGGTCTTCCACTTTTTCACCATTTTCAAAGGCGATGCTGTAGACCTGACCGTCGCGACGCACGTTGACCTCCACGCGTTTTGACAGGGCGTTGACTACCGAGATCCCCACCCCGTGCAGGCCGCCGGAAAACTGATAGTTTTTATTGGAAAACTTACCGCCCGCATGCAGCCGGCAGAGGATCAGCTCAACCGCTGGCACGCCCTCTTCCGGGTGGATGTCGACCGGCATCCCACGACCATCGTCAATGACCTCCAGGGACTGGTCGGCATGAAGGATAACTTCCACGCGTTTGGCGTGGCCTGCCAGCGCTTCATCCACACTGTTATCAATAACTTCCTGACCAAGATGGTTAGGACGAGTGGTGTCGGTATACATGCCCGGACG
>NZ_JABAIL010000133.1 GCF_012641475.1 Flammeovirga agarivorans | reverse complement strand
GCAGAGAGATGAAAAAACCAAACCACGCGGGCAGCGGTCAGATCCGCATCATCGGCGGGCAATGGCGCGGCCGTAAATTACCGGTGCCGGAGAGCCCGGGCCTGCGGCCGACCACCGACCGGGTTCGCGAAACCCTTTTTAACTGGCTGGCGCCGTCCATTGTTGACGCGCACTGCCTCGATTGCTTTGCCGGCAGCGGCGCGCTGGGGCTGGAAGCGCTGTCCCGCTATGCGGCCAGCACCACGCTGCTGGAGATGGAGCGCGGCGTAGCCCAGCAGCTGCAAAAAAATCTCGCCACCCTGAAAGCGGATCGCGGCAAGGTGATCACCACCAACACCCTCAGCTTCCTGAGCCAGCCGGGGACCCCGCACCAGATCGTGTTCGTCGACCCGCCGTTCCGTCAGGGGCTGCTGGAGGAGACGCTACGTCTGCTGGAGACACAAGGCTGGCTGGCCGATGAGGCCCTGGTGTACGTCGAAAGCGAAGTCGAAAACGGCTTACCGCCGGTGCCGGCTAACTGGCAA
>NZ_JABAIL010000132.1 GCF_012641475.1 Flammeovirga agarivorans | reverse complement strand
ACGGTTGCTCCTGCGCGCCGGGAGAGGGCCGGCTCACTGGAGAGGGTTCATTATATGGTTAAAACACGTCAAACGGATATTCGACGTAGAACCGCACTTCATTCCCGCTGACGTTATAGTCGCTGGCGTTGCTGGAAACGCGCAGCACCGAATAGCGGAGTCTCAATTTCAAATCTTTCGCCATGCCGTTTTGCACCTGGTACTGCACCTGGTTGAACCATTCGTGTTCTTTACCGTTGCTGGTCTCGGCGGTTTTAATGTTATCCCCGCGAACGTAGGCGGTGGTCCAGCTCAGGCCCGGTACGCCCAGTCCGGCAAAATCCAGGCCATAGGAGGCCTGCCAGGAACGTTCATCCTCGCCGTTAAAAACTGACCAGTAGGAGTTAGCCAGCCAGATGGTGTTGCCGCCATCGCCGACGCCGCCCTGGTTCTGGTAGCCGCCATAATGGTAGCCGGTGCTGCCGCTGCTTTGCTGGTAAGCGACCTTAAAGGTGTGAATATCCCAGATATAGCTGGCGGCAAGGCTCCAG
>NZ_JABAIL010000131.1 GCF_012641475.1 Flammeovirga agarivorans | reverse complement strand
CTCGAAGGTGTCGCCGATACGTGGAATCTTACCGTGGCGCTCAGAGGCTGCTACAGTGCTGCGGTCTTCCCGGCGAACCGAGAAGATACCATTGGATTTATTGAAGTGTAAGCGCATGGTTTATGCTCCTTTAGGTGGCTCGTCGTTCATCGACCACACGATAGCCGCGAGGATGAACACGATGATTAGAATCAGATTGATGGACATATTGTTGTCTCCTATAGTGCTGCCTAATTACATCTTAACGGTAGGGTCTTCCTCGGTGCCACGCCATTTGTCGAACGATGGGTGACGAAGAGAGCCATCTGGAGTTTCCTCCATGTACTTGATTTGGCACGCCCAGCCAATATACGCCTGAGTGTCTCCGTTCAGTTCCTGAGTTAGTACCGCAGAGGTGAACTCCTCCATAAGTGCCTGAGAGATGTTATTAGCGGACACCACGCGGCCAGACTCAAGGAGAACCTCGAAGCCACTCACCTTGCCCTCGTTGGCTAGACCGGGACCTCCCCCGCTGAGTCCAACAACCCCCCCAT
>NZ_JABAIL010000130.1 GCF_012641475.1 Flammeovirga agarivorans | reverse complement strand
CCAAAATAAAAGCCATCACCCTGCCGTCGGCGTTTTCGGCGATGCTGGGGATCACCGAGGCGGCAATCTTCGGGATTAACCTGCGCTTTGTGAAACCGTTTATCGCCGCGCTGGTGGGCGGTGCCGCCGGCGGCGCCTGGGTGGTGTCGATGCACGTCTACATGACCGCGGTAGGCCTGACGGCGATCCCGGGGATGGCTATCGTGCAGGCCAGCTCGCTGCTGAACTACATTATCGGAATGGCGATCGCCTTCGCCGTGGCCTTCGCGCTCTCTCTGACGCTGAAATACAAAACGGACGCTGAATAATGTCATTACCGTCACGTCTGCCTGCGATCCTGCAGGCCGTTATGCAGGGCCAGCCGCAGGCGCTGGCCGACAGCCATTATCCGCAATGGCATCTGGCGCCGGTCAACGGACTGCTGAACGATCCTAACGGCTTTTGCCAGGTCGCCGGGCGTTACCACCTGTTTTATCAGTGGAACCCGCTCGCCTGCGACCATACCTATAAGTGCTGGGGACACTGGAGCTCTGCCGATCT
>NZ_JABAIL010000129.1 GCF_012641475.1 Flammeovirga agarivorans | reverse complement strand
CCGCAAGGATGGCTGCATGCACTGCGCGGACCCGGGCTGCCTGAAGGCCTGCCCGTCAGAAGGCGCGATCATTCAGTACGCCAACGGTATTGTCGACTTCCAGTCCGAGCAGTGCATCGGCTGCGGCTACTGTATCGCCGGCTGTCCGTTCGATGTACCGCGTCTGAACCCGGAAGACAACCGCGTCTACAAATGTACCCTGTGCGTAGACCGCGTGACCGTCGGCCAGGAGCCTGCCTGCGTGAAAACCTGTCCGACCGGCGCAATCCACTTTGGCTCCAAAGAGGATATGAAAACGCTGGCCGGCGAACGCGTGGCTGAGCTGAAAACCCGCGGTTATGACAATGCGGGCCTGTACGATCCGGCCGGCGTCGGTGGCACCCACGTCATGTACGTGCTGCACCATGCCGACAAGCCGAATCTGTACCACGGCCTGCCGGAAAACCCGGAGATCAGCCAGACCGTCAAGTTA
>NZ_JABAIL010000128.1 GCF_012641475.1 Flammeovirga agarivorans | reverse complement strand
AATTTTGATTATTACCTAACATATAATTATGAATCAGGAAGTGAAATATATTTCGATACAATTTATATTGAAGGTTATGAACACAATCTTGGTAAGACTAGTCAAATTAATTACAGATTAAAAGGGAAAAGAAAAAATTGGCAAAAAAGCTATTATTTATCTGAAATAAAGGGTCAATCTAAAGTAATAACTAATGAAACTTCAATAGAGGATCTTTTCCTCGTTAACAAAAAGTCATTCAGTATATTAAATGGCAACAAATTAAAAAATTATCAAGTATATAAATTTGCTGAAAAATTACATACAATAGACGGGTGTATTACCCATTTTTGGATGCCAGAATTTGGGGTAATGTTAACTAAATCAGTTACTTGGGGTAGTCTTCAGAAATTACGTTCAACAGAAGAACATAAAGATGAAATTCTTCAACGTCTAACAAATATAATAATTCAGGACGTTTCTTTTTTCAATGGTTGTTCTGAAGAAAAGAAGTTAATTTCATTAGAAGAATATGAGAGTATTCGTAGTAACGAAATAGATACACTTC
>NZ_JABAIL010000127.1 GCF_012641475.1 Flammeovirga agarivorans | reverse complement strand
CTAAGTATCTATATATGGATTAATTAAATGAAAAAGACAATCGTAGCTGTAATGGTCGCTGCATCTGCAGTGCTGAGTGCTCAGGCAATGGCAACCAACACCGCTCAGGTAACTGTACTGGGTGAAGTCTCTGATGCAGCTAACTCTTGCGTCGTGACCCCAACCGGTACTCTGAATAGCGGTATCGTTCAGCTGATCACCGTAACCACTGCCGAAGCGAATGCAGAATCAGCGGGTACCCTGTTCAAAACTCAGGATTTCGGTTTTGACGTAAAAGACTGTGCACAGGGCAGCGCTACACCGGTTACTGGCGTAACTGTAAACGTTTCCGGTATTACTTCCAGCGACAATACCATCCTGGACAACACTGCTTCTAATGGTGCAACCGGTATTGGTATCGGTATCCAGCGCATCAGCGATTCCCATCGCGTAGCCTTCGACGGTTCCGACACTATGACCGAAAGCTACTCTGCCGCTAGCGGTACTCAGCTGAAATACACCACTGGTTATGTAAGAACCAACGCCGCGACCCCGGTAACTG
Organism: Flammeovirga agarivorans; assembly: GCF_012641475.1. Classification (NCBI taxonomy): domain Bacteria; kingdom Pseudomonadati; phylum Bacteroidota; class Cytophagia; order Cytophagales; family Flammeovirgaceae; genus Flammeovirga; species Flammeovirga agarivorans. Next base: position 6 of record NZ_JABAIL010000127.1, on the reverse strand, counting down.
AAGGTC
>NZ_JABAIL010000126.1 GCF_012641475.1 Flammeovirga agarivorans | reverse complement strand
TTTGTGGTGGTCAACGAAGAGGTATGCATTGGCTGCCGCTACTGCCATATGACCTGCCCGTACGGCGCCCCACAGTACAACGCCGACAAAGGCCATATGACCAAGTGCGATGGCTGTCACGAGCGCGTCGCCGAGGGGAAAAAGCCGATCTGCGTCGAGGCCTGCCCGCTGCGGGCGTTGGATTTCGGGCCGATTGCCGAACTGCGCGCTAAGCACGGCCAGCTGGCCGCGGTAGCGCCGCTGCCGTCGGCGCACTTTACCCGGCCGAGTATCGTTATCAAACCTAACGCCAATGCCCGGCCGTGTGGCGATACCACCGGTTACCTGGCGAACCCGAAGGAGGTGTGAGATGGGAAACGGATGGCATGAATGGCCGCTGATGGTCTTTACGGTCTTCGGCCAGTGCGTCGTAGGCGGCTTTATTGTTCTGGCGCTGGCGCTGATGACAGGCAAGCTTTCCCGTGAGCAGGAGCAGCGCGTGGTGGGCAGCATGTTCGGCCTGTGGGTATTGACGGGGATCGGGTTTATTGCCTCGACGATGCACCTTGGCTCGCCGCTG
>NZ_JABAIL010000125.1 GCF_012641475.1 Flammeovirga agarivorans | reverse complement strand
AACTCCACCTGAGTATGAGGTACAGACTGTGGCTATTGCTGGTGATTCACTTAAGGTGACACTTGATGGGCTGGATGAGGTAACGGATTGGTCAACCCTTGAGGTAACTTATGGTACTTCAGGGATTGCCAGCCATACTCGCCGGACCAACACGCTGTACTTCAAAGGAATCGCTGTAGGCGAAACTCTGGTGACTGTCAGCTTTGACGGGTCTGAAAGGAAGACCTTTAAGCTGGTCGTGACTAACTAATAAGCCAAACCCCTTGGGGACCACTCACGGTCTCTGAGGGGTTTTTTTCGTTAGGAGCTTACATTATGAACATGCAAGATGCTTACTTTGGGTCTGCCGCTGAGCTGGATGCCATCAACGAGATGCTCGCAGCCATCGGTGAATCCCCGGTGACAACCCTTGACGAAGATGGTAGCGCAGACGTAGCGAACGCTCGTCGTATCCTCAACAGGATTAACCGCCAGATTCAGTCTAAAGGTTGGGCCTTCAACATCAATCAGTCAGCCACGTTGACACCTGATGCTAACACCGGGCTTATCCCATTCCGTCCAG
>NZ_JABAIL010000124.1 GCF_012641475.1 Flammeovirga agarivorans | reverse complement strand
TAATGGGAAACCCTAGCGTACTACCTAAACCATAGCTCTGCTGGTTATAGCTCCCGGCATCCGCATCAGAAGCATCATAGCTGTTATAAAAAATCTTTCCGCCCAGGCTGATGCCATCTACGGTAAACCACGGGTTCGTCGCCCCCAGTTCAAGATAAGACTGGTAGCTGTTGCGCGTCCCGTTGAAGCTAACGCTATTACCCGTTCCCAGCCAGTTATCCTGCGTCACGCCAAGCTGATAGCTCACGCCGCTGTCCGTACCAAATCCCAGGCCCACATTGAATGAGCCGGTGTTGCGCTCCTTCACCTTGTAGACCACATCGACCTGATCCGCCGTTCCATTGACCGGAACGATCTGCTGTTCAACGTTCTCAAAAAAACCCGTTCGATCAAGACGTACCTTCCCTTGATCGACTTTTTCGTTGTTGAGCCACGCCCCTTCCATTTGGCGCATTTCACGACGCAGCACCGCGTCCCGGGAGGTGTCGTTACCGGAAAAGCGGATCTGGCGTACCGAGTAGCGGCGGCCCGCGTTGACCTGAATATGCAGCACCACGCGGTG
>NZ_JABAIL010000123.1 GCF_012641475.1 Flammeovirga agarivorans | reverse complement strand
CGTAGCATTCGGCAATGCGCGACAGCCCCGGGACGTACTGGCGCAGCTCGTCCGGCCCGAGGGCGCAGTTCAGACCAAACGATAAGGCTTCGGCGTGACGCAGCGAGTTATAAAAGGCTTCGGTGGTCTGTCCGGAAAGCGTGCGGCCAGAGGCATCGGTAATGGTCCCGGAGATCATCAGCGGCAGGTCAACGCCTAACGCCTCCAGCTCCTCTTTCACCGCATATATAGCCGCTTTAGCGTTCAGAGTATCAAACACCGTTTCAATCAGGATCAGATCCACGCCACCTTCCACCAGCGCCCGGGTGGATTCGCGATAGGCGGCCACCAGCTGGTCAAAGGTAATATTACGGAACGCCGGATCGTTCACATCAGGCGAGATAGAGGCGGTGCGGTTGGTCGGGCCAAGCACGCCCGCGACATAGCGCGGTTTTTCCGGCGTGCGGGCCGTCCAGGCGTCGGCGCTGGCGCGGGCCAGCTTCGCCGCGGCAAAGTTGATCTCGGCCGACAGGGATTCCATCTGGTAATCCGCCATCGCGATGGTCGTCGAGTTAAAGGTGTTGGTCT
>NZ_JABAIL010000122.1 GCF_012641475.1 Flammeovirga agarivorans | reverse complement strand
TGGCGATTTCGCCGAAGGCGGTCACCGCCATCCAGGCGGCAAATATGACCCGCGGCACCACCGGCGTCTGCGTGCTCGCCGCCCAGGCCGGGGCGAAAGTGCATGTAATTGATGTCGGTATCGATAGCGAACCGCTGCCCGGCGTGGTGAATATGCGGGTGGCGCGGGGCTGCGGCAATATTGCCCGCGGTCCGGCGATGAGCCGTGAGCAGGGGCAGGAGCTGTTGCTGGAGGTGATGCGCTACACCCGCGCGCTGGCCCAGGAGGGCGTTACCCTGTTTGGCGTCGGCGAACTGGGGATGGCCAATACCACGCCGGCGGCAGCGATCGTCAGCGTCCTGACCGGCAGCGATGCGCAGGAGGTGGTCGGGATTGGCGCCAATCTGCCGCTGGTGAAGGTTGGCAACAAGATGGAGGTGGTGCGGCGGGCTATCGCCGTCAATCAGCCCGACCCGAATGATGGCCTCGACGTACTGAGCAAAGTCGGTGGTTTCGATCTGCTGGGGATGACCGGTGTCATGCTGGGGGCGGCGTCCTGTGGGCTGCCGGTGGTGCTGGATGGCTTTCT
>NZ_JABAIL010000121.1 GCF_012641475.1 Flammeovirga agarivorans | reverse complement strand
GTTGGCAAGCATTAATATGAGGAATATACATTTAATTTTAATATTATATTTCAATTTGATTTCGTGTTCAACTATTTCAAATGAAAATAAGGATGATAAAAGCAGTAATGATAAGATTGATCTTTTAAAAGAAACCCAACAAGAAATTATTTACTCTGAAATTAAAGGAACATTGAATGAAATACCACCAAATGGTAATTATCTTTTTGATGTGGCATTTTCAGAGTGGAACGGTAAATCTTTAGGAGAAAAAGTTACTGTAATTATTAAAAATGGATCAGTAAAAGTCATTTATACTGTAGGTGAAGGAAACTTAACTGCAAAAATTGGAGAGGTACTCGATCAAGGAATCATTTTTAAGCATAAATCAGGTGTTTGGATTATTGGAAAAGATGAATCTGATAAAAGCATTGAAGAAATTGGAGGGTGTACTGGAGGACCAACTATAATTGACTTTAAAAATAAAAAATATTGGATGTGTTAATTTAAAAGAACGACTTGCCAACATCAGCTAATCTCCATCCATCGGTCGACACGCCCTCTGGTCGTAGTTTAGCCATTACGTTACAG
>NZ_JABAIL010000120.1 GCF_012641475.1 Flammeovirga agarivorans | reverse complement strand
AACGTGATGGCTAAACTACGTGTGAGGGTGCGTCACCCGAATGTGGAGTTTTAGCTGTTGTTGTACACAGTTTTATTTCTTGTTTGTCTTACAAGAATTAGCCAAATAAATATCTGCCAAAAAAAAAGTCCTTTTGTTCCCCAATCTTTTAGAATATCGACTCCTCTCCAGTCGTCAATTTTTAATTTTGGATTCCATGGATCATTTAGACTTACTCTATCTTTTCCTATAACTTGTCCTTTAATCATATATAAATCAACACCCATAGGATCTATGTTTGTTGATGGTCTTTCTGAAACATATATTTCTGAGTAATCCAAGTCATATTTTTTTAGGCTATCTGGTGTTATATTTCTTAGGTACAATTGACCACTTACTACTTTTTCATCTGGACAAGTACAAGAAAGCCCACTAACCTTTATTTGTCCCCATTGAAACGGTGAGATATAGTCAGAGAAATATACTAACTGTGCTAAAAGAAATAGCCCACCAATAATTATTATCCTCTTTTGTTTGGTCATTTTCTCTATAATGGTGTACAACGTAATGGCTAAACTACGACCAGCGGGTG
>NZ_JABAIL010000119.1 GCF_012641475.1 Flammeovirga agarivorans | reverse complement strand
AAACGATCGAGGGCTGGTATCTGACAACCGAACACAAGCGTCGGCCGCCGATCACCGTCTTTGACGATTTCTGGAAAAAATAGTCTCTCCCCCCGCCCCGGCCTGCGCCGGGGTTATTTTTTGTCCTTTTCGCCGCAAAAATGGCCTGCTATACTGGATGGATAGACAGTACCAGGAGTTATTGTGGCCAGAAAGCAATCAGCCCCGCGTCTCGAGTTTGAGGCGGCGGCGATCTATGAATATCCCGAACATCTTCGCCCGTGGCTGGAGGCGCTGCCGAAGCTGCCGGGCGTCTATCAGTTTCACGGCGACAGCGACACGATGCCGCTCTATATCGGTAAGAGCGTCAACCTCCGCAGCCGGGTGTTATCCCACCTGCGCACCCCTGAAGAGGCCGCGATGCTGCGTCAGTCGCGGCGTATCACCTGGCAGCGCACCGCTGGCGAGCTGGGAGCGCTGCTGCTGGAGGCGCGGTTGATTAAAGAGCAGCAGCCGCTGTTTAACAAGCGGCTACGGCGTAACAAGCAGCTCTGCGCCTGGCTACTTGCGGACGACCGGCCGCAGATTGTCTATGCCCG
>NZ_JABAIL010000118.1 GCF_012641475.1 Flammeovirga agarivorans | reverse complement strand
ATATTATCAAGGTCAAAATATTATCATACCAATTTTTGACGTAACACAGTTTATTAATATAAAATTTGGTCTATCAAATCTAAAATTTTATGAAAAGCCATTTAATTTAGACATTAACTTATTGGCAATATTTTACCTTTATATCTATGTAACTAAATTCAGAAAGAGTTACATGGGTTTAAACTTTATTTCTACTAAGGTAAATGATCCTAGTCATGAACTAGAACAAGACTTTCTAAATGGAGTAATTGTAGAAAGTTTAATGTTCGAAGAAATTTCAAATAGTTATATCATAAAGTTAAATAAATCAGTAAGTTATAATTCAATAGATTATCCATATGCAATATTGTCAGATTTAGATAACAGTATCTTTGAAAAAGAAAAAGATCTAAGCTTTAACTGTTATTTATTAGTTAATTGGGAACTTGATTCAGAAGTACTCAAAAAGAACTTAAAACATATAGGAAAAATAAAAGGAATTATCTCTGAACAGAAATCACACACAATAAAAGCTCTGTAACACCAGCTAAAACTCCACGTTCGGGTGACGCACCCTCACACGTAGTTTAGCCATTACGTT
>NZ_JABAIL010000117.1 GCF_012641475.1 Flammeovirga agarivorans | reverse complement strand
TTGAAATCGCCGAAGCCATCACGCCGCTGCCGGTATAAGGCAGCTGGATTAACTCCAGCAGCCCCTGCAGAGTGCCATCTTCCCCGCCGCGGCCGTGGAGGGCAATAAACGCTTTCTTAAAGCCCTGCTTTTTTAGCTGGGTAATATCAACATCGCGCGGGTCGACCGGATGGGCGTCCACCCCGCCTTCACGCAGCCCGGCCAGCACCGCCGCGCCTGAATTCAGCGACACTTCACGTTCAGCGGAGGTTCCACCGAAAAGCACCGCGATTTTATCAGCCATGGCGCTCCTCCTCCGTTTTTTGCGGGATCAGTTTGATTTCAGCCAGGTGGCGGGCGATTTTACCGATGTTACCGGCGCCCTGCACCAGTACTAAATCGTTGCCGGTCAGGACTGACGCCAGCATCTCCGCGGCCTGGGCCGAATCGGGCACCAGGATCGGATCCACTTTCCCGCGGCCGCGAATGGTGCGGCACAGCGAGCGGCTGTCGGCGCCCGGGATCGGCGCTTCGCCCGCCGGATAGACGTCCAGCATCAGCAGGGCATCCACCTGGGTCAGCACGTTGGCAAAATCATCAT
>NZ_JABAIL010000116.1 GCF_012641475.1 Flammeovirga agarivorans | reverse complement strand
ATCTCTGGGCCTTCCCCTTGGTTGTACGCTAGGGCAGCTTTCAGCTCATCCCCGTTGTACTTCTTAACGAGGCTGCTGAGTAACTTAGCCCCGGCGTCAATGGCTAACTCTGGATTGTAGCGCCCATCGTCATCACCATCGGTCACGTTAAGGCCCATGCTCTGGGCAGTCGCTTTGGTGAACTGCATGATGCCCTTAGGGCCAGTCTTAGAGACGGCCTTAGGGTTGAAGGATGATTCGTTGAAGGACAGTTTACGCAGCAGGTCATAACTAACACCGTGTGCGTCTGCTGCCTTCTGGAACATACCGTCGTAGTCACTAGGTTTGGACTTGTCGTAGCTCATGTTGTCTCCTTATTGTTTACTCATCGCCGCCTCCATAAATGAACTTCGGAGTGGCCTTACGTTTCGCACGGACACGCTCACCTGCTGCCTTACGAGCCTGAGTGGCTGCTGATATAGGTGCACGCTTGGTTGCTTCCTTCAGTGCCTTCTCTTCAGCTTCTTTGGCCAGACGCTGCTGCTGTTCCTGATAGGTTCGAGCCAGTAGCTCCTTGTCGTAGCGGATTCGGACAGTCCCAG
>NZ_JABAIL010000115.1 GCF_012641475.1 Flammeovirga agarivorans | reverse complement strand
GTACCCACGGTTGTCCTCAAGTTCCTTGTAGAGCGTCATCTCGGTCTGAGGGGTACCTAGATAGATAACACGACTGGTTGGCAGAGGTTTCAACAGCGCGGCGAACTCCTGAACCAACGTCCAGAGTTTCTCACGAGCACCTTGGGTCGCAGAGTTACCGGGAATCTCCACGTCATCCGCAATGATGATATCAGCACGGCTACCAGTAAGCTGACCCGTAATGCCCACAGACTTAACTGACGGGCTGTGGTCCGGCTTGGCAGGGCCTACATCGAAGCTAATCACAGAATCACGCTGACCGGGGCGAGGCTTAAGCTCACTCAGGAAAGGCAACAAGTCAATGATGTTCTTGATGAAGATGGAGTTAGCGTCCGCACGTTCCTTTGAGGCTGAGACAATCAGTATCTTTAACTGAGGGTCTCGCCACAGGGTCCACACTACGAACGCACACGTGATGAACGACTTCCCGATACCACGGAAAGCCTGAAGGATAAACTTCTTGTTCTTTGGGTCTGCCAGACATTTGGCCATGTCGATTTGACACTTGGTTGGTTCAGGCAGGTTCAGGGCCTTCCAGAGCACGAA
>NZ_JABAIL010000114.1 GCF_012641475.1 Flammeovirga agarivorans | reverse complement strand
GGAGGGGATGCGGATTTCGACATCCTGTTGACCTAACAGGCCCGCCAGCTCACCGCCGTCATAGCCGGTTAACGCGACGATGGTCATGTCGCGGGTCACGGCGGCTTCCACCGCCTTGACGATGTCCCGACTGTTTCCGCGCGTAGAGATCGCCAGCAGCACATCGCCGGCGTGTCCCAGGGCGCGCACCTGCTTGGCGTAGATCTCGTCATGCAAGCGATCGTTAGCGATGGCGGTTAAGACCACATTATCGGTATTTAGTGCAATGGCAGGTAAACCAGGGCGTTCCGTTTCAAAGCGATTAATCATGCTGGCAGCAAAATGCTGTGCGTTGGCGGCGGAGGTGCCATTACCACAACAGAGGATTTTGTTGCCGTTAAGCAGGGACTGGACGAGCGTCATCGCCGCCCGGGAGATGGCGTCCGGGAGTGCTTCCGCTGCGGCAATTTGGGTTTGAATGCTTTCGGTAAAGCAGGCTTTGATTCTGTCGAGCACGGGATCCCTTACTTCTGGTATTACGCTATTCGCCAAAGGCGTTTTTTAGCCATTGGATGTCGTTTCCGGTGAAGGCTACCACATCGACAC
>NZ_JABAIL010000113.1 GCF_012641475.1 Flammeovirga agarivorans | reverse complement strand
AGATGCGGATAGCCGGAAAAGATAAAGCTATCGATACCCAGCGCGGCGTATTCATTGATCCTTTCGGCAACGGTGGCGGCATCGCCCACCAGCGCGGTCCCGGCGCCGCCGCGCGCTAAACCCACGCCAGCCCACAGGTTGGGGCTGATTTCCAGCTTATCGCGTCGCCCGTTGTGCAGGGCCGCCATCCTTTGCTGTCCAACGGAGTCGGTTCTGGCGAAAGCCGCCTGGGCGCGGGCGATCGTCTCGTCGTCAAGATGGGAGATAAGGCTGTCCGCCGCCTGCCACGCTTCCTCGTTGGTTTCCCTGACGATCACGTGCAGACGGATGCCAAAACGCACCTGGCGACCATGCCGGGCGGCTTTCTCTCGCACCTGAGCTATTTTCTCTGCCACCTGGGCCGGCGGTTCTCCCCAGGTAAGATAAAGATCGACCTGCTCAGCGGCCAGCTCCTGCGCCACCTCAGACGAGCCGCCGAAATAGAGCGGTGGACGTGGCTGCTGCAGTGGCGGAAACAGCAGTTTGGCGTCGCGAACGCGCTGATGCTTGCCGTTAAAGGTGACGGTTTCTCCCTCCATCAGCTTACGCCAGATG
>NZ_JABAIL010000112.1 GCF_012641475.1 Flammeovirga agarivorans | reverse complement strand
GATTAACGGTGGACAGGAACCCTTGATCTTCCGGCGAGCGGGCTTTTCACCCGCTTTATCGTTACTTATGTCAGCATTCGCACTTCTGATACCTCCAGCATGCCTCACAGCACACCTTCGCAGGCTTACAGAACGCTCCCCTACCCAACAACACATAGTGTCGCTGCCGCAGCTTCGGTGCATGGTTTAGCCCCGTTACATCTTCCGCGCAGGCCGACTCGACCAGTGAGCTATTACGCTTTCTTTAAATGATGGCTGCTTCTAAGCCAACATCCTGGCTGTCTGTGCCTTCCCACATCGTTTCCCACTTAACCATGACTTTGGGACCTTAGCTGGCGGTCTGGGTTGTTTCCCTCTTCACGACGGACGTTAGCACCCGCCGTGTGTCTCCCGTGATAACATTCTTCGGTATTCGTAGTTTGCATCGGGTTGGTAAGTCGGGATGACCCCCTAGCCGAAACAGTGCTCTACCCCCGAAGATGAGTTCACGAGGCGCTACCTAAATAGCTTTCGGGGAGAACCAGCTATCTCCCGGTTTAATTGGCCTTTCACCCCCAGCCACAAGTCATCCGCTAATTTTTCAACATTAGTCGGTTC
>NZ_JABAIL010000111.1 GCF_012641475.1 Flammeovirga agarivorans | reverse complement strand
ATACCATTAAAGCGACACTTGAGAATACGAAGGAGGACAAGATTAGGCATATCCCCTTGCTGATTTCGCTCAAGTGCGATGATAGTATCAGAGAGTTGACGCAGAGACCCAGACCCACGCAAGTCAGTAATGGAAACAGCACGTCCTTCTTCATGAGCTTTACCTTTCTCCGGGTTCTTCAGGTGGCAAATAACAATGAGTACCACTCCGGTTGACTTAGCGAACCCTTTCAGCTTGGTCATGAGTCGGTCAATCATCTTGCGCTCATCGGATTCCTCAGAGGCAGACACTACGATTGAGATGTGGTCCAGAATGATTACGTCACAGTTTAACCCTGTGCGCATGTAGTGCAGCTTCGCTAACAGTCGGTCCACCTCAGCTTCCGCAAAGGAGTCATAAAGGTGGAACTGGTCGGTACCATACAGTTCATCGAACCATTTGTCATACGTACCGTCTTCTATCAGCTTCTGCTTGTACTCACGGGGTTGCTGCCGTAAGCGGATACCGTTGGCAATCCCTAAGACATCCTCCATCGTCTCCTCTACGGACTCCTCTAGCATCGCCATGGCAACCTTCAGTCCTTGCTCTTTGGCGAACTCG
>NZ_JABAIL010000110.1 GCF_012641475.1 Flammeovirga agarivorans | reverse complement strand
CAGGGTCGGCGGGCGCTGCTGCGGCTGCGGGATCGACAGCTGGCCATGCTGCAGCAGATGCAGAATGGTCTCCAGCTGCGTCTGGCTAAGGGCATGCAGCGCCGTTTGCCCATAATGCTGACGAATATCATCGCTCACCGCCTGGCGGTTATTGCCCTGACCGAGCAGATCGCTGAGCTGCGCTAAGGTCTGGCGATGATGATGATTATCCTGAGCGGCGGCTAAGCGCTGGTTGAGACTGGCCTCCGCGGCGCTGAAATGGCAGGCCAGCAGGGGCGAGTCGCCTTTCAGTCCGAGGTCATGTTTGACGCAGGCCCACACTTCCGCGTTCTGCTGCGAGGTCAGCGCCACCAGGCGCGTGATCAGTCGCTCCAGAACGGTGCGTTGCTGCATGGAAAGCGAAGGTTCGCCGGTGGCGGCAGTGCCTGATGGGCCTCGCCCTGGAGGACGGTCTGGCATATCAGCAAGGGGGTGCGTCATGATTCATCCTTTCGATATCGCGGTGCTGGAACCAGGTGATGAGTATGCCTGGCGGCCAGATTATGGCACACTTCCCCAGTTAACTCTCGTTCTCAGACAGGTACTGAACTGTGAAAATCCTCG
>NZ_JABAIL010000109.1 GCF_012641475.1 Flammeovirga agarivorans | reverse complement strand
GCCGCGCACGATATTCGGCGCCCCCATCAGGACGTGCATCCCGTGCTGACGTGAAGCCTGCGCCGCGGCCAGCGTGGTGGGAAACTCGGCGATCACGCTCCCTAGCTGGTGAGATTCGGCCACATGCGCCTCGGTGGCGTCGTCGTGGCTGGCGAGGGCGATACGGCGGGCGCGGCACATGGCGGCGATGGTCTGGCGATTGGGCTGCGACCAGGTGGCGGCCAGAGCCATCTGCTCGGCTTCAAAACGGTCCATTTCGTCATGCGTCAGATGATATTTGCCCTGATAATAATCGCGGTACTTGCTGCGATCGGCGTACTGACGCTGGCCCGGCGAGTGGTCCATCAGAGAGACCATGCTCACCGACTCGCGATCGATCAGTTTTTCAAACAGCGGCAGCGTGGTGTGATGCGGCAGCTCGCAGCGCAGGTGCAGGCGGTGTTCGGCGCGGTTGAGACCGCGCTTTTGCGTCTCCTCCACGGCATTGACCATCTTCTCCAGATTCTCAAGACGATCGCCGCCATCGCGCACGTCGCCAATCGCCACGGCGTCCAGCACGGTGGTGATGCCGCTGGCGACCATCATGGCGTCATGGCTGCTCAT
>NZ_JABAIL010000108.1 GCF_012641475.1 Flammeovirga agarivorans | reverse complement strand
GATTTAGACGCCGATGGCCTGCTGGCCCCGGCGCGCCAGCTGGCGACCAAGCGGGTGGTGGTGAAGCGCCCGGATTATGCGCCGCCGCTGGCGGAAGTCGCCACGCCGAATGCGGTGGTGACCAAAGGGCATCGGTTTGATATTTACGCCGGTACGCCGGAGTAATATTACGCCGTGGTGGTATCTCCCGGATAGCGGCGCAACGCGCCTTATCCGGGCTACCGAATCGTCGCCCGGCTCAGCGTAGCGCAAGCCGGGAACCACAATATCTGAACAAACGGCGCCAGTGCGGATCGGCCATCTCAAACGGTTATTCGGCGCTGGCCGGGGTATTAATCATCCGGTTCAGCCACGGCACCATCAGCGCCATTACCACCGTGACGCCCAGCGTCACCAGGCCAATTTTACTGAACACATTGGTGTAGACCGGCAGGGTCTGCAGCGGGTCGGTGATGTTTTCCGGCACCGCGGTAAAGGTCGCCACATAGCCGCCCAGCAGGAAAGCGGCGGCCTGGGTCAGAAACCACATCCCCAGAATAAAGCCCATCAGATGCTGCGGCACCAGCGCGGCAACCATCGCCAGCCCCAGAGCGCTGATTAACAGTTC
>NZ_JABAIL010000107.1 GCF_012641475.1 Flammeovirga agarivorans | reverse complement strand
GACATTGGGTAGCCGTACAGTAAAGCGAGGCAATACGCCCCACTTCATGTAACTGAATGGTGCTTTGTGTACCTTGAGACCCTTGCGAAAGTCTCGCACAAAGTACAGGACAATCAGGGCATACACACTAATTACGAACAGGGTTACCATACATTACCTTGCGTGTGCGATAGGTTTGGGCCATTTGGGCCATGTAGTAGCCGAACCAGTCGGCCTTTGCTTCAGGTATGCCATAAGTACACTCGCAAGCAGTCTTAAAGGCGCTTCGGTATTCCCGCATGTCCTTCTTAGTGAGGCCATAATTAACCATTAAACAACCTCCCAGTATTGCCCGTCGATTACCGAATAGCATTCACCCTTGGGAGCGTCCACTTGTTGCAGTGTGCCCCCTAAAGACACCTCTTTCAAGCATGGGTATACCATTGGGTATTCTCCCTTGTCCTCGATAGACCATAAAGAGGCCGTGTGAGTCTGTGAGTTAACCACCAGTACAGCGTCTTGATGGTAGGTCTTACATGCCAGCCACGCCAGTTCAGCTGCTTGTTTGATGGTACATTCCACTTTAAGCGTGCGCTCTTGCGTTGCCTCAGGCATACCAGCCTCCTTAAAGCATCCTTGTACGTTCT
>NZ_JABAIL010000106.1 GCF_012641475.1 Flammeovirga agarivorans | reverse complement strand
TACGTTCCTGAGCGACCAAGCCCAGCAGGGTGCGATACTGGCCTCTAAGGTGGAGCTGTCAGGTGTACTGAAAGACCCTCAGGTTCTGGCCCGTCCAGAGTCTGGGGAGTTCTTCCAGCGCTACATAGACAACGCCATCAAAACAGGAAGTATCCCTAGCGATGCTCAGGCACAGCAGGTCATCATTGGGTCACTTAATGACGTTATCCAACGTCCGGGCGCTACCAACTTCCTCCAGAGCCTTGAGGGCCGTCCGGTCACCCTTAACGGGAAGACCACGACCTATAAGGAACTAATGGGTGAGGAGCAGTGGAACGCCCTGATGGTCAAGGCGCAGTCCACTCAGTTTGATAATGATGCTAAGTTGTCAGAAGGTTTTCGCCTTGGGATTACCAGTGCGCTGAACCAAGACGACACCAGCAAGGGCTGGGAGATGCTCCAAGGTGCTAAGGCGGAACTTGACCGTCTACAACCCGGTGAGCAGATGACCCCAGAGCGTGAGCGCTTGATTCAAGCTGAGGAGCAGATGCAGACCCGTTTCCGTCAGGAGGCCCAAGCGGCAGCCAAGGAGATGGACAAGCGGCAGAAGACCATCAACAAGAACCAAGTGATTGACCAGCAGTTCA
>NZ_JABAIL010000105.1 GCF_012641475.1 Flammeovirga agarivorans | reverse complement strand
ATCTCAACGAACCGCACGGTCGCGATCAGCGCTTCCGTTGATCTGTCGGGCGCCAGTGATGGCGCCCAATAATTCAGAAAACAGATATTTACCCACCATTCATTCACGTCTATTCTTATTGCGATCGCTTAAAAAACAAGTGATTGACGGTTAATTGAGGCGTAGAAATGGACTGGTATCTCAAGGTATTAAAAAACTATATAGGATTTGGCGGCCGTGCGCGGCGCAAAGAGTACTGGATGTTTATTCTGGTCAACCTCATCCTGACCGGCGTATTGAGCATCATCGATAAAATGCTGGGCTGGCAGCGGGCTGGCGGCGAAGGCATTCTGACCACTATCTATGGCGTACTGGTCTTTTTACCGTGGTGGGCGGTGCAATTTCGCCGTCTGCATGACACCGATCGTTCGGCCTGGTGGCTATTGCTGCTGTTGATCCCGGTCATCGGCTGGCTGGTGATCCTGATCTTTAACTGCCAGCGCGGCACCGAAGGCAACAATCGCTTCGGACCCGATCCGAAACCCTTCTCCTATTAATCTTCCCGCTCCTCCCGTTAACGGGAGGAGCGTCTTCATCACTATCTGCCGGCAAACAGCTTGGGGATCTCACGCAGACACCAAGACTTCGCTTCG
>NZ_JABAIL010000104.1 GCF_012641475.1 Flammeovirga agarivorans | reverse complement strand
CTCCATCCACCGGTCGACACGCCCGCTGGTCGTAGTTTAGCCATTACGTTAGCAACAATTAGCTTGTATTATCTTGAACATTGAAATGAGTTTTTGAATGAAAGTATTATTTTTTCTTTCTCTCTTTTATCTCTATGTAAGTGACCCCATTAATCTAATAGTAGAAGGTAGAATAGAGTCATTTAGAAAATTTTCGGAATATCCTATATATGATTATTTTGAATTGTATGGTTATAAACTTTTAAGAAAGACCAATTTTAATTTAGAAAAAGGATCAACAGTCTTAGTTGAAAAATATTCAGATGACGGAAGAGGTAGTCATTTTATTACTTGGATCAATAAAGAACAAGTAATCGAATGTGAAATAATAAAAAAGAGAATAACTAAAATAAGAAAACGTAAAATAACAATAGAAGAATACGCAAGCTTAAATAAAATTTACAATGAGGAGCATCTTTGTAAAGAAGGTGAAATAAAAGTTCTGCCAGCAAGTATATATTTAGTAACAAAATATGAAGCAGATGGTAGTTTTAAAAACTATTATTGTATTAATAATTAACATGTTGCTAACAACAGCTAAAACAGCAAGTCTCGGTCGACACGCCCTCGCTCGCCGTTTAGCCATTACGTTAG
>NZ_JABAIL010000103.1 GCF_012641475.1 Flammeovirga agarivorans | reverse complement strand
TTTGTAACTTATTACTATTAGTTAAAATAAAGGTATCTAGTTTATTGAACTCATTGATCCTTTTCGCCCACGATTGAAATCATGGGCTTTTGATATGTCTACTCTACCTACTACAAAAAGAACCAGTATCTCTCCCATTTGCAATAAACTGTCTTCTAATAGTTGATTTGAAGTTCAACTTGTTGCTGTTTTAGTTGGATGAGTAAAGGATATGTTTGTGCATGTAAAACCTCTAGTGTGAAAAATAAATAAAAGAAGAGAGTAATACTCATTTTTTGATGCTTACTTTTTTGACATTATGTTATAAGTAACAGACTTCTCCAAACAGTGGGGTGTGAATAGTAATCACATATACCAACCATCAATAAAAAAAGCAATACTGTTTATAGCATAATCATTATCAAAAATACTTTCAACTTCTTCTTCTTCATTATCAATTTCAATCATGATTCCTAAACTCTTTGATAATACCATTGTTTCAACATCAAATTGCTTAAGGTTTTCATCCATTTTTTTAAGGCTAAAAAATAAGTTTCTAGAGCTATCAGTATCTAACTTTTTATCGAAAAGATGAAATTCATTTTGCATAAGTTTTAAAAACACAACTTGAGCTAGTTTATTAGCTTTTGAATAA
>NZ_JABAIL010000102.1 GCF_012641475.1 Flammeovirga agarivorans | reverse complement strand
GTTTAGCCATTACGTTGTGTACAATTAAGATGATAATGAAACGATACCTAAACTTATCACTCTTACTATTACTTATGATTGGTAGTTGTAAAGTAAAACAATTACAATTTAAGAGAATAAATATTAGTGATAATAAATATGGTTTAGAATGTAGTTATTTCAAAGGAACAATCTTCACAGAAAAATACCCTTTCCCTGAATATTTAGTTTTCAATTCAAGTGTAACTTTTTGGACACCATCCAATTTAGAGATTTCAGATATTGAAAATAAATTAAGTCAAAGAATACATAAATTATCTAAAAACAACCCATTTAATGGTGTTAATGATTGTCCTAAAATTCATAAAAATCTAAATAATTACTATCGTCAATATGTTAGCTTTATTAATAACAAAGGTGATAAAATTATTCAAATATCCTTTTTTTGGGATAAAAATAAAACTCGATATAATTTAAATGAAGACTATATGGAAATTTTTGACGGTTGTAGTTACTATTGGAGAATTAATTACAATATTGATACAGGGGAATTTTTTGGTCTAAGTATCAATGGAATAGCATAAAAAGTACACAACACCAGCTAAAACTCCATGTCTCGGGTGACTCACCCTCACACGTAGTTTAGCCATTATGTT
>NZ_JABAIL010000101.1 GCF_012641475.1 Flammeovirga agarivorans | reverse complement strand
CTGATGTTGATGGAGTTAGCCGAGTTGAGACCCAGCGTCGCCTTCAGCTCTTCATCGTCAAACGCCTGCTTCACCAGCGCCTGGCAGGCATCAAAGTCGCCATCAATCGCCACGGTTTCAATATTGCCGCCGAGGGTACAGAACAGCTTCTCCTGCAGCGGACTGATCTTGCCGCGCGGATAGAGGATCACTACCTTGACGTTCGGCAGGCCGTAGAAAGCATGCGCCACCGCCGCCCCGGTGTCGCCAGAGGTCGCGGTGAGGATGGTGACCGGCTTATCGCCTGCGATGTGGGTCAGCATCTGCGCCATAAAGCGGCCGCCGAAATCCTTGAACGCCAGCGTAGGGCCATGGAACAGCTCCAGACAGCCGACATCTTCCTGAACCTTGCTTACCGGCGCCGGAAACGCAAACGCCGCGCGCACCCGCTGCTGCAGGACATCCTGCGGGATCTCATCGCCGATAAAGGCGGATAAAATTTTGGCGCTACGGGTGACAAAGTCCTGCGCCAGCATGTCGTCGATTTCAGTCAGGCTGAATTCCGGCAGATCGTGCGGAAAGAACAGGCCCTGATGCTTGCCAAGTCCCTGGGTGACGGCCTGCGCAAAGCTGACCTGCTCGTTATGATCTTTTAA
>NZ_JABAIL010000100.1 GCF_012641475.1 Flammeovirga agarivorans | reverse complement strand
CTATAAGGCTATTCAGTGGTCAGTGTCAATACACTAAACAATTAGGTATCACTATAGGGAGACACTTTAAGTATTACTAAGAGACCATCACCATAAAGATAACTATCACTATAGGTCTACATAAAGTTTAACCTAAGGTATTGACATTCAGAATACGTTATGAGACATTAGCAACCGTTGAGAGACACAACGCTACCAACCACTAGCATACTTCGAGTTACTAGATGGATGCCGAAGGGTCTCAAGTAGTCATCAACCGGACATACGAAAGTGGTTGACTCAACGGATAACAAGTAGTAAGATGCTCCACAGATTCACGAAGTACCCAGTAGCACCGCTCTTTAACAATATGGATTAGCTGACATGTACATCACTCATCACTTAGTGTTTAACTAGTGGTTACATTCAGGTCTCTGGCAAGGTACGTCCTGTCACCCTGAGAGTAGCCACGCTGATAACCACTAATGTAACATTGAGGATATACACCATGATTCACACGAAAGAACCAGCCAACAAAGTATTTGTATTCGTTACCGCTTATCGTGGGTACGAGTCACTCGACGTTAACGAGAAGGTACTCAAGGGCCTCATTCGCACCATTAAGACCTATCCGGGAGCGTATGGCAACATTCGTGA
>NZ_JABAIL010000099.1 GCF_012641475.1 Flammeovirga agarivorans | reverse complement strand
TCTTCCAGTTGCCGCTGCAGTCCGGCATCCAGAGTCGTCACCACCTTTTCATCACGACTGGTCGCCAGCGCCCGGCGTGAAAAAAGCGGCGCCAGCTGCGGCATCTGGCGCGGAAACAGCCATACTGGCTCCTCCATCGCTTCCTTTACCGCCTGTTCCGGCCAGACGCCCTGGCTGACCATTCGCGTAAGCACTTTATCACGCGCCGCCTGGGCCCGCTGCGGCCAGCGGTCCGGACGTAAACGACTGGGCGCCTGGGGAAGTACCGCCAGCAGCGCCGCCTCGCCGTAGCTAAGACTGGCAGGCGGCTTACCGAGATAGGCCCAGCTGGCCGCGCCGATCCCCTGCAGGGTGCCGCCAAACGGCGCGCGGTTCAGATAGAGGGTTAGAATGTCGCTTTTTGACAGATGCCACTCCAGCTGCAGCGCTCGCCACAGCTGGCGCAGCTTGCCGCCGAAGGTGCGTGGATGGGGATCAAGCAGGCGTGCCACCTGCATGGTAAGCGTGCTGCCGCCCGAGATAACTCGCCCGGAAGTAAGATCCTGCCAGGCGGCGCGCAGCACCGCGAAGGGATTGACCCCCGGATGGCGCCAGAACCAGCGGTCTTCATACTGGATGAGCGCCTGCAGATAGCGC
>NZ_JABAIL010000098.1 GCF_012641475.1 Flammeovirga agarivorans | reverse complement strand
GGACGGGTCATTTACCCGGCTCTCTCCAGTCCCAGCATGCCTCGCGCCTGGATAAAGCACAGCAGCAATACGCCCCACAGCGCCATCGTCAGATAGGGGCTGATACCGAGGATATTGAACCCACTCTCAATAATCTGCAGCAGGAACAGCGCGAGCACCATCCCAACGATGCGCCCGCTACCGCCATCCGGATTCACGCCGCCAAGCACCGCCGCGAGGATCGACACCAGCAAATACGATTCCCCATAAGATGCTTTGGCTGAGTTCAGCTTCGACATCATCAGAAACGCAGCCACCGCGCAGAGCAGGGCCGAGATGACATATACCCACATCAACACCCGCCGGGTATTGATCCCGGAATAATGGGTCGCCCGTTCGTTGGATCCGATCAACATGATCGCCCGACCCAGCGGGCTTTTCTCCAGCAGCACCCACAGCCCGGCCGCCACCACCGCAAAAAGCCACATTGGCAGCGGAATACCGAACCACTGGGCGTGATTCAGCCACAGCACCCACTGCGGATAGTTAGCGATGGCGCTGCCGCCGGTGATCAGAATATTTATCCCTTTGAGCAGGGTCATCATGCCAAGGGTAGCCAGGATCGGCGAAACGCGGATCCCGGCGATCAATATCCCGTTGC
>NZ_JABAIL010000097.1 GCF_012641475.1 Flammeovirga agarivorans | reverse complement strand
TATCATCGCCAATGGTCACGATATTACGCCACATTTCTTTCAGATTACCTGCAATGGTGATCTCACTGACAGGATATTGAATTTCGCCGTTTTCTACCCAGAAGCCGGATGCGCCGCGTGAGTAGTCGCCGGTGACGCCACTGACACCCTGCCCCATCAGTTCGGTAACCACAAGACCGGTGCCCATCTCTTTAAGCATCTTTGCAAAACTCAGGCCGCGGCCGTTAATGCGCCAGTTGTGGATGCCCCCGGCGTGGCCGGTGCTTTTCATCCCCAGCTTGCGCGCTGAGTAATTGGTCAGCAGCCACTGGGTCAGCACGCCGTCTTTGACGATATCGCGACGTTCGGTGCGCACGCCTTCGCTGTCGAACGGCGTGGAGGCCAGCCCTTTCAGCAGGTGCGGATGCTCTTCAATGGTCAGCCACTCCGGCAAAATTTGTTTGCCCAGCGAATCGAGCAGGAAGGTCGATTTACGGTAGACCGCGCCGCCGGCAATCGCTCCGACCAGGTGACCAAACAACCCGGTCGCCACTTCGTTGGCGAAAATGACCGGCGCCTTCATGGTCGACAGCTTACGCGGCGCCAGGCGCGACAGGGTGCGGCGGGCGCACTCTTCCCCGACCCATTCCGGGGACTGCAGAT
>NZ_JABAIL010000096.1 GCF_012641475.1 Flammeovirga agarivorans | reverse complement strand
ACGTAATGGCTAAACTACGACCAGCGGGTGCGTCACCCGATGGATGGAGATTAGCTAATGTTAGCCACTGTTATTTTTATTTTGTTTTAAGACTATTTGACTGGTTAACAGATTTATAAATCTCACCATTTGAATTTATTTTATACATAAAATTTGAAACATCAATTGAAACAGTTGAATCAATAATATTATAATCTTGATCTATTTCCCATTTTTTTGTTGAATCTGTTATCAAAATTGTGTAGTCACTTTTTAATATTGAACTTTCTAAAGTTTGTCCTGTTTCTCCAAATCCAGAATTTTTTAAAATAAATAATGAGTCAATTTTATTACCTGTTAAGTCATATGTTACTATTACAGGAACTGTTCCTACATCTGATATTGAATACTCTATTATTCCTATAAATTTATTTGTCTCATATATTATACCACTTGGTTTATAAGTCCATAAACATTTGTATTTAATATGTAAAGTTGAATCATAATTTTTAGAAGGATCTATTTCTGTATGGATATCATATGAAAGTGGCAACTTAAGTTTATCTAAACTTTTCACGTACCTTGAAAAAGGTTCATCCTTTCGTGCACATGAGAACGAAATAATTAATAAAACTAATACTAAAATATGCTTCATGGTATATATAGTGGCTAACG
>NZ_JABAIL010000095.1 GCF_012641475.1 Flammeovirga agarivorans | reverse complement strand
ACGTTGTGTGGTATTGTCTAGTAAGTACAAATATCAAAATTAGAAATGATTAATTATAATTTTAATAAAATAGATAAAAGTATATCTATCAGTGATGAAAACGTAATATTGTCCATTTTATCAAAATTTGTTGTATTTGTATTCTTTACTTTAATTACAATTAATTTTTTGTATCTAATTTTCTTACTTATAAATAGTATTACAGATGTTGTTACAATAGAAGGTGATACCCATGTATTTCGTCTAAAAATAGGAATAGTTCTTGTTTCGATATTGTGTTTTATTACCTTTATTCCATTAATAATTTCAGGAAGTTATTATTCAAAACGAATTAAAATTGAAGTATTAAAAAAGAAAATAATAATTGATAAAGAGTATCTTTTTTTTATTAAAAGAAAGAAGATAATCTCAACTGAAAATATTCAAAATCTATTGTTCATATCAGATGAAAAAAAATATAAGATTGGTATTACCTTGCTGAATAAGAGAATTATTCTGAAAGAAGATGACATAAGATATCAATTAGAAAAAGAAATTCATTTTTTATCTGACCTTTTACAAATAAACGTAATCAAAATTTCAACACCACACAACAATAGCTAATCTCCATCCACCGGGTGACACACCCGCTGGTCGTAGTTTAGCAAATTCGTTGT
>NZ_JABAIL010000094.1 GCF_012641475.1 Flammeovirga agarivorans | reverse complement strand
ACACGCTTGTCCAGCTGGTCTGCTACGTTCTTCTTGAAGTAGGAGGCTTCCTGCTCGCGGATACGGCCGAAGCGGGCCTCATCCTCAAGGGCCTTACCTAACTGAGAGGACACCTGCTGGATAGTGGCCTTAGAGGCATCTGTGAGCGTCCCTAAGACGACCTTAATGGTCAGCAGTGCGATAGCCTCACTGGACACTCCAGCCTTCTCGTTGAGCACCTCAGCGCCCATACTAATGGCTAACTCTGAGGCCACGCCATGCTTAATCGGGTAGTATGCGCGAGGCTTCTTACCGCGTGCGCTTGCTTGCTCCTCTTTCCAGTCGTCAATGCGCTTGGTCAGCTGTGGGTGCAACGTTAGGACCAGCGGCTTAGCGGCCACGTTGTCGGCGAACTCACCAGCTTTCACTTGACGCTCTAACATCTTCAGGAAACGCTGCTCGCCCAGCTCGTACGCTTCGTGCTCAAGGGCTAGCTGCTCACGTGCCAACTTGTCCCCGTAGTGCTCGCTGAGGATGTTGTACGGAATAGCAGCTAGTTCAATCTCTGAGAAGTCATTACGTGCAATGTTTAATGCGTTCATTGTGTGCCTCTTTGTGAATAAAGTTTATCTATTGGTGCCTCTTGCGTGAGAGACACCTAAGATACACCTTGCTAACCCA
>NZ_JABAIL010000093.1 GCF_012641475.1 Flammeovirga agarivorans | reverse complement strand
CCCGATGCTCGAGGCACCAACGCTAGATGCCAGCAAGGTCTCTACCGGGAGCTGAGACTCTGTGGTCATTACCATAACGAAGTCGCCAGCTTTCAATGGAGTGGCAAGGGTTATCTGCTGTGTTTCCAGATCGAACGAATAGTGATACCCGACCTCTTGGCGTGAGCCATTTACCTCAATGTAAGGCACAGCGTATGTACGTGTCGATTTATTTATGGTGATAACGGTTTCCCCGCCATCAGCGGAACCAAGGTTATACACCCACGCCACCCCACGCACAAGCGCCGTGTCATCTGCGAACTTCTCGATGTAGTCGTGAATCTCACCCTCTAGGTCCTTCATGTCCGATAGAATACCACCAGCATCTCCTAGAGTTGTGTCCAGCTGGTTCTTGTTGATTGCGTCCGTACCTTCAACACCCGGAGCCAGTCGAACGATTCTGCGGTTACGGGCATCGAGGTTACCTGCATCATCCTGAGGCATGGCCATCAGGGCAGCGTCTCGTGCTTCCTCAGCGATATGTGCAGACTGTAACTGGGAAACGTTAAGGTCTGTCGCGCGGAGAACCGAGCCATCACTGAAGTCAACGATTCGCTCAGACGCTGAGGTGAACCTACGGATTTCCACACGGTCGAACCCAGTGGTCGCCACGAGGAGCTT
>NZ_JABAIL010000092.1 GCF_012641475.1 Flammeovirga agarivorans | reverse complement strand
ATAAAAGTCAGCGATTACATCGTTGTCCTCGTAGGTCTTGACCATCGTCTCACGGACTGCCTTAAAGAGATTCCCGGCGTCCGCTGGAATGGTCCCGAAGGAGTCGTGAATGAGCGCGAAGGAGTCAATCCCGTAGACCTCGTTAGCGTGCACTACGGTCATGCGCAGGTGACTACCATCCTGTGAGTGCACAAAGTTAGGCGCGATGCCCGACTCTTGCTTGTGCGCGTCAATCTCTTTGGTGTCCCCTTTGTTGTACGTCATGAACACGTTGGCCTGACCCAGAAACGTCAGCTTCAGCCGCGCTTGGTCACGCTTGTGGTATTCCTGCCACACCGGGAAGCCGTCTGGTGTTACCCAGTGGATTGCGCAGCGCTTACGAAGTACCTCTTTGGTCTTCTTGTCCTTGACTTCAGCAGCCAGAAGCTTAGCGGCAGACTTCAGCCAGTTCATCGCTTCGACAGCAGCCACTACGGTCACGGTCACAGCGTCCCAAATCAGCTTAGCCATGTAGCCAGCCGCTTGGTTCGGGTGAGTGAACATCAAGCCCTCACCGTTATCAATAGCGGGCTGCACGGTATCCTCAAGAACTTGCTGGCGGAATCCGAACTCCTTGGAACCATACGCCAACGTCATGACTGAACGCTTAGTTACCTTGCGGGTCAC
>NZ_JABAIL010000091.1 GCF_012641475.1 Flammeovirga agarivorans | reverse complement strand
AACGTAATGGCTAAACTACGACCAGCGGGTGCGTCACCCGATGGATGGAGATTAGCTATTGTTCTCAGCTGTTATCATATTTTTTTTTCAATCTTCGCAAATTGAATTTTGCTGATCTATTTAATGAGTCAACTTTTAAAATTTCCTCGTATTGTTCAACTGCTTTATCTATTAAATCATTGTCTTCATATTTGCGTGCTAATTTGGATCTTGTGTATTTAGAGGTGTTTCCTTTTCTTAATGCTTTTTCCAAATATTCTAATGCTTCTTTATCTTTCCCTAACAAACTTTTTAATTCTCCAATTTCAACAAGTGCCTCTGTGTTTTGAGGATCGTCCGTTACATCAGTTTTTAAACTATCTATTTCTGATTGCCACCTTTTACGTTTAGTGGCGTACGATTCTTTTGATTTCTTTGAAGGGTAAAATAATTCTCCGTTCCAACTATATTCTGGCCCTCTCCAAAGTGTTACTGACAAAACAATCCAAATAATTGGAATTGTAAAAACAGTATTTGTTATTAATAGTTGTTTATCCTTCTTTCGATTTATTGAAAAAGTTATTATGTAAACAAATGTTATTACATATAAAATTGGAAGGTAAAAAATATCTCCCAATCCATATCCAAAAGTAATTTTTCCCATTATCGAATTTGCTGCGAAAAAACTTA
>NZ_JABAIL010000090.1 GCF_012641475.1 Flammeovirga agarivorans | reverse complement strand
TAATAGTAAGAGTGATAAGTTTAGGTATCGTTTCATTATCATCTTAATTGTACACAACGTAATGGCTAAACTACGACCAGAGGGTGCGTCACCCGATGGATGGAGGTTAGCTACTGTTGTATGCTTTTATTTTTTAAATTTATACTCTTCCAATTCGATGGCCTCATCGAAATATTTTTTAAACTTATCAGATATTTCCCTTTTAGTGAATTTTACAATCGTATATGAACTATCCCAAGCTATTATTTCTATTTTAGAATTCTCAACTTGAAGATTTCCGTTTTTCCAAACTTCTCCATTTCCGTCAGCATAAGGAATTTCAATTTGGTCAGTTTTTAAATCCACATTCTTATCAATTCCTGAAAAAACGCCCCAAACAATTTGAGTATCAGTTTTACAGATCAACTCCATTTCATCTGAGGAAATCAGAAACCAATCTTTTTCATGATTTATTGGTAATTTCTCTATTTCAGAAGTATTTATATCCAAATCTGAAATCAACCATTTCAAGTCCTTAATATCATCTTTAATTGGTTCAAGTAAAACACCCAAATTTGTATGATATTTTAGTTTACTAGTATCTCTAATTATCCAATTCAATCAATGTTTACGAACCAGAAAAAGTCATAATCCATCCAATATTTCTCAATTGACTTTACTTTATTAAAATC
>NZ_JABAIL010000089.1 GCF_012641475.1 Flammeovirga agarivorans | reverse complement strand
CGGGCCCCCTTGCGCCCGCCGCTGGATATCATCGGCGACGGGCGCGGGGGCGCTCAGGTGAAATTATGATGAACAACGATTCGGCTCTACAACTGAGCAACGTCCTGAACCAGGAATGTACCCGTAGCCAGGTGCACTGCCAGAGCAAGAAGCGTGCTCTGGAAATCATCAGCGAACTGGCCGCCAAACAGTTAAGTTTGCCGCCGCAGGTGGTGTTCGAAGCGATCCTCACCCGCGAAAAAATGGGCAGTACCGGGATCGGCAATGGTATCGCCATTCCCCACGGAAAACTGGAAGAGGATACGCTGCGTGCTGTCGGCGTTTTTGTCCAGCTGGAAACCCCCATCGCCTTCGACGCGATCGACAATCAACCTGTCGACCTGCTGTTCGCGCTGCTGGTGCCGGCCGACCAGACAAAAACTCACCTGCATACGCTCTCCCTGGTGGCCAAACGGCTGGCGGACAAAGCGATTTGTCGTCGCCTGCGCACGGCGCAGAGCGATGAAGAGTTGTATGAGATCATCACCGAAGCAGGAAGCAGCGATGACGCATAACGGCAGTCGCACCTTATCCTTTATCGTACTGAGGAGAAACGGTACATGGTACTGATGATCGTCAGCGGCCGCTCGGGCTCGGGGAAATCCGTCGCTCTGCGAGCGCTGGAAGATATGGGCTTT
>NZ_JABAIL010000088.1 GCF_012641475.1 Flammeovirga agarivorans | reverse complement strand
CTTGTCGGTCTGCTCCATAGCCATATCACTGTTACCTGTGCGGTACTTGACGCTGTCGTACATCTTACGGGCCATTGCGTCAAGACTGGCTGGGATGCGGGATAGCTCTGGGGACTGGGAGTTGTTCTTCAGGGACGCCCACGCCTTGTCGTCCTCGTACTGCATCTCTTTGGTGAGACTGCGTCGGGAACGGTCAGCGTCGATGAGTATCTGTGGGTCAATCCCCTGCTTGTCCATCATGTCCATCGTCAGGAACAAGTCCGCCTTGTCCGGGTACAGTGCAGCGAAGAGGTCCGGGTCAGTGTTACGCATGGTGCGCAGCTTGTTCAACGCCGTGGTGTCATCAGGTAACTTACCGTTAATCACAGCGGCAGACCACTCAGACCCAGCGTCGGTTACCATCTGGCCCACAACGGTACGGAAGGCTCCACCATCTGAGTCCGCCCGTAGGTAGCTCAGCTTCATGCGGTCCTTCTGTTGCTCCGTGAGCTGCATCTGGTCAATCTCGGCCAGCTTACCGTTCGCATAATTCACCATGTCACTGTGGGTGAACTCTCCGGTGTTCTCATTGGTCGGCATGTCCTTGTAGCTGGTGGACACGTACTGCCCGCCGATACGCTTGGTGAACTGCTGGTCAATCACTTGGTTCTTGTTGATGGTCTTCTGCCGCTTGTCCAT
>NZ_JABAIL010000087.1 GCF_012641475.1 Flammeovirga agarivorans | reverse complement strand
CGGGACATACCGGCCGCCCGCAGAAGGTCCCGCAGAGCGTGTTCATGCCTTAGTTCACTGATTATCAGGGCTTTTTGCCATTTTTTTCGCTCTGAACCAAGGCTTTCAACTTTTTTAGATAGGCATTCTCTGCCCGCAGATAACGCAGTTCGGCCCTGAGCTCTTCGGGGGAGAGTTTTTCCAGCTCTTTATCTGTCAGTGGTGGGATATTTTTTGGCTTTGTCATTTGTCCGGGCCGTCCGCATTGCATGTTTAAAAGACCTTCCGCTCCGGCATCGTTGTACACGTCGAGCCAGCGCCGGACAAGTATTTCTGCGGAGAGATTAAACCGGGCAGCCGCTTCACGCATCGTCAGGCGGTCACTGATAACCGCCCGGACGACCACGAGTTTAAATTCATCGGAATAATGATTATTTTTTGCAGTCAGGCCTTCTGCACCGTGGAACTGCCATGCCCTGACCCAGCGACGGACAGATGTTCTTTCAATACCAAAAAGGTCGGCTGTACTCTGTTCTCCGTCTTTACCGGACAAATAATGATTAACCACAGCCAGTTTTGTTTCAGGGGAATACTTTGGTTTAGCCATAAAATTGCACCTTACTCAGTTGGGTGTCCAACTTTTGGGGTGCAGTCCACTGCGCTTGCGCGGGCCTACGGTCAGGCGTCCTCCCCGGTCATC
>NZ_JABAIL010000086.1 GCF_012641475.1 Flammeovirga agarivorans | reverse complement strand
GTCTTAATGTTCATCATGAGGATGTCTCCGAAGTGTAGTGTTCATTTAGTGTGCAATAAGCAATCATAAAGGCCACCGGAATCCGATGACCTTGAGTCTGCCTATAGTGCTACCTAATCACTTCCAACTTGAGTAGTCGGCTGTGAGTTTTGCCAACCAGTCTGACGCTGAGTCAATCGACCAGTGGCTGAACCGCTTACTTATTAGAAGTGACCCGCGTGGCTCAAACACGTTGAATAACACGGTGCTAGTGAATGGGTCATCAAGCATGACCACATGCAGCCCTGTTTCATCCAGTAACCTGCGCTCCGTTGCTCCTAAGCGTGACCACTGTGAGGTGCTTCCATCAAAAAGCCATCTTTTTTCCGTAGCCATTTGTTACGCTCCTACGAAGTATTTCTCTTGGTTAACAACGCTGTCACCCTTCGCATTACGGAAGGAACCCTTCACACCGCCACCGCGCTGCGTCTTGTTCAGCTTGCGGCCCTTAGGGATATAACCCTCGGTCTGCTGGCGTTCGCGGGTACGTTCGAAGTTGATTGTATTCTGATACATGGTGTTGCTCCTGAGTGGTTGTTAGGGACATTCATGAAGGCCACCGGAATCCGATGACCTTGAGTATGTTCCTATAGTGCTACCTTATTCAGACTTACCGTGGCGGAACTCGATGCGTCCTACTAC
>NZ_JABAIL010000085.1 GCF_012641475.1 Flammeovirga agarivorans | reverse complement strand
TGTTATGGGCTTTTTTATTAAATACTAAATAAACTATTATTGTTACAATCCATATGATGATACAATCATATAAAAAGTTTTTAAAAACCCATCCACAGTTTGGAGAGTCAGAACCTGAAAGCAAAATTGATAATAGTACTTAAATGGAACTCCAATATTAGTCACTGGTTTTAAAGAAGGATTCCCAACTGACTGAAATAAAGAGTACATTACCGAAAAAAATGAAAGTACACAAAATACTATCATTGAATAAAAGCTAGATATTAGAAGTTTCTTAATCATTTTCTGTTCCTAAAATATCTTCAAGTTCATCTTCATTTATCCAGTCTATTGTCTCAGGTATAACAACTTGTTCTAACCATTTGAATATGCTTTTTGATTCTGTAATAGAAGGATAATTTGCTCTTTCCAATTTTGAACTCCAAGTCAGATGAACAGTAAGTACTTTGTTTTGAATTTCGTTGTCAATAATTTCAAATCCTGCAAATTCATCATTGTCCTGCCTTCTAGCAATAGGTATAATATCTTTACCTGTTTCTAGTTGATATTCCTTTCTTAACCCTTCTGATTTGGAAGGGTCAACGAAATACCAAGGCCTCAATCCTTCAAAACTATGAGCCTTAAGCCATCTATATTCAATTGGTAGTTTCATATTAATTGCCCATAACGTAATGGCTAAACTACG
>NZ_JABAIL010000084.1 GCF_012641475.1 Flammeovirga agarivorans | reverse complement strand
AACGTGATGACTAAACTACGTGAGCGGTTGCGTCAACCGTGATTGGAGTTTAGTTGATGTTGTAAAGCGTAAATTATTTCAAATATTCCACGTCTTTTCGAACCTTATCACGCCACTTATAACCAAATTCGCTGTCCATGAGTTCGAAAATTCTTTCATTATAGATTTTTATACATTCAAAATCTGTTGGTACACAACCGAAGTCATAATATTTGACACCATATTTCTTTTCGAACTTTTTGTCAGCTCGTGTATTTGCTAACGGTGCAATCGAGCCTACTAACAATAATTTGGCTTTATTGTTCTTCCAATCAGTATCAGCGTGCTCTTTGCTGTATTCACAACTTACTTCGATTGTCAAATCGGATTTGGTGATATCACTATCGGTTTTAATTTCAAATTGCTGATTAGCATATCCGAAAGCACTGACTTTTAGAATGTATGTCTTGCCTAATTTAAGGTCAGTTAACTTATAAAATCCATTGCGATCAGCCATTGTCGCTATTTCCAATATTGGATTGTCAATATTTACTATCTCCACATAAACATCAGTGATTGGCCTTAAGTCTGTTAATGAAGATTTAACATAACCCTGAATTACAGATTGTCCGAAAGTCAAACTGCTAAATGAAACCAATAGGAGGTTAATTAAAAGTACTATTGTGATAATTTTTTTCATCTAATGCTTTACAACG
>NZ_JABAIL010000083.1 GCF_012641475.1 Flammeovirga agarivorans | reverse complement strand
GGCAATACTCCCGCCAGCGGCACAACGCCGATGGTCAAAATTGCCATCGTTGCACTACTCATATCATGTACCTTTTCACAACCACTGCTTCAACACAGGCTTTCCACACACAGCATCCGCCCCCCTGGTGAGTAAAAATCAACCGTCGAGAAGCGTAGCAGCTCCACGCCGCGGTTGAATGTAAAGATTGCCGGGCGGCGGCGCCGTGCCTGAAAAATCCGTGTGTTAGATATTCATTAGTACGACTGATAAATAAAAAATGTGAGATACGCCCGATATTGCCAGCATGGCGGGCAATTCGGGCTCAGGGGATTACGACTTGTCAGGATCTTCATAACGCCGTTTGGCATCCACGGCTTCCTGCTCGGTAGGATGTTCGCTGATAAGCGAATCAGGCTCAGGATAATCCGCACGGAGCTGATACCAGGTCACCGTCTGACCCTGAGGACCTTTCTCTACCGCAACCACGCGCGCTTCTCTCGGATATGGGGGCCTGTTTGGCATAGTTCTTCCTTCTTCTGGTAGCAGAACTATTAAGTATAGGCGCCCCTCGCCGCCTTAATGTAAGTAAATTCTTAACTTACCGGGGTTGCCGTCGCGCTGCATAGCATGGACATAATCTGCTCCACCACCCGATCCGGCGAGGCCGTGGCATCCACAATATGGTGGGCAGCGTCCCGGTATAACGCTTCGCGCTGC
>NZ_JABAIL010000082.1 GCF_012641475.1 Flammeovirga agarivorans | reverse complement strand
TCAATATAAATTGTATCGAAATATATTTCACTTCCTGATTCATAATTATATGTTAGGTAATAATCAAAATTTTTAATATTTGATTTTGTTGAACAACTACCAAAAATAACCAAACAGAATAAAAGCTTTAAAAAGGTATGTTTCATGTTTTATGGCATATAACGTAATGGCTAAACTACGACCAGCGGGTGCGTCACCCGGTGGATGGAGATTAGCTAATGTTGTGCCGGCGTACTTTTATTTCTCGTTAATATTAATCTTATCTATTATTTCGGTTATTGTCAACCATTCGAATCCATTTATATGTTCGACATTTATATTTGGCTGAGTTGATTTTCCTGTAAAACAAATCACAGGAAATTGACTTTGAGAATCAGGACGAATTATCTCCCCATCTCTTTCTATTTTGTGGTCAAGTGAGCATTTTATCTTTACTTGTCCATTCTCTCGTTTTAAGATTAAATCTTTAATATCCCACGGATAACCCCAATATTTCTTATCAGAATCGAGTATCACAGGATTAAAGTAAAACAAAATTGAATTCTTTCCAGTCTTTAAATTTTGATCGATAAAACAATAATCGATTCCATCTGAATATCCAGTTGCTGAAAATATCTCAGGTTCAGGGTCAGAGTCAATGTTTACGAACCAGAAAAAGTCATAATCCATCCAATATTTCTCAATTGACTTTACTTTATTAAAATC
>NZ_JABAIL010000081.1 GCF_012641475.1 Flammeovirga agarivorans | reverse complement strand
CCACACAACAATAGCTAATCTCCATCCACCGGGTGACACACCCGCTGGTCGTAGTTTAGCAAATTCGTTGTGCTTTATTAATTTTTTTACTACAAAATGAGTAAAAGAATCTATTATTTTAAAATAACTTGTTTTGAACAAGGTACTTATTTAAGTGAAATAATATGAAATATTCTAAAATATGTTTCTCTATAATTTTAATATTAAGTTTCTTGATTACTTGTCAAGTTCAAGGTTGGTTACTATTAATCTTTGGTTTCTTCTTTCTCACAACATTATTACTTGAATTAAAATTAATTTGGACAGAGAAATTAGTCAAAATTAAAACTCCGGTAATTATTATTTATATTTTTACCATAATTATGTTTCTATTTAGACAAGATTTTGGAGACTCAAATATAAGTGCTGTTAATGTAGGTAGCTTTATATACTATCAATTAGGCTTCATAGATTCTATGTATTTTAAAGATAATACAACTATATATGACCTAATTGTAAATTGTTTATGGATTTTAATAATACCAGTACAATTATTTCTACTTTGGAGGTCTTATAAAATTAAAAAGTTACGTTAAACAAAGCACAACATCAGCTAAAACTCCAAGTCTCGGTCGACGCGACCTCCCTCGTAGTTTAGCATCTTCGTTAGCTTGCATATTCATAACCAATGAGATTTTCAATAAATTTTAAGCTTATAATCGTTTTATCTTATAC
>NZ_JABAIL010000080.1 GCF_012641475.1 Flammeovirga agarivorans | reverse complement strand
GCCGCATGGAGCCGCTGGTTGACGGCGAATTTATTCTCACCGGCGCGGGCACCGTCTGGTATGACGTGGTATGCAACATCTGGCTGGCGGCGGCAAAACCGCGCCGCTGCCGTATCGTCATCCGCCCTGGCTGTTATATCACCCACGATCGCGGGATCTACGATCTCGCCCAACAAGAGCTGATCGCCCGCGATCCGATTGCCTGCGATCTCGCCGGCGATCTTACATCAGCGCTGGAGCTGATGGCGATGGTGCAATCGGTGCCGGAGGCGGATCGCGCGGTGGTAAACTTCGGCAAGCGCGACTGCGCTTTCGACGCCGGGCTGCCGCAGCCGATCGCCCATTATCGTAATGGCCAGGAGTTAGCGCTGCGCGCGGAGTCGATCGTCAGCACCGGCATCATGGATCAGCATTGTATGCTGCGCCTGGCGCCGGGCAGCGATGTGCAGGTCGGCGATATTCTGCTGTTCGGTACCTCGCACCCGTGTCTGACCTTTGATAAGTGGAAGACGTTGCTGCTGGTCGATGACGACTACAACGTGCTGGACGAGCTCGACACGCTGTTTTGACAGGCATCCGGATAGCGGCGCTTCGCGCCTTACCCGGGCTACACAACCCGCGAAGTTCGGTAGCCCGGCTAAGCGTAGCGCGAGCCGGGGGATGTATCGGGTAGCGGCGCTTCGCGCCTTACCCGCCCCGGCGCAAGGCGCAAATC
>NZ_JABAIL010000079.1 GCF_012641475.1 Flammeovirga agarivorans | reverse complement strand
TAACGTGATGGCTAAACTATGTGAGAGGGTGCGTCACCCGATACATGGAGTTTTAGCTGGTGTTGGGTATAGTTATTTCTTTAAACCTACTTTTTTAAGCCGTTTTGCAATTTTACTCTGCTTGAATAAACGTCTTTGTTTAGTAATTTCATACATCACAATTCCTGTGGAGGTACCTAAATTTAAGCTTTCAATAATACCATACATTGGGATATTTATACAAGCTACACTATTTTCTACAGCCTCTTCGCTTATACCTCTAGATTCATTTCCAAACCAAACTGCTAGTTTCATTTTTGTATATTTACCTTCATGCAAAACAAAATTTTTCTTCCCTTTTATGTGAGGAGAAGTAACCATTGATTTAAAACCTTTTTTATCCAAATGTGCAAGACACTCTTTTGTTGAATTAAAACGTTTTACAAAAGACCATTTTATTGCTGAAGCTGACTTCTTTGTTAAAGTCACATCTAATCTCATTTCTTGCCAGTCATCAGGAATTTTATTTCTACTATCTACAACATAAAGTTTTTCAACTCCCAAAGCATTGATGTTACGTATTGTTTCACCAATATTTTTAAGGTCCATTGGTTCTTCCAATACTGCAATTAAGTTTTTACATCTAAACTCTTTAATACTATCAGCTTTTACTCTTAATGAGCTTTTATTTTCATTATGCTTGCTTTCCATTTAGTTTATCTTTTCCCAATTATACCCAACG
>NZ_JABAIL010000078.1 GCF_012641475.1 Flammeovirga agarivorans | reverse complement strand
GTTGGCAACCATAAATGTAGGATGAATAAATTTTCAAAAATATATCAAAATAAAACCGATTCAGAACTCCTCATGATAATAACAAATAAACATTATATAGAAGAGGCAAGGTTGGAAGCTTTTTATATTTTAAAAAAGAGATCTCCTACTCAGTTGACAAAAGTTCATAAAAAAGAAATTGAATTAATTGAAAAGAAAGATAAAAAAAGAGATAATAAATATAACAAGGATAATGAATTATTAATCAAAGAGTTAAAATCTATTCCTTTACAAGAATCAAGACTCTACAAGAATGATAATTTAAATGACCTAAAGTGTATTCGTTTAGATTCACAAAATTATAGGCTCATTATTAAAGATGCTAGAGGTTTTGGGTTAATATCACCAAGAATATTCCTAAAAGTGAATAACGATAACTCAATTAAATTGTCACTAAAATTAAATTATTATTCTTTAATGATAGGAACATTAGTTACACTGATTCTAATTGGAATAACTTATCCAAAAAGTTTTCATGAAAGTAATCACACACTTATTTCAGTGCCTTTACTTTTTGTAATCTCTGTTCAGATAATATCATATGTAATGTCTCTTTTTATCAATCAAGAAAATTGGTTTAAACTATATATTTACAAGAAAATTTAACTAATACAGTTGCCAACAATAGCTAACCTCCATCCACCGGTCGACACGCCCGCTGGTCGTAGTTTAGCCGTTACGTTGT
>NZ_JABAIL010000077.1 GCF_012641475.1 Flammeovirga agarivorans | reverse complement strand
CCGCCGCAACTGTAGTGAAATCCCAGCCAGCCTCGTTGTTATAACTTGCTGAGCCGTTGGTATTATCCCCGAGTTTTACACCCACGACGGAACCAACAGGGAACGCTGAGAAGTCCCCGGCAATGACTGTTGTACCAACAGGGCACTGGGCGGCAGTCAGGTTCGTAGTCACGCTCCTTACCATCTTAACGGTCTTACCTCGTATGATGATAGGGAAGTCCAGAAAGGTTCCTACTGGAACATCCAGATTAAGCGGGAAGTCCACCTCGAATGGCTGACCTTGGTTCGTGTAGTGCCCCGGCCCAAACTCCACAGTCCGGCCAAGTCGTGCAGCCTCTACCGCTACTTCCAGTAGTGCCGATGGCGTGATGCTCACATCTTTGACGTAATGCACCGGGTTCTCTAAGCCATCAATTGCCTGTTGGAGAGTGCGCCCATCCTTGAGCACACCAATGGTTGAGCCTTTCGGCTGGTTCAGGTTGTTTAACATATGTTTCTCCTTATTAAGTTACTGTTCGCCCCACTGCACCCGGCGAATGATGTAGGATGGATTACTAATAATTACCGCTGCGTAGTCTCCAGCCGTGTAATCCGAACCAGTCCATTTTCTAACCACGGCGTAAGTTGCGGACACGCTAGTAACCTTATAAACCTCCGCGTTAATCTCAAGGTATTCACCCACAGCTACTGACGATGAGTTAAGAGACACCACCGTATCACCTGCCACAATCGTATCATACAGGG
>NZ_JABAIL010000076.1 GCF_012641475.1 Flammeovirga agarivorans | reverse complement strand
CCAACGTAATGGCTAAACTGCGTGCGAGGGCGTGTCGCCCGAGACTTGCTGTTTTAGCTGATGTTAGAGATCTTTTTCACATAAATATTTACTTGTTATTTGTAAATAGTTTTTCAAAATAAGAATATCATTACATGCCTCTTCATCTAATTCTGATTTTTGATAACAATCTATTCGTGTTTCTCTTAGTTCTATTGATACGGGATTCCTCCGTAGCATTTTATCTAAAATTGATATAGCCGATTTGTACTTTTTCTTTTCAAGAAATCTATTCAGCTTAGAAACTAAATATTCCTCTGATCTAAATGTCGGTATATCTGATAAATATCCAACCACTGTAATTTGATCTAGATAATTTTTGGGGAATGGATCTATATTATAATCTAACTGATCTAATGAATATTTAATTGGCAAATAAAACTTCATTCTACTTTCACTTATTTTCCAATTATTAGAAGTTAATTGTAGTATCCTATTTAGTTCATTTGTTGTTGATTTACCTAAACTATTTAAAATTGACGTATTTTCAATTCTTCCTTCATGAATTTCCCAATATAAAATACACAAACCCATTTCATTCTTGTCTGAATACTTTATATTTTTACCAAAAAGTTGATGAAATTTCTTAGCCCCTCCTACATAACAAGAGTCTAATAAATTATTCTCTTGACCTTGTACATTAAAACTAATCAAGAAAGTTAAGAGGTATAAGTATATTTTCATTTTTTAAAGTTTTTGATCTCTAACGT
>NZ_JABAIL010000075.1 GCF_012641475.1 Flammeovirga agarivorans | reverse complement strand
GAGATAACAACAGCTAAAACTCCAAGTCTCGGGCGACGCGCCCTCGCTCGTAGTTTAGCAATTTCGTTGTGTGTCATATAGAAAATATATAATACTTATTATGAAAAGAAAAAACTACAGTCTATTAATTATCGCATTAATAACTGGTCTTCTAGCTTGCAACACAGAGAATAAATTCAATACAGAAATGCAAAATCTTGATTCAACGACCGAACTAAATACCAAAAATATGAATAGTCATGTTGCACTTTTTGAAATTCCGGCAACAGATATTTCACGGGCAATAAATTTTTATCAAGCAATCTTGGATATTAACATTGAAAAAATGGAAATGCCTGGAATGGAAATGGGAATATTTCCATACGAAAAGCAAGTGGTTACAGGAGTAATTATGAAAGGCGAAGGATACAACCCTACAACAGATGGAATAACCATTTATTTGAATGGAGGTGATAATCTTCAAGTAATTCTTGATAAAGTCGAAAAGAATGGAGGGAAAATCCTTTTACCGAAAACAGCCCATGCTGACGAAAGTGGTTTTTTTGCTTTGTTTATTGACTCGGAGGGAAATAAACTTGGGCTTAATTCCCCAAATTAAAAAATTAAACGAACACACAACAAGGGCTATAAAGCATAGGCCTAACCAACCAAACTGCTCCTACTCTTCATAGCCGGAATGTTATAGCCTATTACAAATAAACTTCACTTAATTAATGAGATTTTTAATAGCATATTTTTTCTTATTTCTA
>NZ_JABAIL010000074.1 GCF_012641475.1 Flammeovirga agarivorans | reverse complement strand
TGTTGTAAGCTGTTTAGATTTTTTCTACTTGTTTAATTAGTAATATATTTTCTTTTTCCAACTCGGTCAGGAAATCATTTACATTATCATGTTCTCCAGAATACCAGTCTTGACTTTTAAAATATCTTTCCATTTTTCCGCCAGATTTAAATTTATATCCATATCGTGCAAAAATCTCATTTCTCATAATCTTCAAATCCGATTTTGGTATTTTTAGTAATTCGTTTCTACTTAAAAGTCTTTTCGATGCTTGGGTAAATTCCCCGTTAAAATAATCATCAATCGAATACGATTTTATTCCTATCTCGTATTCATCATTTTCAGTTAAACCACTCCATGATTTATAAACCTTCAGACCTTTAATTTTTTCTTGACCGTTGTTATAAATCACAAATTGCCCATTCGTTTGGTCAGAATAAAACTTATTTCCATTAATTCTGACATTGGTTAAATTCTCATAATGACTAATCCACCGTTGACCATTTTCACTCCATTTTCCTGATTTGATTTGAGCATATTCTTTGTCAAGTCCAAATGTAATTATCAAGTCAGATTCTGCTTCTGATTCACCAAAATGATATACATACTGATATTCAATTATCAATTTTGGATTCCATGGAGTAACTTTTGAATTCTCAATTTGTTCAAAACCGATTACTTGTCCGGATACCATTTTTGATATGAAGATAAATGTTAGACTGAATATTAATAGTTTAGTTTTCATGCTTGTAGTATCTCGTCCCAAATGGCTTAC
>NZ_JABAIL010000073.1 GCF_012641475.1 Flammeovirga agarivorans | reverse complement strand
AGCCCTGACATTTTCCGCCATTCCCCGAAGGCGCTCTCCCACTCGTCCAGCCTTTTCGAGTAGTCCTGCTGTAGCTGCTCTAATGCGCTCAGCAACTGTTTTTCCAGCTCGGTCATCGGCACTTACTCCTTCACCAGTCTCAGCGCGTTCTGCTTCGACCGCCCGTTCCCGACCGTCCAGCTCTGCGTCCTGTCTACGGCCGTCCCCTTCGGCAGCACCAGAAAACGTCCGTTGCTGTCTTCCAGGTACGTCACGCCCCAGGTCTTCGCGTTCAGCTTCGACAGCGCTGCGTTCTGCCGGTCGATTTCGGCCAGATTTGACGCTATCAAGCTCCCCTGATACCACAACACCCCGCTCAGGCTGGCGAACAGCAGTCCTGACACCATCGTGATGGTCAGCCATGTCCGCCCGACCATACGCATCACGCTCAGGCGGTTCGACTGCATGGCCGCGCTCATACCCTGCTCGTGGGCGCGGATGGCGGCGCTGATTCTCTTCCCGCTTTCGCTCAGTTCCGCTCTGACAGACTTCTCGTGCTCGCTGAATGCGGCTTTCAGCATTTCGCCGGTACTCTGCTGCTGCGCTTTCGATTTCTGCTCTAAGTCCTTCGCCAGCGTTAAAAGACTGTTCATAGATGGCTCCCTTAAGTCGGATGTTTCGCCCTCCGTCCGGGTCGGCAATGCTGATGCTGCTCTTTGTGGTGCGCACGACCTCAAAACCTGCGCTTTCCAGCGCCTCAGTGACGTCCTGACGCG
>NZ_JABAIL010000072.1 GCF_012641475.1 Flammeovirga agarivorans | reverse complement strand
GGAAGATCGCCTGCGCTTTATCCGGGCTGACGACGCCATGGGCAAGGGTGGTGGCGTCCGGCATATCTATTCGCCACTGCACGCCGTGATGGATCACGTCGCGCCACTGTTTATGCAGGGCCGCATATTTTCGGTATCCGGCGCGCTCTTCTTCATCGGCGCTCACCGGATCCAGCTCAAGGCCCATATGACCGAACAGCGCCGTCAGGCCGCGGAAGGCGATACTATGCTGGCGGAAGGTGGCATGACAGTGGCGATTGCCAATATGCGCGCCCATTACCTCGGGTGGAAAGAAGTAGCTCATGCCGCGCTGGATGGTGTTGCGCTCAAGGGCGTCATTGTTGTCAGACGCCCAGAAGCGATGGCTGCGTTTGAGGACTTCATAATCGATCCGTCCGCCGCCGGAGGAGCAGGATTCAAATTCAATGTGCGGGAAACGGGCCACCAGCGTATCCAGCAGGCGGTAGAACTGGCGCGTTTGCGCGTCCGCAGCGGCGCGTCCCTGATCCCCAGGCTGCACCAGCTCGCGGTTCATATCCCACTTCACGTAGTCCACCGCATGCTCGCCCAGCAGCCAGCTCATCCGCTCCAGCAGATAATCAAACGCTTCGGGAATGTTGAGGTTCAGGACAAACTGATGGCGGCCGGTCAGCGGGGTATAGCCCGGCAGCGCCAGCACCCAGTCCGGGTGCGCCCGGTACAGATCGGAATCCGGGTTAATCATTTCCGGCTCCACCCAGATACCGAATTCCATACCC
>NZ_JABAIL010000071.1 GCF_012641475.1 Flammeovirga agarivorans | reverse complement strand
TATACCCAACACCAGCTAAAACTCCATGTATCGGGTGACGCACCCTCTCACATAGTTTAGCCATCACGTTAGCACACATAAATTCCTAAACAAGGTAATGAAGAAAAATATTATATTTTTAGTGCTTTTATTAACCTCTTGTATTTATTCGAAAAAACAAGAAGATGGTTTTTATCATTACTCATATTGTACTGCAATTTCAGGGGAAGAAAGTGAATATCATTTATTAAAAAAAACTAGTATTAATGAAAATGATACTATCAATCTAACAATCAAGATAGTTGATAAAAGGTCACAAGAATATTTTAATTTTCCTGCATTTATTGAATACAGTGATTCAAACAAAAAAGTAAATATGATGACTAAATCTGACTCTATAACAAGACTTGAGTTGTTGCCCAATATTTATTCTTTAAAAGTTAGTTGTATTGGGTATAATGATTTACATATAGATAAATTGTTGTTAGAAAAAGATAATCATACTGAAATATTAGTAGAAATGGGAGAAGCGAATGGGTTTGCTGATTATAATATAAAAAGTAAATGGAAACTTACTAAACTTCAATTAAAATGCAGAATCAAGAAACTTGAAAGATAATTATTCATATCTATTAAAAATTAATAAATACGTGTGCTAACATCAGCTAAAACTCCATGTATCGGGTGACACACCCTCACACGTAGTTTAGCATATACGTTGTGGAGCATTAAATGAACCGAAGTAAAACATAATGACAAATCATTTAGGCAAAATTTTCGGAATAAT
>NZ_JABAIL010000070.1 GCF_012641475.1 Flammeovirga agarivorans | reverse complement strand
CACGAGGTAATGAGCTTCACCATTGGGCTATTCAGAGAAATGGCAAGTTTGGCAAATATGTTCCTGACTCAGGTGATGCTGCCAACTTACTGATTTAGTGTATGATGGTGTTTTTGAGGTGCTCCAGTGGCTTCTGTTTCTATCAGCTGTCCCTCCTGTTCAGCTACTGACGGGGTGGTGCGTAACGGCAAAAGCACCGCCGGACATCAGCGCTATCTCTGCTCTCACTGCCGTAAAACATGGCAACTGCAGTTCACTTACACCGCTTCTCAACCCGGTACGCACCAGAAAATCATTGATATGGCCATGAATGGCGTTGGATGCCGGGCAACCGCCCGCATTATGGGCGTTGGCCTCAACACGATTTTCCGCCATTTAAAAAACTCAGGCCGCAGTCGGTAACCTCGCGCATACAGCCGGGCAGTGACGTCATCGTCTGCGCGGAAATGGACGAACAGTGGGGATACGTCGGGGCTAAATCGCGCCAGCGCTGGCTGTTTTACGCGTATGACAGGCTCCGGAAGACGGTTGTTGCGCACGTATTCGGTGAACGCACTATGGCGACGCTGGGGCGTCTTATGAGCCTGCTGTCACCCTTTGACGTGGTGATATGGATGACGGATGGCTGGCCGCTGTATGAATCCCGCCTGAAGGGAAAGCTGCACGTAATCAGCAAGCGATATACGCAGCGAATTGAGCGGCTTAACCTGAATCTGAGGCAGCACCTGGCACGGCTGGGACGGAAGTCGCTGTCGTTCTCAAAATCG
>NZ_JABAIL010000069.1 GCF_012641475.1 Flammeovirga agarivorans | reverse complement strand
TCTCATTCTGTTATTGGGCAAAATGTAAAAACAGATAAAAACAATAAAAATGTAATGGAACAGTTCCGTCAATATTATTCATATGTTCCTAAACCAACTGTTACTAACACATCATTAGAAAGTTTAAAATCAAAATATTATTCATTTAATGATTACTCAATAGAAAAGTTATCTGTTTTTTATGACCGTAACTCACAATCAATTAATGATTTAATTTTTTTAGAAAGGCAGATAATAACTTTAAGCGAAAACTTATTTAAAGAGCATAAATATATATTGCTAGAAGCAACCGGAGGAGCTAAAGGGTGTATTAATCCATGGTATGATGAGAAAAAAATAAAAAATATAGATATCAAAATAATAAGGCTATGTACTGGTTGTCTTGAATTTACATCAACAAATTATCTAGCTAGAATTTATAATAGTGTAATGAAAAAATTATTATGTATTGAACCTGAACCTAAGCATGTAAAATACAAATCAAATAACTATGAGAAGAACTTTAAAACAATATTAGATTTTGATTTGGTCAACAGGTCTTATACTATTACCAATATTGAAACACAAGAAACAATAGATAAGGGTTTTTGGACTGAAAAAAACAAGAGCTATTATTTAATTTCTACAATAAATGACACAAGAATCGAGAAGTTTGAGATGACAAATAATACTTTAAAAAGTAAAAATATTGGTAAATTTAAATTGTTAATGTAACGTTGTGTAACATCAACTAAACTCCATGTGTCGGGTGACTCACCCTCACACGTAGTTTAGCATATA
>NZ_JABAIL010000068.1 GCF_012641475.1 Flammeovirga agarivorans | reverse complement strand
GACGCCCTGCCGGATCTCTCTGACGTACAGGTGATCGTCAAAACCCGCTATCCGGGGCAGGCGCCGCAGATCGTCGAAAACCAGGTCACCTGGCCGCTGACCACCACCATGCTGTCGGTCCCCGGCGCCAGAACGGTTCGCGGCTTCTCGCAATTCGGCGACTCCTACGTATACGTGATTTTTGAAGACGGCACCGATCCTTACTGGGCGCGCTCGCGGGTGCTGGAGTATCTCAACCAGGTGCAGGGCAAACTTCCCGCCGGGGTCAGCGCCGAAATGGGCCCGGATGCCACCGGCGTCGGTTGGGGCTTCGAGTACGCGCTGGTCGACCGCAGCGGCAAGCACGACCTCGCCGAACTGCGCTCCCTACAGGACTGGTTCTTAAAATATGAGCTGAAAACCATCCCTAACGTCTCGGAAGTGGCGTCGGTGGGCGGCGTGGTCAAGGAGTATCAGATTGTCGTCGACCCGATGAAGCTGACCCAGTACGGCATCAGTCTCGGCGAAGTGAAATCGGCGCTGGACGCCTCTAACCAGGAGGCGGGCGGCTCTTCCGTCGAACTGGCGGAAGCCGAATATATGGTGCGCGCCAGCGGCTACCTGCAGACGCTCGACGACTTCAAAAATATCGTGCTGAAAACCGGGGATAACGGCGTGCCGGTCTATCTTGGCGACGTCGCGCGGGTGCAGATCGGCCCGGAGATGCGCCGCGGAATCGCCGAGCTTAACGGCGAAGGCGAAGTGGCCGGCGGCGTGGTGATCTTGCGCTCCGGCAAGAACGCCCGCGAGGTGATCTCGGCGG
>NZ_JABAIL010000067.1 GCF_012641475.1 Flammeovirga agarivorans | reverse complement strand
ATTACGCAAGCTAACATTAGCTAATCTCCATCCATCGGGTGACACACCCGCTGGTCGTAGTTTAGCCATTACGTTGTGGGTAATTGCAAAAAAGACAAATGAATTATTTTAGCATCATTATATTGACATTTCTATTTAGTAGTTGTTCTATTACTAATAAACTGAATAATCAGATTGACCAAAATCAAAAAGCATCATTAGTAAATTCACCTTTCAATACTGCAAAAGGAATGAATTTGGAATTAAAAACGCAAAAAAAATATAGAATTCAATACGAAAAGGATTTACGCAAAATGCTAAAAGAGAATACAACGGATACTATCATTTTAAAAGAGAATTATAATTTCATTTGTTTTGGATGTCCTGCAGATTTTGTACAAATTTTCAGTAAAAACAAATTAATTGTATATAGATTAAAAGATAAAGAAAAGAAGTATCAAAATGCGACTTTGACTTTGACTGATGATTTAATGATTGATCCTAATAAATACTATTACAACGACATTATTGAATTGAAAGAAGAAATCGTAAAAGGAAACAACTGGAATAGTAATCCAGAAAATTATGGTACTGATAAATGTTTTGATGGTGGTCATACCTTTTATACTGTTTTTTATCCAAGTTCTAAAATCGAATCAATGTATATGAGATGTTGGATAGGAAAAGAATTAATAGACGAGAATTAAACAACATACCCACAACACCAGCTAAAACAGCAAGTCTCGGTCGACGCGCCCTCGCTCGCAGTTTAGCAAATTCGTTGTGGGTTATATAATCAAGCATTTCAATTAGACTTAAACTTAATGTACCATCAAA
>NZ_JABAIL010000066.1 GCF_012641475.1 Flammeovirga agarivorans | reverse complement strand
AAATCTACTTTACCTGTTAGAACTGCTGAAGCATTAAAGGATATCTTATCAAATTCTGAAAGTAAATTTAAGTTTGAAATACTTTCTAATCCAGAGTTTTTAGCTGAAGGTACAGCAATAGATGACTTAATGAACCCTGACAGAGTTCTAATCGGTGGTGATGACACACCTTCAGGTAAAGAAGCAAAAAATACGCTATCAGCCATTTATGAAGCTTGGGTACCTAAAGAGAGAGTTTTACAAACTAATGTTTGGTCTTCTGAGTTATCAAAATTAACAGCAAATGCATTTTTAGCTCAACGTATTTCATCAATCAACTCTATGTCAGCATTATGTGAAGTGACTGAAGCGGATGTGGATGAAATTGCAAGAGCAATTGGTATGGATTCTCGTATTGGACCAAAATTCTTGAAATCATCTGTAGGTTTTGGTGGTTCATGTTTCCAAAAAGATGTTTTAAACCTTGTATATATTGCTAAATCATATGGTTTAGATGAAGTAGCTGAATACTGGGATCAAGTGATTCAATTAAACGATTACCAAAAACGTCGTTTTGCTGATAAAATTATCAAAAAGTCATATAATACTGTATCAGGTAAAAATATTGCTTTTTATGGTTGGGCATTTAAAAAAGATACAAACGATACGCGTGAATCTGCTGCCATTTATGTTGCTGATCATTTATTGGATGAACAAGCTAATGTAGTTGTCTATGATCCAAAAGTACCTGCAGAAAGAATCTATGCAGATTTGGAATACTTGAATACACACTCTTCAGAAGAAATCAGAGAAAGAGTTAAAGTAGTCAATGATCCATACGA
>NZ_JABAIL010000065.1 GCF_012641475.1 Flammeovirga agarivorans | reverse complement strand
CGTTGTAGAGCATTAAGATGAAAAGAGAAATAAATACATGTGTTGAATGTGAAAGTCAATATTATACTGACACGTCAAAAATGGCGGCCCTTTGTCCAGATTGTTCTCATTATTTATATGGATATGAAAACTGCTTTCATGTTATTTGTTATTGAGAATGGTAGATGTAAAAAATGTTACTGGAATGGGCAATCGTCTGAATATGTCAATGACCTAAAGAATGAAACCACAAATTAAATACATAGAGCTTAAATCTGGGTTTTCGGATAATGGCCCAGCTTGGATTGGAAAAGTAGAATTTTCAAAAAGTGGACAGACAGTATACTTCAATGGAAAATCATTAAAGAAACTAAAGTCTGGAGGAATATCAGGGAATCATTATGACTTAGAATCTAATGATGAATATTGGATTTCGGGTGTGAAAAAGAACGGACAAGACCGACATTGGGCTGGAGCCGGAAAAGTGATGATTGACAGAACCATAATCCAAGAATATTTGAAATTAGTTGACTTTGATATTATTGATGTTAATCATTTTGAGTTAGTTGATATCATTTCAACTGATAAACAGAAGTTCAAAGAAATTGAAAACGAACACTATACGGATGACGAACTCAATCCAGAATTAAGATTTAAAAAACCAAATGAATTAACAGATGATGAATTAGAATTCGTAATTCAAGACCTAAAAGAAGAAGAAGAGTCTTCTGCGTTTAACAAAGCCAGAAGGTCTTTCAAAAGAAGTCGATTAGAGTTCGAGGAAGAATTAGAAAATAGAAAAAACGCTCTACAACAAGGTGTAAAAATGCATTAAAACGCATTTTACACAAACCGTTGT
>NZ_JABAIL010000064.1 GCF_012641475.1 Flammeovirga agarivorans | reverse complement strand
TCAATATAAATTGTATCGAAATATATTTCACTTCCTGATTCATAATTATATGTTAGGTAATAATCAAAATTATTAATATTTGATTTTGTTGAACAACTACCAAAAATAACCAAACAGAATAAAAGCTATAAAAAGGTATGTTTCATATTTTATGGCATATAACGTGATGGCTAAACTACGTGTGAGGGTGCGTCACCCGAAACGTGGAGTTTTAGCTGTTGTTGTGTACTTTTTATGCTATTCCATTGATACTTAAGCCAAAAAAATCCCCTGTATCAATATTGTAATTAATTCTCCAATAGTAACTACAACCATCTAAAACTTCCATATATTCTTCATTTAAATTATAACGGGTTTTATTCTCATCCCAAAAAAAAGATATTTGAATAATTCTATCCCCATTATTACTGATAAAGCTAACATATTGTCGATAGTAATTAATAATATTCCTATGAATTTTAGGACAATCATTGAAACCGTTAAATGGGTTATTTTTGGATAATTTACGTATCCTTTGACTTAATTTATTTTCAATATCTGAAATATCCGAATCTGATGGTGTCCAAAAATTTGCGTTCGTGTTGATATTAAAATATTCAGGAAAAGGATATTTTTCTGTGAAAATAGTTCCTTTGAAATAATCACACTCTAATCCATATATATTATCACTAATATTTATTCTCCTAAATTTTAATTGAGATTGTTTTACTTTACAACTACCAATCAGAAGTAATGGTAAGAATAATAAGTTTATATATCGTTTCATTATCATCTTAATTGTACACAACGTAATGGCTAAACTACGACCAGCGGGTGCGTCACCCGATGGATGGAGATTAGCTATTGTTCTCAGCTG
>NZ_JABAIL010000063.1 GCF_012641475.1 Flammeovirga agarivorans | reverse complement strand
TTTGAATTTGCCCTCGCGCCATAGCTTCACCACCCGCTCATCCATTTGATGGTCAAATTCGCGGGTGTAGCTGTTCATCCCCTCTTCGGCGCGCTGGTCGTCGATAAAGCGGTGCGACAGCGAACCGCTGGCCAGCACCGCCACGGTGCCGTCGTATTTTTCAATGGCTTTGAGGATCGCTTCGCCCAGCCTGCGGCTGTCGGCAAAGTCGTGAACGGTACAGAAAGCGGAGATAGATACCACCTTGAAGTGCTTCTCGCTGTTCATGTAGCGCATCGGCACCAGGGTGCCGTACTCCAGCTTCAGGCTGGGAATATTGTGCGCTTTGGCACGCACCCCGAGCTTCACCGCCTCGTCGGCGATAAGCTGGCCCAGCTCCGGGTTGCCGTCGTAGTCGTAGGTCATGTCGCGAATGAAATGCGGCAGTTCGTTACTGGTGTAGACGCCCTGAAAATGGTCGGCGCAGTTGATGTGGTAGGCGCTGTTGACCAGCCAGTGGGTATCAAACACGATAATGGTATCGACGCCCATTTCACGGCAGCGCTTGCCAATTTCTTTATGCCCGTCGATCGCGCCCTGACGGCAGCCGTGGTTTTTCCCCGGCAGCTCAGACAGATACATCGACGGCACGTGAGTGATTTTTGCTGCTAACGCTAACTTACCCATATCAGACTCCCCATTTCGGGATCGGATGGTCGCCCATCGAGATGCAGACGTTTTTCATTTCGGCGAACACTTCAAAGCTGTACTCGCCGCCTTCGCGGCCGGTTCCGGAGGCCTTCACGCCGCCGAACGGCTGACGCAGGTCGCGCACGTTCTGGGTGTTGACGAACACCATCCCGGCTTCAATACCGCGCGCCA
>NZ_JABAIL010000062.1 GCF_012641475.1 Flammeovirga agarivorans | reverse complement strand
CACTTCCACACCATCCCCGAAGTCCCAGTGGGACCACGACTGCTGCCGAATGTTCTCGTCCATGTAGAGGAACTTGTAGATGAATACCTTACTCGGAGCACCCTTGGTCAGCACACACGCGAAGTTCTCCGTACCAGACCCGTTGATGCTGTACACACCGTTCGGCACATAGTTTGGAACGTGGGCTGTCATGTCCTCTGCGTTCTTCACAGAGCTTACATCCTGTACCGCGTAGTAGCGCATGATGGACGTAAAGGAGCTGCGAGGGGACGCGTAGTAGATGTTCCTACCGATACCATAAGGACGCGCACGGTCTGACACATCGAACTGAGTGGTCAGGTCCAGCTGTGCAGTCTTAGCGGATAACACACCGTTGGCTGACAGGACGAACTGGGCCTCGTCGGACCACAGCAGCAGCTCCTCAGCGAAGCTCACAGCATACTTAAGGACCGACACACGGTTATGACTCACGGCAACATCCAGAGGGTCATCGTCTGTATAGTTGGCCACTGACGGAGGGTAGAACTCAAAGTACCGACTTGTGCGCGACATCACAATGTTCTCCCCGGAGATGAACCCTAAGCGGTTCCTGAAGAAAAACACGTCTGTAATCGTAGAGCCTACCATGGACGGCTGCGGGTTAGTGTCATCATCGCCAGCCCTACGGTCCTTCCAATCGTGATACCCAAGGTCAAAGTTACCGTCAGCTGCGCGCACCAAAGTCCAAGGCATAGTCACATAGTCCAGACCTATGGATACGTTCCACCCGACAGTCTCCTTCCAGACCTTCTGCTTTAAGTCATACTTGACGTAATACTGGTCAGCTGTCTTGGATGTGTCCCCTACAACTTTAACCATGTAACCATCCGG
>NZ_JABAIL010000061.1 GCF_012641475.1 Flammeovirga agarivorans | reverse complement strand
TGAATAAAGTTTATCTATTGGTGCCTCTTGCGTGAGAGACACCTAAGATACACCTTGCTAACCCATAAGTCTACCCTGAAGGTAGTTGTCCACCGGAAGGCCCCGACCTTGCTGTATGGCGAGACCATCGCAGGCCATCCATGCGTGTACCCGCTTCGCAACTTTCGCAAGGTCGAACTTTAGGGCCTCAGCGTTAATCCGTTCGCGCTCCTCACGCCACCGAGCGTGCGCCTTACGGCGTGCTCTACGTTCCTTATTGGCCTTCCGGCGTGCGATGCGCAGCTCCCCGTTCGGGTCACGCTTTGCCTTGTTGCGCTTACAGCGTTCAATCATCTTGGTGGTGGCTATCTGCTCAATCTCTGCGAGCAGTTCCTCAGGTTCCAGTGAGAAAGGCTCACGGTCCCGGTCCGCTGAGAATGACACCGGGTCGGTAATCACTGGCCTGCCGTCTTTGGTAAACATGATGTTACCGCTATGCATATCAAAGGACGCGATACCATGGAAGAACTTGCGAATCATTTGGCACGTCTCGATAAACGCTATGTCCTTCTCGTTGTGCT
The DNA here is from genome assembly GCF_012641475.1 of Flammeovirga agarivorans. Classification (NCBI taxonomy): domain Bacteria; kingdom Pseudomonadati; phylum Bacteroidota; class Cytophagia; order Cytophagales; family Flammeovirgaceae; genus Flammeovirga; species Flammeovirga agarivorans. The sequence goes on along the minus strand of NZ_JABAIL010000061.1, from coordinate 335 downwards.
CCTCGGGCGCATAGTCACACTCGACAAAGTAATACGCGAGGTCTGCGTAGTGGTCGTGCTCATCGTTCTCTCTGCGCTGGCATGGTTCCAGCTCATCCAGTACCACCGTATAGCATCCAGCGTGACGCGCTACGTGATATACGTTAGGAATCCCTACCCGACCTTGGTGCATCCGGCAGAAAGCCACGTAGGCGGCCCCTGAGTCCTCTTTCTTAAAGCCAACCTTAATGACCTTGCCGGGTAACAGCTCGTGCTTAAATGCTGCACTGAAGTGGCCATTGCCCAGCAGGTTAAACCCAGCATCTTTGGCCTTAATCTTCAGGGTCTGCCAGTAG
>NZ_JABAIL010000060.1 GCF_012641475.1 Flammeovirga agarivorans | reverse complement strand
AGCGAGGGCGCGTCGCCCGAAACTTGCCTTTTTAGCTTGTGTTATAGCCTGTTTAATTATTTTTTAGTTCAGTTTTTAATATGGTAAATATATCCTTTTTAATGAATAACAGCTCTTGCTCATATTCTGAGTAATTGTACATTATGTCATTAAAAAGATTATCTAATTCTTCATAAGGATTCTCAGAAAAATATATTTCAAAAGCTGAAAAAGAAATGAACTTTTCATAAGAGTTATCCTGATATAATTTTGTTTTTAATAAATTAACTTCAAGTGGATATTTTTTCAAATAATTCAAACAATATGATCCTATTGCCTCAGATAATGCACCATCGCTTTCTTGAAGAATATTACTAAAATTAAATAGATAAAATTTTCTAGTATCTATATTATCTGTAGTAACACTATCTAATAGATTAAAAGTTATCTCAGAATCTGAGATTTGATAAATACCTTGGTAATACATCTTTGAGTAAATATCGATAGATGTATGATTTAAAAAGTATGTAATAGGTTTACCATCTATTTGTCTTGTGAATTTTTTATTTCTATTTGAATCGATGGTTGGTTGCTCATATTTAGGTAGGTTTTTATCTATTTGATTATCACTAAATTTGTAACTTTTCCCCAAAGATTTAATATCTGAAACTCTAGATGAATGTATAAAACCCTCTAGGTGATTAAAATTTAATTTGTACCAGTTTTTATTTTCTGAGGGTGAATATTGAAAAGTTTGACCTTCTAGTATTACTCCGATAATATTAGAATTTACAGTAGACTCTTTCCTGATATTTGTGTAACCATCTTTATCATTTATTACACCAATATTCTGAGATAAAATATTCCCTGATAGAAATAAGAAAAAATATGCTATTAAAAATCTCATTAATTAAGTGAAGTTTATTTGTAATAGGCTATAAC
>NZ_JABAIL010000059.1 GCF_012641475.1 Flammeovirga agarivorans | reverse complement strand
TAGTTTAGCCATCACGTTATCTCTTATAATGGATACAATACACCTTAATAATAAAAAATGTTTGGATTATTTAAACAAGCAAACCAAAAAATAGAATTCACAAAAGAATATTTTAATGTTCTGAAGAAATCAGTACCTGCTCTTAAACTTATTAGCTTAAAAGAGTTAGAAATAACTACAGAATTTCAAGAAAATGAACATAAACATTTCTTAGGAAACGCATTTAATGAATACATCAATGATGAAGATTCAAAATTAGAAATTATAAAAAGATATATTGAATCATCAATAAATACTTATTATAACAAAACTACATATTCAATAAATGAAATCGTTCCTATAATAAAATCACAGAAATATCTTGATGAATTAATCAGAATAACAAATTCAGAAGAAATAGATTTAGTATATGAAAAATATAACTCAGAACTATTCATCTTCTATGCTATGGATTCTGAAACTTCTATAAGTTATATTCAACAAGAGGATCAAGTAGATTTGGAACTACCTCTAAAAGATTTCAAAGAATTATCAATTGAAAACCTCATCAATAAAGTTTCTATTAAAAAATATGGTAAAGAAGGTTCTTATATGTTATCAGCAGGAGGAGACTTTGAAGCAAGTTTAATTCTAGTAAAATCTTTATGGGACAAAGCAAACTTTAATGTTGACGGAGATATTATTATAAGCATTCCTTCTAAAGATGTTATCTTAATTACAGGAAGTAACAATACAAAAGGAATAGAAGAACTAAAAAAGCAGACAGAAGAAATTTTCAACTCAAGTAATTACACTATATCAAATTCATTATTTATTCTTAAGGATGAAGAATTTGTAAATTATTAATACAAGAGATAACAACAGCTAAAACTCCAAGTCTCGGGCGACGCGCCCTCGCTCGTAGTTTAGCAATTTCGTTGTG
>NZ_JABAIL010000058.1 GCF_012641475.1 Flammeovirga agarivorans | reverse complement strand
GATGGCTGACGGTTCGGACGATGTGACCAGTATGCAAATGGTCCAGTTGGCTCCGGCCTGTGTGGAACTCCTGAGTAAACGGGCGGGAGCACTTGCAGGTATCAGCCCAATGCACCAGCCTTGCGTAGTCCCTCCGAAGCCTTGGGTTGGAACTGTAGGCGGTGGATACTGGTCAGTAGGTCGCCGCCCTCTGGCACTGGTTCGTACCCACTCCAAGAAGGCACTGCGCCGCTACGATTATGTTCACATGCCTGAGGTATACAAGGCGGTTAACCTTGCACAAAACACGCCGTGGAAGGTGAACAAGAAGGTGCTGGCGGTAGTCAACGAGATTGTAAACTGGAAGCACTGCCCGGTAGGCGATGTCCCGGCGATTGAGCGTGAAGAGTTACCACCACGCCCGGACGATATCGACACCAACGAGGTGGCACGCAAGGCTTGGCGCAAGGAGGCCGCTGCGGTCTACCGTAAGGATAAGGCTCGCCAGTCTCGCCGCTTGTCAATGGAGTTCATGGTGGCACAGGCCAATAAGTTCGCCAACCACAAGGCCATTTGGTTCCCTTACAACATGGACTGGCGCGGTCGTGTGTACGCTGTGAGCATGTTCAACCCTCAGGGTAATGACATGACCAAGGGTATGCTGACGCTGGCCAAGGGCAAGCCAATCGGCCTCGACGGGTTCTACTGGCTGAAGATTCACGGTGCAAACTGCGCTGGTGTCGATAAAGTTCCCTTCCCTGAGCGCATCAAGTTCATTGAAGAGAACGAGGGAAACATTCTGGCGAGTGCCGCTGACCCGCTGAATAACACGTGGTGGACTCAGCAGGATTCACCATTCTGTTTCTTAGCGTTCTGTTTCGAGTATGCTGGCGTTAAGAATCACGGGCTGAATTACAACTGCTCGCTGCCACTGGCGTTCGATGGGTCTTGCTCTGGGATTCAA
>NZ_JABAIL010000057.1 GCF_012641475.1 Flammeovirga agarivorans | reverse complement strand
GGAATGGCTGATCAGGTTCACAGAGCATCGGATCGGCGACCGGAGGGGAATCAGGCTCATACGTAAGTGGCTCACAGCCGGGACGTCGGAGGAGGGTCAATGGCGAGCAACGGAGGAAGGCACCCCACAGGGTGCGGTCATCTCACCGCTGCTGGCAAACATATACCTCCACTACGTCTTCGATCTGTGGGCGCATCAGTGGCGACGTCGCTATGCCACAGGCAATGTGGTAATGGTCAGATACGCCGATGACATCGTCATCGGGTTCGACAAACGATACGATGCCCGGCGCTTCCGTATAGCCATGCAGCGCAGACTGAGGGAGTTCGGACTCACGGTTCACCCGGAGAAAACCCGTCTGATGGAGTTCGGCCGCTTCGCTGCCGAAAACCGTGCCATCAGGGGAAAAGGCAAACCAGAAACGTTCAACTTCCTCGGGTTCACGCACATCAGCGGGAAAGATCGCAACGGCAGGTTCATGCTGATACGAAAGACCCGCCGGGATCGGATGACGGCAACTCTGAAAGCCATCAAAGACGGTCTGCGAAGGCGCTGGCATTACTCAATCCCCGAACAGGGAAAATGGCTCAGGAGAGTGGTTCAGGGATACCTGAACTATCACTCGGTACCGGGCAACTTCCCCACCATGCAGAAGTTCAGGACACACGTAACAAACCTCTGGCGCCGGGCGCTCAGGCGCAGGAGCCAGAAGGATGATACGACCTGGACGAAAGCAAACAAACTGGCAGCCGCATGGCTACCAAGGGTTCGGGTTCTTCATCCATGGCCTGTGGAGCGGTTCACCGCCAGACACCCGAGGCAGGAGCCCGGTGCGTAAATCGCGCACGCCGGGATCTGTGCGGGGGGTATCCGGTAACGGGTATCCCTACCGCGACAATTTATCTCCAAAGGAGGCAAGATGAACTACAGCATCACCACCCTCGGCAAGAAAACCATCGCCGGTTTCCATCTGGTC
>NZ_JABAIL010000056.1 GCF_012641475.1 Flammeovirga agarivorans | reverse complement strand
TAATACAAGCTAATTGTTGCTAACGTAATGGCTAAACTACGACCAGCGGGCGTGTCGACCGGTGGATGGAGTTTTAGCTGGTGTTAGCAGGCGTTTGCTTTGTTTATTTTAAAAAGACTAATGAATCAACTTTTGATTTTCTGAATTTTCTAACTAGCCTCTTATAATTAAATGATTTTTCTGACAAATTAAATTGACTTTTATTTATTCTGCTTTTAATTGAATCTGAATAAAATATTTTGTCATTAGACTTTAATTTAACTCTAAGGTAAGTTTCAAAATTACCTGAATATCTTGGTAATTGAACCAAAACTACTTGTTTAGGTGGTAATGATGTTTTCCAATAACTATTTCCACATTTATCGTAATCAAAATATTCTATTAATTTCCATTCTCCATTTTCATCTTTCGCTTCTTGTAGAAGAAGTAATTGATTATCTATTTGTTCCAAACCTATGGTATCTTTAGATAAATTTTGAATTGTTAATAGATTAGATGCGTAATATTTACTTTCTTCTTCTACTTGAAATGACGTATCCGAAATTTGAAATCTATTAATTTTAGTCACTTCATAAGGTACATTATCTACATCATGAAAAACTAAATTCAAGTCAATTTTTGAAATTGGTTTAGTTTTATAATAATCCTGTTCAACTAATTGATAATTACCGTTTTTCGAAATTGACAATATTCCTAAGTTTCTATTTTTTGCTAGATATATATCTTCAATCTCATTACTTGATAAGAAATTTTTAGTAGAGTCTTTAAGGAAATTGAAATCAAGATCAGATAACTTAACCGATTTAACTTTTTCTTCGACAAAACAAGATTGTAGTAAAAGAAATCCTAGTATATAGATAATTGAAGTCTTCAAGTTTTAGAATACTGAATTTAGATAGTAATGACTGCTAACGTGATGACTAAACTACGTGAGCGGTTGTGTCAACCGTGATTGGAGTTTAGTTGATGTTGGAGGTAGT
>NZ_JABAIL010000055.1 GCF_012641475.1 Flammeovirga agarivorans | reverse complement strand
ATAATCAGTGAACTAAGGCATGAACACGCTCTGCGGGACCTTCTGCGGGCGGCCGGTATGTCCCGTAGCACGTGGTATTACAATATGAATGCACTGAAGCAAGGGGACAGGTATGCGGGTCTTAAAGAGAACATCAGGAAGATATACCACTATCACAAAGGTCGTTATGGCTACCGCAGGATCACGCTCGCACTGAGAAAACAGGGGCTGCGGATAAACCATAAAACAGTGCAGCGGCTGATGGCAGAACTGTCACTCCGGTCTGTGATAAGGGCGAAAAAATATCGTGCCTGGAAAGGGAGAACGGGCGAGGCCGCGCCCAATATCCTGAGCCGGAACTTCGGTGCGTCAAAAGCCAACGAAAAATGGGTAACAGATGTGACAGAGTTCCCGGTACAGGGAAAAAAGCTTTACCTGTCGTCAGTTCTCGATCTGTTTAACCGGGAGGTTATCGCCTACAGCCTGTCGGAAAGGCCGGTGATGGAGATGGTGAATACGATGCTGGACGGTGCGTTCCCGAAGCTCAGACCGGGAGATGCTCCGCTGCTGCACTCGGATCAGGGCTGGCATTACAGGATGAGGAGCTATCAGGAACGTTTAAAGGCGCATGGGATGACGCAGAGTATGTCGCGTAAAGGAAACTGCCTGGATAATGCAGTGATGGAAAACTTCTTCGGGACCCTGAAATCGGAGTGTTTTTATCTGAGGGAGTTCAGGAGTGTCAGTGCGCTAAGAAAAGCCGTAGAGGACTATATCCATTACTACAACAACGAGCGGATAAGCCTGAAATTAAAAGGCCTGAGTCCGGTAGAGTACCGAACCCAGGCTCTGAGAGCCGCTTAATATGAACCATCCAACTTTATGGGGTCAGTCCAGCAGCGCCGCCGGGCAATCAGGCCGAGTGCCGGTGTTTGTGCAGGATGGCGGCTGACGCCTCTACGGAACCGCGCTGAACGGTAGCCCGGTTAAGGCGTTTACGCCGCGAGCCGGGGA
>NZ_JABAIL010000054.1 GCF_012641475.1 Flammeovirga agarivorans | reverse complement strand
TTAGGTAAAGTAAATGCCTTACCAATAGAGAATATTACGAACAGTAAAGACCTGACTAACGATGTTTATGACCTTCAGTTATCATCAGAATTAGTAGATTTGGCCGGAGCTGTAAAGGTTCTAACGATTGGAGACAGAAGTGCCGCATTAGATTTTGCAGCAGGAAGTACAATCAGTGAAGATGCTTTAGGATTACCAAGAAAAGAGACGCCAGATGCAGGTGCTTATGAGGGAGAGAAGAAAGCTTTTGATCCTGTCAATACCGTATTCAATACAACGACATCAACACAATATTATACGCTTCAAGAAGCGATTGATGATGCATCTGCGGAAGATGTAATTACCATCAATGGTACGCATAAAGAACAAATTGCAATCACAAAATCGTTGACAATCCAAGGCGATGATGCTTCAGAAGATATTCTAGAAGGTTTAGCCAATCAGGTGATTAATAATGGCTCAGTGATCCAAGTTTCAGGCGGTGATATAGACGTTAATTTTAATCATTTCACTGTAACAGGTGGAGACGCAGCTGGAAACGGTGGTGGAGTAAATATTTTAGACGTTACAGGTCTAGTTTCTTTTGCTGATATGACGATAAGTGGTAACACAACATCAACAGGTCATGGTGGCGGTATCTCAGCTGTTGGTAGTGATGTAGAGATTGTAAATACGACAATTGAAAACAATACAACACAAGCTACCACCGAAAGATTTGGCGGTGGTCTTTTTATCGCACCAGGTTTAAGCTTAGCAGAAGGAGCCACTGTAACAGTAAAGAAAACGACATTTAATAATAATACATCAGCAAAATCAGGTGGAGCCATTGGTATTGAAGGAAGATACAAGAATGGTAACCCGGTAGCGTTAGTATTAGAAAACGTAACGGTCTTTGGGAACACTGCAGGCAATGGTGGAGCCATCTTTACAAAAGCCGCAGATTTAGCCACTGATAATACACAATCGAATATTTCATTAGTTGTAGATCATAGTACAAT
>NZ_JABAIL010000053.1 GCF_012641475.1 Flammeovirga agarivorans | reverse complement strand
ACATCGAAGGATTAATTAGAAACCCATGGGGGAAGAAAAATGATAATCCACTAATATTTATAATGAGCATTGAAGAAAGTATAAAAGAAACCCTTAACTCAGGTTATATGTTATATAGAGTAGCTCCCATAACTGAGGGTGAAGCAGCTGCTTTCATGGATGTTCTTAAACAATTATTATTATTTGAGGATAATTTTCGCCTTTTTGGTAGAGACTTGGTTTATAAAATAGAAAAATTAAAAATCAGATAACAAAGTATGGTGAACGAAAAATGAAAGAGAGGATAGTGAAATGTGTAATACCAAGATTCTCAACTATGTATTGGTTAATTGCGTTCCTAGCATTTATATTCCCCGGTCGATCTTTTGCTGACGGTTACACCGCTTACTACCGATGTAATGGTACTCAGGAAGCATCTCTTACTGTTAAAGATAACAAACTAAGTATGGTTGTAGGTCTTTCTAAGTTTAATAGGCAACTGGATACTTATAGATTCAAAGAAAAGGGAATCGAAGTAGTAATGCAGAGAGCTGCTTCTGATGATAACTCTGAGGCCATAATGTCTTTTATTATGCCTGACGTTAACAATATGACCTTATTAGTTAAAAATAACGGCTACATTATCGTTAAGACAACCTGCTGGTTAACTAAAACCGACAAACAGTAGAACACGTAGTTAGTCGAGTATTTACCATAATACCTGTTGTCGGCATCAAAAAAGCCCGCATAGCGGGCTTCAGTCGTAAACTTCGCGGCGATGTCCAATCGTGGCGGCAAGGATAACAAGCTCGTCATCTCGGATCTCACACAGAACGCGATAATCTCCCACCCGATAGCGCCAGAACTCGCCCAGCTCACCTTTGAGCGGCTTCCCTGACTGGCGAGGATCGGCAGCAACTGCAATGCGTAAACTCATAAAATCCACAATCCGTCGTGCGTTCTGTTTGTCCATCTTGCGTAACGATTTGAGCGCCCGATCGGAATAGTTAATCGTCCAGACCAAGTGACTTCCTCACGTCTTCA
>NZ_JABAIL010000052.1 GCF_012641475.1 Flammeovirga agarivorans | reverse complement strand
TAATGGCTAAACTACGACCAGCGGGTGTGTCACCCGATGGATGGAGATTAGCTAATGTTAGCTTGCGTAATTAATAATTATAATTCTTTTTTATCAATAATGAAATCGTGATTATCTATAACTTTTTGTACTTCAACCGTTTCTGACAGATTTTTGATATAATTTGTCAATTCGCCCAAGTTATAATCATAACAAAAGTCTTCATTTATATAAATTGACAATTCATTATTTCTTAGCCTTAAATGTCTTAGTAAGAAGTCATTCTCTTCTGATAATTCATGATTTTCTTCCAATTGAATATTCATTTTTATATTGGAATTCCAACATTCACCTAAACCTATTCTTAAATTAGTTTTAAAGAACACCCTATCTATCTTTGAAATATAACATGCTATTAGCAATTTCTTTTTTAAAATAGACAGTTCTTCTTCATTCAGTTGTCCTTTATAATTGACTCCTTTATTATTAAGATATAGTATGCCATTTGGAGTTATCTCTACTTTAATCTTATTTAATAGAAAATAAAATGATAGAACTTTAAATTTTGGATAATAACCTTCCAAAGAAAAGAAATCTACGTTCTTATAACTTGAAGTAAATCTCAATGTATCTATTTCAAAAGGTATATAACTACCGTTATAAAGATGAAGGTTTAATGGTGTTCTCATCGCAATTATCAAAGTATCTTCAGTTAAAGAAGTAATATGACCTAGATTTGAATTGGTATCATAAAATTCATGTAATACGTTTATGGAATCTAATACAATACTTGTATTGGCATTGATAAAACTCACTGATTTAGAAGAATCATATAAATCATAGGTTAGTTTTAATATCCCTCCCTCAAGATAATCGTACTTCATATCTGCACTCTCATCATCTGTCCTACAAAAATACCAATTCTTATTATCTAATAATTCATAGTTAATTTGTTGAGCTTTTTCACAAGAGATGAATGTATAAGATAAAACGATTATAAGCTTAAAATTTATTGAAAATCTCATTGGTTATGAATATGCAAGCTAACG
>NZ_JABAIL010000051.1 GCF_012641475.1 Flammeovirga agarivorans | reverse complement strand
ACAGTGGCTAACATTAGCTAATCTCCATCCATCGGGTGACGCACCCGCTGGTCGTAGTTTAGCCATTACGTTAGCTCTAAATACTAAAATAACATGATGAAACAGATAACTTTTTTACTATTACTTTTTTGTGGTTTTTCGACATATGGAAACGATCGAATAATAATCAAACACTCAAAATTATATTCAGAGAATCAATTAGGTATAAATTCTTTTTACTTCGTTCATCAAACCTTTGCAGATGCATTTTTTATGACAGACTTGTACAAACAGCTCAGCTATGATGAGATGAATGATATTTTAAATAAAGTTTATCTTGGCTTGACTAAAGACGATCAGGTTAAAGTTTATATAAAGCAAGAAAACGGAGCTGATGCGCGATTAATTTTTTCTGTTTATAATGATACAAAAGATGGAGATATGGTAGTTTTAGCAACTAATTTTAACCGAAAAACTCGACAATTTGACGAGGAAGTTGATAAAACTAATTCTATAGTTAGATGGTATTTTATACGCGATCATAAGCTTGTTTATAGAAAAGATATATATTCAAAAAAAGAAGAGCGAAATAGAGAGAAAGAAAATCAACATTCACTAATTGATTATTATCTTTTTGATGATAACCACAAAAATGATCACAAGGTAAAAGGACTAATTGATGAATTATTACTTTCAGATCAAAGTGAAATAGAAAAGTTATATGCTCACCTTTATCTTGGAGAATATTGGCTTTTGAGTAATGAATTAGTCAAAGCCGAATCTTCAGTTGAAGCTTTAGAAGATTTTTTTAAAAATTCAAAGACAATCCCTAAAGCTTATTCATTGATAGTCAATATGGCTAAGACAGAATTTGAAATATTAAAAAGAATGAAAAATAAATAGAGCTAACAAGGGGCATATTGCACAGGTCGGGTGCGACGCAACCCGCCTGCGACACCATGCCCGAGTCGTTGTGCCGCATACAAAGAGAGTCGATGAATAAACTGATAGTCATATTTATTTTATTTTTATCTACAAACTTGACACATGGACAAGGGTTTGTAAAAATGGATACAATTGAAA
>NZ_JABAIL010000050.1 GCF_012641475.1 Flammeovirga agarivorans | reverse complement strand
AAGCCCATAACACCAGCTAAAACAGCAAGTCTCGGGCGACACACCCTCGCACGCTGTTTAGCCATTACGTTGTGCGTCATTACCGAAATTTAAATGGGGAAATATAAAGATTCAGATTGGTATTTAAAGTCTAGTAAAGAACTAATAATGAAATACGGAGATATTCCTCCACCTTGGATTTATGCTCCAAATTTTCATCCATATAGTATGGGGTGGAGAATGGGTGGCGGTGAGACACATATGATGATATTAAATGAATGGCTAGACCAAAAAGATTTGAATTTCGATGAACGTTTAAAGTATTTGCAAAAGTATCCTTGTCCAGCGCGATGGTATCAATGGATCATTTATTTTTTATGGAAAGTTGATTCCTATAAATTTGAAGAAACTGATTATATCCCATACTTAGAAAAACTTGAAACTTTCGGATTTGATAATACTTCTGAATTTAAGAATGATTTTAATAGAGATGATTTAGACTAAATGAATGAAGGTACTAGAATAAAATTCTATTCAGAAAATGGGAAATACGGTGAATTTTCAAATTTTGCCCAGTTTCCTATTAAATTAAAAGGTAAGCTGTGGAAAACCACTGAGCATTACTTCCAAGCACAAAAATTTTCAGGTTCTGAATACGCAAACAAGATTAGAAAGGCTATTTCTCCCATGAAAGCTGCTGAATTAGGACGAACCCGAAAAGTAAAAATTAGACCAAATTGGGATAATATGAAAGACAATGTCATGTATGAAGCTTTGAAAGCAAAATTTACACAACATAAAGAACTTCAAGAGTTACTATTAAGTACAGAGGACAAAATACTGGTAGAACATACAGAAAATGATTCTTACTGGGGGGACGGTGGCAATGGACAAGGAAAAAACAGATTAGGTAAGTTACTAATGAAACTAAGAACTGAATTAAAATAAAACGAACGCACAACAATGGCTAAAAAATCATAGCTGCCCTGCGGGGCAACAACGCTTTTTAGCCCAAACGTTGTGTGGTATTGTCTAGTAAGTACAAATATCAAAATTAGAAATGATTAATTATAATTTTAATAAAAT
>NZ_JABAIL010000049.1 GCF_012641475.1 Flammeovirga agarivorans | reverse complement strand
AGTTTAGCAAATTCGTTGTGGGTTATATAATCAAGCATTTCAATTAGACTTAAACTTAATGTACCATCAAATAATACTTCTATTATTAATATTTGGCATACCAGTATATGGTCAATCATTTGAATCAGATACTGTCAGGATTTATTATGCTCAAGCAATCGAAGAAGAGTTATTTTCTGATACTGAATTAAAATTAACAGACAATCAAAAAATGGTCTTAGAAAAAAGATTAATATCTATATATGAGAATCTTTTAAAAGACTTTTCTAGAAGTTTATATAACCTCTTCATTTTAAATAGACTAGGTAGTTTATATCTTCAAAAAAATCATTCAAAATCAAAAGAATACAATAAAAGAGTTATTCATTCAAAAGAAGAATTTTATTGGTCACACACCAAAACAGTATTTTTAGAATCGAATAATAAACCTTTAATCTTCAACATAACCATTACAGATAAAACTCTAAAACATAACTCCTTTTTGAACCTTGCAAGAATATCATTAGTTGAACAGAAATATAATCAAGCATTAACGCTATTAGATTCATGTAACAGTTATCCTGAAAGTTTAGAATCAGATGTGCGATCATTAATACCACATTTAGATGAACGAATAAAAAGCCTTTATGGACTAAGAGAATATAAAGAACTAGATTTATTACTTAGATCATCTTATTTGTATTCGTTTTTCATTCCTTCAGAAAATGAAGAAATTATTTATCAAACAATAATAAGAACGTATGATAAATCATATATAATTTCAAACATTCTTGAACCGATAAAGAATTTAAATATTAAGGAATCATATTTTGCAGGAGCTATAGATATTAACTTTATGAACGAAAAAAATACTGTTGATTTAGTATATCTTTCTACCGAAAATCCCATGTATGAGAATTACTTAAAAGAGGAATCAAAAGAGAATTTTGATAGTTTTGCAAAACGGGTATTGAAGGATCGTAAGAAATCAACTTTATATCAAAAATTAAAAAAATATACAACCCACAACAACAGCTAAAACTCCAAGACTCGGGCGACGCGCCCTCGCTCGGTGTTTAGCATTTTCGTT
>NZ_JABAIL010000048.1 GCF_012641475.1 Flammeovirga agarivorans | reverse complement strand
GGCAAATTCTGTTTTATCAACACGTCTCACCAACGTATCGATTAATCTGTATCAGAGCTGAAAATTCTCTCAAACCCGCCAAAACATCTTCGGCGTTGTAAGGTTAAGCCTCACGGTTCATTAGTACCGGTTAGCTCAACGCATCGCTGCGCTTACACACCCGGCCTATCAACGTCATCGTCTTTAACGTTCCTTCAGGAGACTTATAGTCTCAGGGAGAACTCATCTCGGGGCAAGTTTCGTGCTTAGATGCTTTCAGCACTTATCTCTTCCGCATTTAGCTACCGGGCAGTGCCATTGGCATGACAACCCGAACACCAGTGATGCGTCCACTCCGGTCCTCTCGTACTAGGAGCAGCCCCCCTCAATTCTCCAGCGCCCACGGCAGATAGGGACCGAACTGTCTCACGACGTTCTAAACCCAGCTCGCGTACCACTTTAAATGGCGAACAGCCATACCCTTGGGACCTACTTCAGCCCCAGGATGTGATGAGCCGACATCGAGGTGCCAAACACCGCCGTCGATATGAACTCTTGGGCGGTATCAGCCTGTTATCCCCGGAGTACCTTTTATCCGTTGAGCGATGGCCCTTCCATTCAGAACCACCGGATCACTATGACCTGCTTTCGCACCTGCTCGCGCCGTCACGCTCGCAGTCAAGCTAGCTTATGCCATTGCACTAACCTCCTGATGTCCGACCAGGATTAGCTAACCTTCGTGCTCCTCCGTTACGCTTTGGGAGGAGACCGCCCCAGTCAAACTACCCACCAGACACTGTCCGCAACCCCGGTCAGGGGCCAACGTTAGAACATCAAACATTAAAGGGTGGTATTTCAAGGTTGGCTCCACGCAGACTGGCGTCCACGCTTCAAAGCCTCCCACCTATCCTACACATCAAGGCTCAATGTTCAGTGTCAAGCTATAGTAAAGGTTCACGGGGTCTTTCCGTCTTGCCGCGGGTACACTGCATCTTCACAGCGAGTTCAATTTCACTGAGTCTCGGGTGGAGACAGCCTGGCCATCATTACGCCATTCGTGCAGGTCGGAACTTACCCGACAAGGAATTTCGCTACCTTAGGACCGTTATAGTTACGGCCGCC
>NZ_JABAIL010000047.1 GCF_012641475.1 Flammeovirga agarivorans | reverse complement strand
CCGGATTTCAGCACCAGGCTTCTCCACTGTGATTCCGTCGTGATATGTGACAACGACTCCGGCATTGCCATCCCCTCTGACGGCACTGTTGCAAATAGTCGGTGGTGATAAACTTATCATCCCCTTTTGCTGATGGAGCTGCACATGAACCCATTCAAAGGCCGGCATTTTCAGCGTGACATCATTCTGTGGGCCGTACGCTGGTACTGCAAATACGGCATCAGTTACCGTGAGCTGCAGGAGATGCTGGCTGAACGCGGAGTGAATGTCGATCACTCCACGATTTACCGCTGGGTTCAGCGTTATGCGCCTGAAATGGAAAAACGGCTGCGCTGGTACTGGCGTAACCCTTCCGATCTTTGCCCGTGGCACATGGATGAAACCTACGTGAAGGTCAATGGCCGCTGGGCGTATCTGTACCGGGCCGTCGACAGCCGGGGCCGCACTGTCGATTTTTATCTCTCCTCCCGTCGTAACAGCAAAGCTGCATACCGGTTTCTGGGTAAAATCCTCAACAACGTGAAGAAGTGGCAGATCCCGCGATTCATCAACACGGATAAAGCGCCCGCCTATGGTCGCGCGCTTGCTCTGCTCAAACGCGAAGGCCGGTGCCCGTCTGACGTTGAACACCGACAGATTAAGTACCGGAACAACGTGATTGAATGCGATCATGGCAAACTGAAACGGATAATCGGCGCCACGCTGGGATTTAAATCCATGAAGACGGCTTACGCCACCATCAAAGGTATTGAGGTGATGCGTGCACTACGCAAAGGCCAGGCCTCAGCATTTTATTATGGTGATCCCCTGGGCGAAATGCGCCTGGTAAGCAGAGTTTTTGAAATGTAAGGCCTTTGAATAAGACAAAAGGCTGCCTCATCGCTAACTTTGCAACAGTGCCCCAACTGTCATTTCAGGATCAGCAAGTAAGATTCTAATTTGTTTAACATCTTCTTCAGAAAGTGACGGTTTTCTCCCTCCCACACGGCCCCTTGCGCGTGCAGCTGCAAGGCCTGAGCGCGTTCTTTCAATATTGCGGTTGCGTTCAAAGCTAGAGAATATCGCCATCAGATGAGTATAGATTTCCCCTATAACTGGCGCATTTGTGTCTATTCTGTCCTTGATGGCTATGAAAGTTATTCCGCGTTTCTTCAGGTCGTCGAGTAAAGTA
>NZ_JABAIL010000046.1 GCF_012641475.1 Flammeovirga agarivorans | reverse complement strand
ATTGCCTAGCGCATGGATTCATACGTTGTTATACGCCCCGAAACATCAAGAAAAAGATTGTGCTCATTAAAAGCTTTCTATTGAAATTGATAGGGAAGGTGCGAATAAGCAGGTCATTTCTTCCCAAGCTGACTCGCTGATTAAAATTTCGCGGATCTGGGCCGATTTTTTTCCCGCAAACACATCGAATCAGCCTATTTAGGCTATTTTTTCCACCATTTCTGGCGTTATTTCCGGTTTTTACTGAGATCTCTCCCACTGACGTATCATTTGGTCCACCCGAAACAGGTTGGCCAGGGTGAATAACATCGCCAGTTGGTTATCGTTTTTCAGCAGCCCTTTGTATCTGGCTTTCACGAAGCCGAACTGCCGCTTGATGATGCGAAACGGGTGCTCCACCCTGGCACGGATGCTGGCTTTCATGTATTCGATGTTGATGGCCGTTTTGTTCTTGCGCGGATGCTGCTTCAAGGTTTTTACCTTGCCGGGACGCTCGGCGATCAGCCAGTCCACATCCACCTCGGCCAGCTCCTCGCGCTGTGGCGCTCCTTGGTAGCCGGCATCGGCTGAGACAAATTGCTCCTCTCCATGAAGCAGATTACCCAGCTGATTGAGGTCATGCTCGTTGGCCGCGGTGGTGACTAGGCTGTGGGTCAGGCCACTCTTGGCATCGACACCAATGTGGGCCTTCATGCCAAAGTGCCACTGATTGCCTTTCTTGGTCTGATGCATCTCCGGATCGCGTTGCTGCTCTTTGTTCTTGGTAGAGCTGGGTGCCTCAATGATGGTGGCATCCACCAAAGTGCCTTGGGTCATCATGACGCCTGCTTCGGCCAGCCAGCGATTGATGGTCTTGAACAATTGACGGGCCAGTTGATGCTGCTCGAGCAGGTGGCGGAAATTCATGATGGTGGTGCGATCCGGCAGGGCGCTATCCAGGGATAATCGGGCAAACAGGCGCATGGAGGCGATTTCGTACAGGGCATCTTCCATGGCACCGTCGCTCAGGTTGTACCAATGCTGCATGCAGTGAATACGCAGCATGGTCTCCAGCGGATAGGGCCGTCGGCCATTGCCCGCCTTGGGATAAAACGGCTCGATGACAGCGGTCATATTCTGCCATGGCAGAATCTGCTCCATGCGGGAGAGGAAAATCTCTTTTCGGGTCTGACGGCGCTTAGTGCTGAATTCACTATCGGCGAAGGTGAGTTGATGGCTCATGATGTCCCTCTGGGATGCGCTCCGGATGAATATGATGATCTCATATCAGGAACTTGTTCGCACCTTCCCTAGCGGATTATTTTTCAATGATAAGGATTTGTTAATTTTATGGAGGGAAAAATAAAATACTTTATTATTGCTT
>NZ_JABAIL010000045.1 GCF_012641475.1 Flammeovirga agarivorans | reverse complement strand
AAGCTCTGTAACACCAGCTAAAACTCCACGTTCGGGTGACGCACCCTCACACGTAGTTTAGCCATTACGTTCCACACCATTAAAAAAAGAAAATAGTGCATCAAAAATTCGACATTGAAATAAAAGGGCAAAATGAGAATACAGTTCGATTTCGATTAAAAAATGGTGAAAAATATTTATCCTTTAAAGATGTATTTGAACTATGGATAAATAATCCAAAATTTGTTAAATTTTATAAAGACCAATTGATAAAGTTGGATTATGAAGCATTTTATTGGGAGCATCCTGCAATAAAAAAAGGGTTCTTAGAAAAGAAATATGAATGCATCTTACAAAGAAGCCAACCTTTGGAGTATTTGCCGATAAATGAAAGTGCGTTCAAAGATTTTATACATAAGAATGAGCAGGTAATAGATTTCATGAATTTGGGAAAGAATGCAAGATTGGTTATACCAACAAAAAAGATAGATAAAGAAATTTACAACCACATGGGTAAATTTATAAGGTTGGCAGAACAAGAGCA
This sequence comes from Flammeovirga agarivorans, assembly GCF_012641475.1. NCBI lineage: Bacteria > Pseudomonadati > Bacteroidota > Cytophagia > Cytophagales > Flammeovirgaceae > Flammeovirga > Flammeovirga agarivorans. Next base: position 899 of record NZ_JABAIL010000045.1, on the reverse strand, counting down.
GATAATTGAAGTATTTAAAAGAGTTGGAAAATCTATACTCGAAGAAATTGAAAACCAAAAATTGATTTGGTTGAATACTGCAGGTTTAGGAGTAATTTGGTTGCACATAAGAATGGATACAAGACCCAAATATTACAAAACAATGAGATATAAAGAACCTGACTTTTTGAGTAACATCAAATGAATCAATTATGAAAAATCTATTTAAAAAATGGTTGGGGAAAGCAGAACCCAAATCAAATAGCTCAATGAAAAAGTGGAAATAAATAACTTTCAGTTAGAAGAACTAATCAGAAGAGGCAATAATGAAGAATTCCTAAAAATTGCTGCTGAAATCGGAGGAGAAAAAATAAAATGTAATTCCAACTCAGAAGAATTAGCATCAATTCATTGGGCAGCAGGTTCAGGAAATATTGAAATTGTTAAGTATCTTCTATCAGATGAAGTAAACGAAAATGCCAGTTTGACAAGAGGCAATAATTTCTCTCCACTTCATGCAGCTTCAATGAACGGTTTTGCAAATATTGTAGAACTCTTAATTGAAAAAGGAGCAAATGTGAATGTTCAAACAGACCCACAAAAATATGCTCCAATTCATAGTGCATCATTTGGAGGGCATTTGGAAACAATAAAAGTTTTGGTAGATAATGGTGCAGATTTGAATTTGAGGAATTACAGAAACGAATTACCAATTGATACAGCGAAAAGACAAAATCAAACGGAAACAATTAAATATTTTGAAGAATTAAAGTAAAAAATCAAACGGCGTGGAACAATGCATATAACGTTCATACCCAGCAAAAGCTGGTTACGACGTATATGTGCTACGTTGGCAACCATAAATGTAGGATGAATAAATTTTCAAAAATATATCAAAATAAAACCGATTCAGAACTCCT
>NZ_JABAIL010000044.1 GCF_012641475.1 Flammeovirga agarivorans | reverse complement strand
AGCGATTCCGACTTCATGGAGTCGAGTTGCAGACTCCAATCCGGACTACGACATACTTTATGAGGTCCGCTTGCTCTCGCGAGGTCGCTTCTCTTTGTATATGCCATTGTAGCACGTGTGTAGCCCTGGTCGTAAGGGCCATGATGACTTGACGTCATCCCCACCTTCCTCCAGTTTATCACTGGCAGTCTCCTTTGAGTTCCCGGCCGGACCGCTGGCAACAAAGGATAAGGGTTGCGCTCGTTGCGGGACTTAACCCAACATTTCACAACACGAGCTGACGACAGCCATGCAGCACCTGTCTCACAGTTCCCGAAGGCACCAATCCATCTCTGGAAAGTTCTGTGGATGTCAAGACCAGGTAAGGTTCTTCGCGTTGCATCGAATTAAACCACATGCTCCACCGCTTGTGCGGGCCCCCGTCAATTCATTTGAGTTTTAACCTTGCGGCCGTACTCCCCAGGCGGTCGATTTAACGCGTTAGCTCCGGAAGCCACGCCTCAAGGGCACAACCTCCAAATCGACATCGTTTACGGCGTGGACTACCAGGGTATCTAATCCTGTTTGCTCCCCACGCTTTCGCACCTGAGCGTCAGTCTTTGTCCAGGGGGCCGCCTTCGCCACCGGTATTCCTCCAGATCTCTACGCATTTCACCGCTACACCTGGAATTCTACCCCCCTCTACAAGACTCTAGCCTGCCAGTTTCGAATGCAGTTCCCAGGTTGAGCCCGGGGATTTCACATCCGACTTGACAGACCGCCTGCGTGCGCTTTACGCCCAGTAATTCCGATTAACGCTTGCACCCTCCGTATTACCGCGGCTGCTGGCACGGAGTTAGCCGGTGCTTCTTCTGCGGGTAACGTCAATCGATGAGGTTATTAACCTCACCGCCTTCCTCCCCGCTGAAAGTGCTTTACAACCCGAAGGCCTTCTTCACACACGCGGCATGGCTGCATCAGGCTTGCGCCCATTGTGCAATATTCCCCACTGCTGCCTCCCGTAGGAGTCTGGACCGTGTCTCAGTTCCAGTGTGGCTGGTCATCCTCTCAGACCAGCTAGGGATCGTCGCCTAGGTGAGCCGTTACCCCACCTACTAGCTAATCCCATCTGGGCACATCTGATGGCATGAGGCCCGAAGGTCCCCCACTTTGGTCTTGCGACGTTATGCGGTATTAGCTACCGTTTCCAGTAGTTATCCCCCTCCATCAGGCAGTTTCCCAGACATTACTCACCCGTCCGCCGCTCGTCACCCGAGAGCAAGCTCTCTGTGCTACCGCTCGACTTGCATGTGTTAGGCCTGCCGCCAGCGTTCAATCTGAGCCATGATCAAACTCTTCAATTTAAGTTTGATGCTCAAAGAATTAAACTTCGTAATGAATTACGTGTTCACTCTTGAGACTTGGTATTCATTTTTCGTCCGAGGACGTTAAGAATCCATGTCACTTTGAGTGCCCACACAGATTGTCTGATAAATTGTTAAAGAGCAGTTGCGACGCGCTTTAGCGCTCTGTCGCGAGGTCCCGTATAATACGTTTTCCTCATTCAGAGTCAAGCGCTT
>NZ_JABAIL010000043.1 GCF_012641475.1 Flammeovirga agarivorans | reverse complement strand
ATTAAAACTAATCAAGAAAGTTAAGAGGTATAAGTATATTTTCATTTTTTAAAGTTTTTGATCTCTAACGTGATGGCTAAAAATCGTTGCCATCCCAAAGGGTGGTTATGATTTTTTAGCTCTTGTTATAGTTTTCTTTTTATGTTCTTTCAAAATATCAAGTTTAAATTCTCTGTGGAGTTGACCTTCAATGTCTCTCCATACTTTAACCTCTATGATTTGTCCATCTTTATCAGTTGTAGTTAGAAGTACATTTTTTGATGGGAAATATCGATATTCTAATCGTTTTAATAGACTACCGTCTTTTGCAAGATACTCTCTCCATGCAATTTTTTTGTCAGTTTTATCCTTTAGAATTTTGTCGTTAAACCTTAAATAATCAGTTTGATAATTTTCAGTATCGCTAAATAAAACGTCAAACAAACATGCTCCACCATAAGAATTACAGTCAGAATAAAGTTCTTTATATTTCTTTAATGACGTTTTCTTATTCAAGTACAGGTAGCCTTTTGATTCTAAAAGGTTTCTGATGTTCTTTAATTCGTTTGATTGTTTTACAGAATTGATTTCATATGGTTTAAACTCATAATAATTGTCCTTTTCATTATATGTCATAGAATAAGTATCTATAGTATAACAAGGTAAAATATCAGATATGTAAACCTGTAATATTTTAGCAGTTCCGTTGCACTTTTTTGCTAACTTTTTATCCCAATCAAAACCTTTATTAATACCTTTATTCAAAAGAATTTTAAACTCCCAACTTAAGTTTCCTAACCAATTCCAGTCTATATCATCAAGTTTATTTTCTTTCAAGTTTTCAATTAAATCATCGAACATTCCATAACTGATATCAAATGGCTGTTTAGTAACAGCTTTAAGCTGTTTTCTCCATTCTTTATATTCCTTACCATTGAAATTGAAGGAAAGGATTTTTTTCTTTAACCTCTTTCTATCTTCTCCAAAGTAAGACTTTGACTCTTCTATGATTTGTTTAAATTTCATTTGTTAGTTAACCATAACGGTTAAGTATAAGAATAGTAGCGGATTTTCATCCATTTACTTTTCGGTTTCTTACTGTTGTTTGTTTTATAAATTTCACTTTCGTTTTAGCGATTAAACCGCTATTATTTTTATACAATGTTGTGCATTGTTTTTTATTTATTCCAAGGTATATCGCGTAAAAGAATATTTTGAACTATCTCTTTCATAAATATTGTAATGCATCGCCACGAATAAGTAGTCATTGAGTACTATCTTCTTTGCTCCATGTTCAGAAGTAATGTCAATTTTAAATTTTTTTTCATCATCAATCCTGTGTAGATACTGATCATATATCCAAGGTAGAAAGGTCTGCTCAGTAGTCTCGAAATACCTATATGGCTTATTTAAGTCTTTAAAACTTGAATAAATATTTGAGCTATGTGGATCTTTAAAATAATCTTCAAATATTACATTTTTAACCTCCTTTGGTAATTCAGAATAGTGTACTGTTTTCTTCTCACAGTTTTCAATTTCTTTAGAATTACAGCTAAGAAGCACTAGTGAGATTAAACAAATAATTAATTCTTTAAACATTTATTTTAGGATTTATCAATAATGCACAACATATATGCTAAACTACGTGTGAGGGTGAGTCACCCGACACATGGAGTTTAGTTGATGTTACACAACGTTACA
>NZ_JABAIL010000042.1 GCF_012641475.1 Flammeovirga agarivorans | reverse complement strand
GACCAAATTTTATATTAATAAACTGTGTTACGTCAAAAATTGGTATGATAATATTTTGACCTTGATAATATACTGGCTCACTCAAAATTAATAGCTGAGGAACTGACCATAACAACAACAAATTTGCTTTTATTTTTCCCGTTCTCAAATAAAGAATTGAAAATATAATTCCAACTAAACTAAATGCTACGCTATTTAAAATTAAAAAAATATCTGTTTGAAGATAAGCAGTATTAAATATTGAAATAATACTAATTAGTAGTACGTAATAAATTATATATTTTATCTTTATTGATTTCATCAGTTGATGTTGTTTGTTAGATTGAATGCTCTGTAACGTAATGGCTAAACTACGTGTGAGGGTGCGTCACCCGAATGTGGAGTTTTAGCTGTTGTTATAGCCCGTTTTATTTATTTTTAATTTCTATTTCTTGAAAGTTCAAATCTAAACATAAAATTTTATCCCAATATTCATGATTTAATACATTCGTCTTTATATAATTATTAATATTAAATAGATTATCTCCTTCCCAATACATAAAGAAATTTAAGAGTCTTTGAGATATTTCTTTCTCTATTTCTTCTTTAACAATTTTTTGTTGACCTACTCCTATTCTATATTTATACTTAACATGATAATCTATAATAAACCCTCCAAATTCTTGTTTTTCTAATTTTATTTCTTGTTCAATTAGATTTTTCTCAATAGCATCTTTGAAATCTAAGCCAGAAAGATTCATTGCAAATAATGTTTTAATATTCAATGATTTTACATGACTATAATTTACCATAGCTTCCATAACTTTATATGGATCGCCTCCTGCAAGTTCCAAAGTTTCTAATTCCGATAAACTCACATTAAAATTATGTTCCTGTACAATAGCTAATCCTTTAAGCACATTATCTGAAGCTGTTTTTCTAATTCTCATTGAAAATGCCTGACCTATTGTTAATTGAGCATGAAAACGTTTTGCTCTTATTACAATAAAAAAAGCAGGTAGTAATAAAATACTTGCAAAAAAAAATATAAATAATAACAGTAAAATTAGAAGCTCCATACTATTGCTGTTTGTTTTAATTATTGTTGAGTTTCCATTTAATGGGCTATAACGGATTTGCTAAACTGCGAGCGAGGACGAGTCGGCCGAGACTTGCTGTTTTAGCTGATGTTGTGTTCTGTTTAAATATATTTTTTTCGTTTATTATTATACTATTTAATTAATCGTTTAAGTTCGTCTACCGATTTAAATACTAACTTACTGATTTTCATTAATTCTAAGTTTGCAAAGTTTTCTCCATTCTTTTCAACCTTATGTCCATTCATTTTACTAATGACTAAATCATTAAAGCTCCCCATTCCTCCGCGAATAGTATTTAAACTATCTACTCCTCTAACATCTCCGTTATCAATTAATCTTTGCACTTTTCTAAAATAGTCAGACCAGTTTTTTTCTTCATATTTATCAAGATGATTAATTAATAGATTTAGTTCATCTAAAATCCTATTCTGTAAAAAATCAGTTTCTTCCATTCTTAATCGTCTTGTTTAATTGAACACAACGTGATGGCTAAACTACGTGTGAGGGTGCGTCACCCGACACATGGAGTTTTAGCTGTTGTTATATGTCCTTTTTATTTCGTTTCGATTTTATAAGTCTATTTCAATTCGAAGTGTATCTATTTCGTTACTACGAATACTCTCATATTCTTCTAATGAAATTAACTTCTTTTCTTCAGAA
>NZ_JABAIL010000041.1 GCF_012641475.1 Flammeovirga agarivorans | reverse complement strand
AAGCTCTGTAACACCAGCTAAAACTCCACGTTCGGGTGACGCACCCTCACACGTAGTTTAGCCATTACGTTGCCAGCAATGCAAAAATGAAAAGAGGACAACTCATAATATTAACAATTATCCTGACAAGTTGTTGGATTGTTGACAATGACAAGACTGTTGACAAATCTATCGTTGACTTAAACAGACAAGTCTTGCAAAAACAAATTGACAACATGCGAGGAGTGTTAAGAGAATCCACAGAACTAGTAAACCAAGAATATGTAACAGAAGACTTGGAAATTCTTACAGGGCTTGTAAATGAAATTCCAAAACTTAAACCTAACTATGAAGAGTTTGCAAAACATCTTCCTGGTTTCCAGGGCAAAGAGTATCATCTACCCGAACAAAATAGAAGCATTGAAGTTGGTTTTGACTTGACTGTTACTGGTGACATTTACTACGGAGGTTACGGAAATTTTGTCATATCAATTCTCCATTATAAACAGGATATTTTATTGGTAAACATTAACATGTATTTCACAGGTCAAGGACACGAGTTTATAAGAGATGTAATCATTGATCATATTAATTTCCCAATTAAGTGTTCGTCCTATGGAGTTTATTACACACAGACTTTTGACAAGAACATAAAAAAATATCAAGCTCTAAATATCTTCCCATTAAGATTGACCCCAACATCTGATGACTACTTAGAAACGGAACTTGCTTACTACGAAACGATGTCAAACCCAACACACTTTCTGAAATGGGGTAGGTCTTGTGGAGATGGAGGAGGACCAACAATTGGCAAAACAACAATAGACAGTTTGACCAAATCGGACAATTATAAACTTGTAGAAGACATTTTATATTCTCCGAGTGTTGTAGGACGGATCTACGCTATGCAAGCACTTGAGCGGTGGGACTGGAACGGAGAACATTCATTGACCGAAAAAACAAAGGAGACAATTCAGAAAATAAAAAATCTTGACGTTCCTTTTTCAGTTTGCGATGGCTGCTTTGTGGAGACAATGACCTTTAAACAACTTGCTGAAAGAAAACCTTGGATTGACACAAGAAACTGGACAAAAATAAAATGAATAAAACACTGCCGGCAACAACAGCTATACGTAATGCCCTTCGGGACACTACGCATAGCAATTTCGTTATACACAATATTTGAATGGTACTGATTTAATCATAATTAAAACATGAAAAGTTACTTAGAAAATTTATTAAAATGGTGGTTTTGGTCACCAATTGGTTATAAATGGATTCTATATTTTTCTGCAATATTTTACTTATTTTCTTCAGAACTTTATTTTGGAGCCAACTCTTTTTTTCCCTTTAATATCATAGGAGCAATTTTTATATTTGGATATTTAATTAGTTCATTTCTTTTGTCTTTTCATTATTCGCATCTACCATTTCAAAAATTATCAAAATCCAGAAAAGTCTATTTTCAATCAGTTTTATTGATTGGAATATGTTTTATACCAGGGTATTGTACTTATGAAATTGTAGATCAAATTAGAAAATATGAATTACAGAATAATTTGGGAGTAACAAATTCAATGGTTATCGACACAAATCAAAAAGGGAATAAAGTAAAATATGAATTCAATGTTGATGGTTGGAATTATAAAGGATGGACCTCGAGTAATAAACATAAAATAGGAGATATAATTCAAGTAAAATATTCTAAATCATTTCCAGCATTAAATCAAGAACAAGATTAAAAAATGTGTATAACAATAGCTAAACACCAAGTCTCGGGTGACGCACCCTCGCTCGTAGTTTAGCCATTACGTTAGCTTGCATATTCATAACCAATGAGATTTTCAATAAATTTTAAGCTTATAATCGTTTTATCTTATAC
>NZ_JABAIL010000040.1 GCF_012641475.1 Flammeovirga agarivorans | reverse complement strand
CTCTTAATGAGCTTTTATTTTCATTATGCTTGCTTTCCATTTAGTTTATCTTTTCCCAATTATACCCAACGAATTTGCTATGCAGCGAGCGAGGACGCGTCGGCCGAGACTTGATGTATAGCTGGTGTTGTAGTCTTTTTAATTTAGTAAACTTCAGGCCTATTTAATGAAAAAACTTCGGTACCTAAAATATTTAATTTAGAAATTAATTTTTCACTTCCTTCAGATATTGCTATATCTCTTTCCTTTTTTGTAATTGGAATCATCCATAAAAAAGTGATTTTTGATTCTCTAAAATTACCCAACTTTATTTCATCTGTTTGATGATATCTTTTTGGTTAATAATACAGATTCAAACCTATCATTTATTTTTAAATTTAGTGTATGACCTTCACCTAAAAAAGTAATGTTTTCCCAAGGTGTTTTAGATATTGGACCAATTTGATTCGCTATTTCTTTAAAATGCGTTTCTGTTAAATCATTAACTCTTAACCCTAACTCTATTCGATTAAAATTCTGATAGTCTTCAAGATATAACTCAACTGTTGGCATTGGTAAAAATGATAAGGCAACAGTTGATATGATAGTCGAGGAATTTTGCACTTTTTTAAATAGCCCTTTAGAAGGCCATTCACCACCATCAATTGCAAAATAGTTATCATACATACCAAAAGTTTCTATGTATGCATTCAGAACTTGATTTTGAATATCTTTAAAAAGATTCTTAGTCGGTTGTCTTAAAGAATTCCAAAATTTAAACAGCTTTTGAAGCTCGTTTTATATATGTATTTTCTGTGGTAAGTTCCCAAGCTAATGAACTATTATCTAAACAATTTTTTGCATAACCATGGAATCCTTTGTCACCACTCCAACTTGGGATAATAGAAAGAATTCGACCTTTCTCTAATAAGATAGCAGAATCGCCTTCTTCGTTCCATAGAATCTGTAAATCTGATTTATTTAGTTTTCCTTCACCTAAAGGATATTTACAAAATTGTTTAGGTTGCATTGGAGGTAAACCTCTTTCCATTTCAACAGAGTTTAATTTTTCTGGAGCTTCTTTCAGATTTCTAACCCAACAAGATTTTACATTATACTTTGAGTTATCTTGGCTCCATAAATAAAAATATACTACTCTATCATCTTGTTCCACTATTGCTTTTATTGGACAATTAGGTGATTCTTGACTTAATAGTATTTCTGGCTCTGAATATTGCATCTAATTTTTGTTTGTTTGCTTAAATTGACTACAACGAAATTGCTAAACAGCGAGCGAGGTCGCGTCGACCGAGACTTGAAGTTTTAGCTGTTGTTACCTACTTTTTAATTTTTCAATTTGGTCTTTCATTTTCCCTGTTCCAATCATAATGTCGTGATGATTTATGATTAAAATCCATTCATACTTTTTTGAAACAATCAATATTTCATCAGTCCGCGAAGACTCCCAAAAAATTTTATTAAACGCCTTTATTGTTCCATCATAATTCCAAAATTTAGTTTGTCCATTAACAGATTCACCAAGCAAAAACCACACTTTTTCTGACGAATCAAATAATGACTCTAGGTCAAGAGTCTTATAATTTACTGGAATTGCAGAGTAGTCATCCACTAATGTTTCCCATATCCACCTTGAGTTTTTAATTGAGGTAAACCTTGTCCAAATTTTAGATTCAATTTCTTTCCATTCCTTAATGTTTACCTCTGAAAATTCATCTTTAGAAAGATTCAGTTGTTCACAGAGTTTCTTTATTTCGACACGTAAATCTGTCCAAGTTCTTTTCCTCTTTGATTTTATATGTCTGTCTTTATTCATTCTAATTGTAGGTAACGTAATGGCTAAACTACGACCAGCGGGTGCGTCACCCGATGGATGGAGATTAGCTATTGTTCTCAGCTG
>NZ_JABAIL010000039.1 GCF_012641475.1 Flammeovirga agarivorans | reverse complement strand
TACTACCTCCAACATCAACTAAACTCCAATCACGGTTGACACAACCGCTCACGTAGTTTAGTCATCACGTTGTATGCCATTAATAAATAAAATGGAAGCTAAAACAAATGAATCATACTTACACTTTGCAGTGGTAGGTGGTACGTATATTGACTTTAGTAATATAGACTTAAGTCATTGGGGAATACAAGGTGGACTTGTAGAAGATAATAATACTGAGAAATATATTCATTCCATTTCATTAAAAGATCAAGAAGAAAGAAATTGGAAACTTGTGAAAGAAGTATCTCAAGGTAGGGAAAATGGTGTTGGACGAAATAGAGATTGGGAATATATGAATCTTCTTTGGCCTTTAGACTTAAAAAATCCCCCAACAGAAGATGATTACTTTGAAGCAATTGAAGCCATAAGAGTTATTCATCCTTCAGTGATTCATATTCAAAATACTTTAGGAGCTCAATATTTTGAAGACAAAGGTATCTACTTTGCCAGTTGGTCTACTTTCGACAATTATCACTGGTATAAGTATGAAGAGCCTCAAGAACAATACTTCATATATCCTGAGGAAAACTTAAAGCAGACAAACGAATTCTTAGTTTATTATAAGGATAATTATAAAAAAAGGGACTACATACAAAATGCAATAAAGTACTATTCTGAATCGTTCAGAGTAAATAGTAGAGAAATGTCTTTTATTTGTTTGTGTATATGCTTGGAGACAATTGTTCCTGGAAAAGAACAATTATCCTATAGATTTAGAAGAAATCTGTCTGTATTATGTTCAGATTCGAATGAAAGAGGAAAGAAAATTTATAAAAAGGCTAATCAACTTTATGGTTATCGTTCAAAACTAGTTCACTCAGGAATGTCTAGTAAAGATTTTAAAAAGTTTGATTTGTTTTTTGAATACGCTCAGATACTAGCATCTAGAATGATTATAGAAATGCTTTTACATGACTTACCAAAGATAGACGATTTGGATAAGAGAATGACCGAGTTGGGGTTTGGACAAAAAGAAGAAATTTCAGAAAACTATACCGAATTTAAAGGCAATATATCGACTTGGTATAAAGTATCTGAATATGAATTTGAAAAATAAAACGGCATACAACAATAGCTAATCTCCATCCATCGGGTGACGCACCCGCTGGTCGTAGTTTAGCATTTACGTTACCTACAATTACTAGTACCTATAACTAAAGCAAATGAAAAAAATTACAGACTATACAGAAGAAAAACTTCTTACAAGAACGCAAAGAGATGAATATGGAAATAGAGTGCAAGTTGAAGAATTATACGAATTTCCCATAACAGTTAACTCTATAAAACCTGGTCCTCGATTCGCACATTTTTTAGCAGATTTTATTTTATACTCCTTAATTACTAGATTCTTATTTTTGGAACCATTTCTTTACTTCAATCCTGAAATAACAATGTTAGATGAAGTAAGTAAAGATAATTTAATAAAGGGTTTTTTGTTTAGTATTTTATTTAGTGTTATGGTTTTTGGAAGTGGTTTCCCCACCTATTGTTTTATTTTTGAATTCTATTTTCAACGAACTCCTGGTAAATATTTAACTTCAAGCTATGTAATAGATGAGTATTTAAATAAACCATCGAGGAAACAGTTATTGTTGCGAAGTATCGTAAGAATAATAAATCCTTTTGACGCATTAAGTTGTATTGATAACCCGAGTAGGGGTTGGCATGACAAATGGTCAAAAACGTATGTTGTAACTGAAGAAGAGTTGAAAAGGTTACAAGAAATCAAAAATATGGATACAACTCAAATAGCATAAAAAGTAGGTAACATTAGCTAATCTCCATCCATCGGGTGACACACCCGCTGGTCGTAGTTTAGCATTTACGTTGTGTGGTATTGTCTAGTAAGTACAAATATCAAAATTAGAAATGATTAATTATAATTTTAATAAAAT
>NZ_JABAIL010000038.1 GCF_012641475.1 Flammeovirga agarivorans | reverse complement strand
TACTTAAGTCAAAAGAAACCCATACATTCCCTTCAACACCATTACTATAAGCTATTAAAGGATATTCTACATTTTTTTCTAAATACGATTCTAATTCTACAGTATTTTCAGGTGATACAAAAACTTTATCAGTTTCATTTTGCCCAAAAGTAATTAGTTTAGTCAATGTAAATACAACAACAAGGTGAATCAATTTTAATTTCATAAATATTCTATTTTTAGTTTAGTTTTATTACCTCCAACGTAATGGCTAAACTACGACCAGCGGGCGTGTCGACCGGTGGATGGAGGTTAGCTAATGTTATCTACTTTTTATACAATTAATGTACCTTCTTTATGTTGAAAGATAATATAGTCTTTAATATTACCTTTCTTATAGGCGTTACGTTTTCTTCCCACTTTCCGTGGTAATTTAATATCGTTTTTGACAAAAGAAATATTAATTATTTTCCCATGTTTTTCTAACTCTAATCTACAATTATCATCTTCAATTATATAATTTGTTATTATGCTTCCTGTAATATAATTTGATAAATCGTCCCATGTTTTATCTTCTCCTTGATTAGATATCCATGGTTTAGTTTTTCCATACAATTCCTCATCACATTCAACAACTCTGTCATCAACAATAATATAATCTCCTGCATTCCAAACTGAATATGTCAAATACTCATTATTACTAAGAAGAAAACCAAAGAATCCTGCTCCTCCCATCCCATAAGTACCTAAATATGGGTTGTAATCTACTACTGTTAAGCCTAAAATTTTATTTTTATCTAATTGATGAAGTAGTTTCGGACTGTTAAAAATTAACATTTCATCTTTTTCGATTTCTCCATATAGCATAAAAGCATCTTCATCTCCTTTTGGTAATCCAACTTCTGTAAACTCTAACCACCCCTCAAACTTCCACTTGGCTATATCCTTCTTTTTTACAACCATAGAATATTGCTCAACCTCACCTATTTTCAGGTTCAAATAATTATGCTTTTTTGTCATTGTTAGTTTAGTTGTAGATAACGTAAATGCTAAACTACGACAATCGGGTGCGTCACCCGGTGGTTGGAGATTAGCTGTTGTTGCAAAACGTTTAATTGTTACTGTCTGCTTAATTTGTGTTTGATTACATAACCATATAAAGGTCATTTTTAAAAATGAAGAAATCCAGTAATATAAGCTATTTTACAATACCATCTTCTGATAAATCTTCTACATCCCCAAAAATGTAATGTATTTTAGAATTTCTAGAAACATATCTCAAATCTATGGTTCTACTATTGAAACTATCTTTTAATACAACTTCATAGCTATTATTTACTTTTATTACTGAATCATTTAAGCTTATTGGTACACTACCATAAGAATTGAAGGTTATATAGAAACTATCTTTTTCATATGATACAATTGTGTAATATCCTCTATCGTTATTCAGTTCCTTAATCTTAAAATTTTTAGCCTTATCAAATGATAATACACTATATTTTCTAAAATTTTCAAATCTAAAGTAATCTCTTACATAGGATAGATAGAAAAGAATAAGAAATAAAATAAATATTTTTCTCTTAGCATGTACCTTATCTATATGTAATAAATTCTTCAACATTCATATTATCTTTAATACTTATTTTAAGACTATCAATTGAGAGGAAATTTATAAAAAATCAATTTCTTCGTATGGTTGAAAGATATGCCATGTTAGTTTACTGCAGAAGTATCCACCAATGTTTTGCAACGTAATGGCTAAACTACGTGTGAGGGTGCGTCACCCGAAACATGGAGTTTTAGCTGTTGTTGTGGAGTGTTTTTTAATTAATTAATATTCAAAACTAGCTTGTGGTAATAATATTACTATTTTCTTTTCTATGTTTTTTATCTATATAAATTCCGATTATTAATAATAGAAAACTACTTACTGGAAACGTCCTTAACAGTAAAAATATGAATTGTCCATCTCCAAAGTTTATTTTACTATTGGGTAATGTCCAAATGAATAAACATAAAGGATGAATTAGGAAAAATAGTTGAATTAAATACAATATAGTCCAGAAAGTCATACTACTATTTTTTCTTCGATGGCTCTTTCTTAAAAAAACAACTGTAGTTAAAAATAGTAATACCCCTAAAATT
>NZ_JABAIL010000037.1 GCF_012641475.1 Flammeovirga agarivorans | reverse complement strand
TGCACATGAGAACGAAATAATTAATAAAACTAATACTAAAATATGCTTCATGGTATATATAGTGGCTAACGTAATGGCTAAACTACGACCAGCGGGCGTGTCGACCGGTGGATGGAGGTTAGCTGTTGTTATGCACTTTATATTTTCTTTTAAAAATTAGTAGATCACTACTAGTTCCAATGGCAAAATAATTACCACAAATAGAGAAACCATAGCTTTTTAGAGAATCTGTTCGATAAATTCTAAAACAATCTAATCTATGCTTTTCGATATAAGCACTCTTGCCATTTGGTGCAAAGATTAGTTCAGTATTAGGCCAATCTAATGCCATAACATCTAAGCTATCTTTATTTAAGCTCGTGACAGGTAATCCACCTCCATGTAAGCCTGCAATTGATAGAGATTCATTTTTTAAAATACCAATTCCATGACATTTCATTTTTTGATAGTCAATAAGGTGGTCTTGGTCATAGTCTCTATCAATTTTCTGTAATGTAGAACAATCAAATAAACCTCTACCATTTGATGAAATAGCTAAAAGTAAATTTGTTTGCTCATGACTAAATCCAATTTCAGTTAAACCTCCAACACTAAATTGTTGACACTCCCAACCTTTTGGACAGTTCAGTCTTGGTATTTCATTTAAGGTCTTCCTTAATCGTTCTCTATTTTCAAGTTCAATCCTTTCTGAAAAGGAAAGCTTATCCTTATCTGATGACATTTTTTTGTCTCTTGTTTTAAAGAATATTGACTTCAGTTTCTTAAAAAATTCACTCACTCGAGTCTACTTATTGTGCATAACGTAATGGCTAAACTACGACCAGAGGGTGCGTCACCCGATGGATGGAGATTAGCGATTGTTATAGCCTTTTATATTATGTTCCGTGTTGGTCTACTTTAATTACTTTTCCATTTTCAAAGTAGACATCTAAAAGGTCAGAGTCAATATTGAATAGTCTTGGGACAAATCCAAGTTCATAAGCAATATGATTATCATTATATGAATAGAAGTCGTTACCAAGAAGATCGATTATTTCTTGTTTAGTTTTTCCGATTAATATTTTACTATCAATTATATTTTCTGACATTTCATATCTTTTTTCAGGATTTGATTCCCATACTTGTTTGTCAAAATCATTTGTAGGATAATAAGTAGCTGAAATAAACCATAAACAGATTAATCCTACGTATGCAATTGGACTTATTAATATAGTTGGAAAAATCGCTAAATATTTTCTTCTTTTTCTATCCCCAATATTCCTCTTTTTTAAAAACCAATTACATAAAAAATATATTGGAATAGCAAGAATAAGAATTATTATTGGAACTTCAATACTCATTTTGTTCGGTCTTAATTGGCTATAACGTAAATGCTAAACTACGACCAGAGGGTGCGTCACCCGATGGATGGAGATTAGCTGTTGTTGTGCATAGTTAATCTCTTGTAAGCCATTCAGGAGCATTTAACATCTTAAGTTTTTCCTTAAGTTGTAACGGGATTTTGTTTCTATATATTTTTCTCACAAAAGGTATGTTACTCTTTCCCACAATCTGATTACCATGTCCATTTTTTAACTGATCGAAATAGGCCATGTTATAACTGATTGTCTCTTTTTTTTCTATACCACTTAAAAAGATATACTTTCGTGCTTTTTGAATTTTTCCAATTCTTATATTATACAATCCATACAAGTAATATAATTCTGGATCATAGCAATCTAGTGCTCCTGACATCGTTCTTTCAATTTCGTCAAACTCTTCTTTTTCTAACAAAAGTTTATAGTAAAATCTAAAATACTGTACTTTATCGAAGAAATATTTAACACCTTCACTATCTTCAAAAAACATTTTGAGTCTTTCAATATTTAAGTCTGATATTGTTCGGCCAAATGATCCCCTTATAATTACAAAAACACTCTTCTCAAAATTTTTAATTTCTATCTCCGATAAAGAGAATGGAAGATAATATAAATTCTTTTTTGCAGTCTTTATATCTCTTTTAAGTATTGAAGATTTAATTTGTTTGATACGTGATTTATATAAAGATAGCATCATTCCTTACTACAATTATGCACAACGAAAATGCTAAACACCGAGCGAGGGCGCGTCGCCCGAGTCTTGGAGTTTTAGCTGTTGTTGTGGGTTG
>NZ_JABAIL010000036.1 GCF_012641475.1 Flammeovirga agarivorans | reverse complement strand
TTTTAAAAAAATATAAGAAAGCTAATAAATATTTTGAACGAGGTGATTTTACAAATGCAAAAGAATTATTACTTAAAGAACAGCCATATGATTATGACGTACAAAATAAATTAGCAATGTGTTATATGGAGTTGAAAATGAGTAACAAAATATGTGAGTTGTTGACTACGAATAACTTTACTGAAGCAATGAAGATGAAAGAAAAAATGTGTAAAAAATCTACTACCTCCAACATCAACTAAACTCCAATCACGGTTGACACAACCGCTCACGTAGTTTAGTCATCACGTTACCCAACATTTACAGGGTACTACAATAATTAAGAATATACTTTTAAGCAAGCAGACATCTTTAAAAGAAATATAGTAATGCAAAATAGTAATACAAATATATGTCCAGAATGTGGTGAACAACATACAGAATGGCCTGCATTAACTTATAAATCACCTTTTAATTATTCTCAATTATCAGAAGAAGCAAAGTCTAAAATTGGAGAATTAAGTTCAGATTTTTGTGAAATTAAATATGAATCACAAACAGATAGATTTATAAGGGTAACTTTATCACAGAAAGTAATAGGTACTTGTGAAAATTTAGAATATGGTTTGTGGGTATCACTTAGTAAGGAAAGTTATAATGATTACTTAGAAAACTTTGATAATGAAAACCATAAAACAGGTTATTTTGGTTGGTTATGTAGTGATATTTTAGAATATAAAGAATCAACTATGAATATTCCATGTAATGTATTTACAAAACTTGGAAACCAACGTCCTGAAATTATACCTCATGATGATCATGACCATCAGTTTGTCAAAGATTACTATAGTGGAATAACTTTAGAGGAAGTACAAAATAGAGTAAATAAAGTATTAAAATAACGTTGGGTAACAATAGCTAATCTCCATCCATCGGGCGACGCGCCCTCGCACGCTGTTTAGCAATTTCGTTACCGCCAATTTAAGAGATGAACGAGCAGTATAACATAAACGATATAAGACAACTTGAAAATGGACTAACTAAAAATCCTAATGACACGGATTTAATAAATAAGTTGGCTATAGGTTATTTAAGTTGTAGAGAAGCAGATAGTTTTAATAAAGTTGATGGATTATTAAAAAAAGCGTTTGAGATTAAGCCTTCCATAAAAACTGCAAATAATTATGCATATCAGATAATAACGGACTGGGATGATTACGAAAGAGGAATAGAAATATTACAACCATTCATTGACAAAGAACCAAAATCGTATATGCCATATAATTTGATTGGCTATGCATATTTAATGAAAGAAAACTATGAGAAAGCTAAGTTCTATTTTGAGAAAGCTCTGACTTTGTCTCAAACTGAGATGGTAGAAATTATCCACAATTTAGCGGTGTGTGAGAATTATTTAGATAATCCACAAAAAGCTTTGACTTTATATGACAAGTCAATTGAATTAATGGACAAAGACAATGAATCAAAATTTAATAAAGCCGTTTGTCAAATTGAACTTGGATTGACATCTGAAATAGACCAAATTATCCAAAAGATTAGAAAAAGTGAATCATATAAAGACTTAACAGCTTGGGTTTCATGTACTGACTTGAGTCAGCTATGTTATTTAAATAATGATTTAAAACAGGCTTATGATATATTAATGGAAAGTCCAAATTTCGATTTGCAATCATATCCTGAATTTTGCTATTTGCTTTTAAAATACAATGATTCAAAATTTAATGAACTTGCTGAAGAAGAAGTTGAAAGTAAAAAATCATGGATAGCTGATTTAAATGATCCTGAAGATGAAGAATATGAAGATTATACCGAGCAAGAAAGACTAGCTGAAATAAAGAAACTGAACGAAGAAATAGAAATAATAAGAACGTTAAGACAAAAATTGATTAATCCGCCTGAAATAAAACCATCTGAATTATACAAGACTATATTTTGTGGTTGTTTGTTTTATGATTGCAAAATCCACGGCACTCAATTTGATGAGTAAAAACTAGCGGTAACATCAGCTAAAACAGCAAGTCTCGGGCGACGCGCCCTCGCACGCTGTTTAGCAATTTCGTTACACAACATAAAGCCAAAATATCAGATAATGTCAAAGTTTATCATATTATTAATTTTATTTTCTCATTCTGTTATTGGGCAAAATGTAAAAACAGATAAAAACAATAAAAATGTAATGGAACAGTTCCGTCA
>NZ_JABAIL010000035.1 GCF_012641475.1 Flammeovirga agarivorans | reverse complement strand
TATCCTCTTTTGTTTGGTCATTTTCTCTATAATGGTGTACAACGTAATGGCTAAACTACGACCAGCGGGTGTGTCACCCGATGGATGGAGTGTAGCTATTGTTATGACCTTTTTATGCTTCCCTAAGAATTCTATTTAATATTTGAAGGTTTTCTATAAATTGTTTTGAATGTTCGCCATCTGAATGCAATTCTGACCATTTTATTAATCTATTAATAGCAATTGAAATGGTTGGCTTTGCTTCTTTTTCAATTTCACCTTCGTCTACTAGCTGACCAAAACCTGTTCCTATTACTGAAATGTCAAGAGTGAAAATATATTGTTGTTCATCAAAAGTTGGATCTTCAATCTGTTTTAATAGTGTTGACTCCATTAAAAGTTGTTTATTATAATTTTGAAATTTCATTTCTCCAACACTTTCAATTGTCCAAATTAAGCATTCCATAATTGAAGAATTTGGGTTGTCCTTTCTCCAATCTCTATATTCCGCAAGAGCCATATCACCCTCATCTGATCCAAACGGGGCTAGTTCATCGTAATTACTCCAAAAGAATTCTTCAGGAACTAATTCAATAGCTCGAGGATGAGCAAATTCTTTATTTATGCCATAGATTTCTTCCATATTATCAACATTTGAAATTTTATTTTGTTTTTTATTGTTTGTGCATCCTAATAGTAAACTGCATGCAAAAATGATTAATAGTGTTTTGTAGTTTTTTTTCATAATTGGTCATAACGTAATGGCTAAACTACGACCAGCGGGCGTGTCGACCGATGGATGGAGGTTAGCTAATGTTGTGCGTTCGTTATTTTTTATCCAATAAATTCTTTTGAAATTCAGTATTTCTTTGCTCCCAATTTTCTTTATCCGTTTTGTAATATTTTTCAAAGTCGGTTAGCATTTTTAGATACTCGTGCTTATCAAACTCAAGTTTATCCATTTTTTGAAACCACTTGACTTTAGAACCTACATTTTCAGGATCAGATTCAGTTGTTTTATCTATTCCAATTCTATTCCATTTAATTGTAGTTCCACAATTCTGTATTTCAGCAACAATTAATGTACAAGAAAAATCAAGATCATCAGGGCACATTAAAATTGGACAGATTACAGTTTTGTCTATTTCAGGTAAAATTCTTTTCTTAACAACTTTCTCTTCTTCAGGAATTTCCATTCCAAAGAGTAAAGTAGGAATTGTTCCTCCATAAAATTTATTAGGATATAATTCGTCAAGTTTTTCATCAAGCCAATAATTGTCTATTCTATAGTTGGCAAAATCATCAGCTCCATATTCACTTGTATCTATTTCAACTTTTATAGTATTCATTGGCTTTTTGTGTTATGACGCACAACGTGATTGCTAAACAGCGTGCGAGGGTGCGTCACCCGAGACTTGCTGTTTTAGCTATTGTTGGCTACTTTTTTAATCGTTTTATTTTTGTGTCTTTCAATAATATAATCATATAACTTTTCTTTCATATTCATAGTGTCAAGTTCATAATCTACTAATTGTAAAACTCCCCACCCTCCAGAATTATACACACCAATTAAACCGAGATCTTTTGTCCAAAATATTTCAGATTCTTCATCATAACTATTTGGTCTATCATAATAACTACGATAGACTCGAATAGAGTCATCAGAAATATTCAGAGAATCTAAAAATTCACATGTTGAACCTTGATATTCTATTTCATTTTTGATCCTTGAAAATTGAAATATTGAAATAGTATCTTCATTAATTTTTATTGGATAATATTCAATTGGGATGGATATACTATATATGATTTCATCTTTATATGTTTTATAATTCACAATAGAATTCATTTCATTCCGTAGACTAACTCTATCTAAATTACTTAACCAAATTTGATAATTATATATAACTGCCTTTGATTCTTTGTATGTTGGTTTCCTACAAGTATAGAAACAGGTAATAGTTATTAATAAGAGAAAAACTTTCATATTTTGATAATTGTAGCCAACGTAATGGCTAAACTACGACCAGCGGGCGTGTCGACCGATGGATGGAGATTAGCTAATGTTGTAAGTAGTTTGTAAATTTTCTAATCCCCATTCAAGGAGTACAATCCCTGCTTTTCCGTCTAAAGTATATATTTTATCGATTTCCTGATTATTCTCATTCGACTTAATATATTTGGTTAAGTTAGACATTTGTACTGATCCATAAATTACTTCAAATTCTGGTACAG
>NZ_JABAIL010000034.1 GCF_012641475.1 Flammeovirga agarivorans | reverse complement strand
CCTTCTGAATTCCATGTTCTGAACGGATCATCTTCATTAAAAGTGATACCAAGTTCAGTGAGTAAATCATGTACTTTTGTTGAGTCTTGATCACCAAGTGCGAAAGTAATATTAATGTCAGCAAACTTAATTTCTAGTCCATCATGATTAGACGAAGAGATAAATAACTGATAGTTACCTTCATCTTCTCTAGTCATATTTGAGATATCAAGGTCTAGAACATTAGAATAACCTGCATTATCAAAAACCCATTCGTAAGTTAAATCAGAGTAAGTAGGAGCAGCAGATAAAGCAGAAGTAAATCCTTCACCACCTTTTACAATCGTATTTAACTCTTGTATAGGATCGATAGTTTGTCCATCATACACAAAACTTGCTACACCCATTGCACTTAGAACATCTAAATCGTCAAAGTACAATTGGTTATCACTTACATCTAAAGTTCCCAAGTTGGTAAGATTTAATAAACTTGATGGAGTAGAAGTAAGATCATTACCACTGATGTCTAATGAAGTAACTTCACCATAATCATTCACTACATAGCTTACCCCGTCGATAGTCCAGTTTCTGAATTCATCAGAAGGATTATCAATCGTTTTCCCTAAATCAGCGATGACTTGTTTAATGTAAGCGGAATCTCTGTCGCCTAAAGTATAAGTCAGGTTGACTTGGTATAAGTTGTATTCTTGTCCTGCATGTGTGGTAGAAGTTACATATAAATCATATGTACCGGCATCAGCAGGTTGGAAGTCAGAGAAACTGAAATCTTTTGAAGCGAACAGTGACGAAGTACCTTTTTTCCAGTTATAGGTAATGTCAGCATAATCTTGAGTGATAGATGAAGTATAGCTATCACCATGCTTGATTACAGCATTTACTGTAGTAGGTGTTACACTTTGTCCGTCATAGGTGATGTTAATTTCCGAATCGTATCCAAGTAATACATCTAATTCATCGAAATAGATATTGTTATCATCAAGAATGATATTTTCTACATCAGCAAAAGCAGCTAAAGAAGAAGGAACCTCTGTAAGATTTTTATTTGATAGATCAATATCGATAACAGCCCCATTATCGTAAACTGTTGTAATAATACCTTCTGAATTCCATGTTCTGAACGGATCATCTTCATTAAAAGTGATACCAAGTTCAGTGAGTAAATCATGTACTTTTGTTGAGTCTTGATCACCAAGTGCGAAAGTAATATTAATGTCAGCAAACTTAATTTCTAGTCCATCATGATTAGACGAAGAGATAAATAACTGATAGTTACCTTCATCTTCTCTAGTCATATTTGAGATATCAAGGTCTAGAACATTAGAATAACCTGCATTATCAAAAACCCATTCGTAAGTTAAATCAGAATAAGTAGGAGCAGCAGATAAAGCAGAAGTATATCCTTCACCACCTTTAACAGTAGCATCAAGTTCTTGAATAGGATCGATTGTTTGTCCACTGTAAATGAAGCTAGCTACACCCATTGCACTTAGAACATCTAAATCGTCAAAGTACAATTGGTTATCACTTACATCTAAAGTGCCTAAGTTGGTAAGATTTAATAAACTTGATGGAGTAGAAGTAAGGTCATTACCACTGATGTCTAATGAAGTAACTTCACCATAATCATTTACTACATAGCTTACCCCGTCGATAGTCCAGTTTCTGAATTCATCAGAAGGGTTATCGATTGTTTTACCTAAATCAGCAATTACTTGTTTAATGTAAGCTGAATCTCTGTCGCCTAAAGTATAAGTCAGGTTGACTTGGTATAAGTTGTATTCTTGTCCTGCATGTGTCGTAGAAGTCACATATAAATTATATGTACCGGCATCAGCAGGTTGGAAGTCAGAGAAACTGATATCTTTTGAAGCGAACAATGACGAACTACCTTTTTTCCAGTTATAGGTAATGTCAGCATAATCTTGAGTGATAGATGAAGTATAGCTGTCACCATGCTTGATTACAACATTTACTGTAGTAGGTGTAACACTTTGTCCGTCATATGTGAGGTTAATTTCCGAATCGTACCCTAATAACACATCTAATTCATCGAAATAGATATTGTTGTCATCAAGAATGATATTTTCTACATCAGCAAAAGCAGCTAATGAAGAAGGAACCTCTGTAAGATTTTTATTTGATAGATCAATATCGATAACAGCTCCATTATCGTAAACTGTAGTAATAATACCTTCTGAATTCCATGTTCTGAACGGATCATCTTCATTAAAAGTGATACCAAGTTCAGTGAG
>NZ_JABAIL010000033.1 GCF_012641475.1 Flammeovirga agarivorans | reverse complement strand
GTAAAAAATATCTCCCAATCCATATCCAAAAGTAATTTTTCCCATTATCGAATTTGCTGCGAAAAAACTTAGAATTCCCAAAAGGATAAATGAATAATATTTATTTAATTTTTGTTTCAATGGTCGTTTTTCTTAAAAAATTGCTGAGAACGTGATGGCTAAACTACGTGAGAGGGTGCGTCACCCGACACATGGAGTTTTAGCTGATGTTATATTTTGTTTTTTTATTTATTGTTTAATACATATTAGATTGAATGTCTGAAGAATATGATATAATTATATTACATGGTATTGCTTTATATATTCCTAGTAACTCATGTTGTTTCATGTTTATTAGATTATTGTTTGAATAAAGCCTCCATGCCTTTTTATAAGCATTTAAGGTTGACTCCAAATCTTTTGATATTTTTTCTACCTGATAGGTATCTGAATAAGCTAAAACCAATATAGCTTTTAAGGGTGATTCTGATAATTTTTTGCTTTTATTATTGTTTAAGATGAAATCTATAATTCTTTGTTCTGTTATTTTTGAAGTATCATTAATAATTAAAATATTCCGTTTCTTGTAGCACCCTCCATCACCATTGTTTATTAGATAGGATAAATTACTCAATATTGGAACTTCTTGATTTTCTCTAAATAACAAACTTGACATAACATTTACACTCTGACTTTTTATGAAGTTTTTTATGCTCAAAAAGTTATTTGCAGTATCTAGAAGGAAAATATTAGAGGAATTATAATATTCAGTATTCTTAAATAGATTTTCTCTGTCGTAATTTTCTCTACAAGAAAAGAATAAAGACATTATTGAGAAATATATAAATACCCTCATAAGATTTTAACTTTTTAGAATGAGTTTATTATTCAATAAAATATAACGTAATGGCTAAACTACGACCAGCGGGTGCGTCACCCGATGGATGGAGTTTTAGCTGTTGTTACCGGTTGTTTAAATTATTTTTTAAAGACTTGACTTATTTGAATTAAGAATAAGCTCTAATTGGTTTCTAAGTTTTTTTGATAAACCTAGTTTCAATAATTCTTTAAGTTGATCTTGATCATTACAATATTTTATTAGAAATTCAATTACTACTTTGTCTTTATATTTTATATAAAATTCCACACTTTTTGAAAAGAATTCTTGATTAACTTCAGTCATATTTTTTAGTGATGAAGTAATCTTTTCTCGTTCTACTATTTTATTACCCCATTCGCTTAACTTGGAAAGCTGCGTTCCAATTAGTTCTTTTTGGACAAGAGTAACCTTTGTGGATTTATAAAGTTGAAAAGTAAATGTTTGAGACATTGTGATATCTTGTTCAAATTGTAACAGATCTAATAAGATATGGATTTCGTTATCTGAAAATGAACTTTTATTATACAGATAACTCTCAAGTAGTTCATACCTAAAATGTTCATATGAATTATCTGAATTTGATAAGAATTTTTTCTCTTGTTCAGGAAATTCATTAAGATCAATTAAACCTATTTTTACCCAATTCTGAGAAAATCCGTATTTTTCAATTCCCATAACTTCTTTAACTTATTAAATTGAGTAGAATTTAGCACTTTATGTAATTCGGAAGCTATAATAAACGGTAACGTAATGGCTAAACTACGACCAGCGGGTGCGTCACCCGGTGGATGGAGATTAGCTGTTGTTGTGTGCTGCCTTTTTTATATTTCTTCTTCAATAAGTTCTTCGATTCTTAACTCTTGAGTTGATAAGTCAAAAAAATGATAAAATGTATATGACCAATCCGTTTCGGGTTTGTTAATTGCTCCGAAAAATTCAAGTACGTTTTCATCAATTTTATTGAACCAATATCCGTGCAAATTCGCAATATCAAGGAATTCTTTTCCTGCATAATCTGCAAAGGATTCTTTAACGAACATAGTGTCCAAGATTACTTGGTTTCCGTATAATATTCTTAAATGTTTTTTGCTATCTCTATACTTATCAATATACTTTATCCCTTCGCTTTCATATTCATTTGTTACGTATGAGTCAAGAGCTGTACTTTGAATCGATATTTTAAGATTTTGAGCGGATATAATTGTGTCAAATTTTACGATTTCATTTTCTTCAGGGAAGAATCGTTCAATAACGTTATTATCCGTTAAATTTTGACGTTCAGAAATTGTCAAAGTTTCGATTTGCTTTTTTGAAGTCGTAACACTTTCATGTTTATTTTTAACTGTCACTTTTTCTCTTTTCTGCTCACTGCATCCGAAAAAAATGATTGACATTATTAATATAAGAAATTGACTTTTCATTATTTCTTTTGGTTGCACACAACGGTTTGTGTAAAATGCGTTTTAATGCATTTTTACACCTTGTTGTAGAGCGTTTTTTCTATTTTCTA
>NZ_JABAIL010000032.1 GCF_012641475.1 Flammeovirga agarivorans | reverse complement strand
GTAAAAAATATCTCCCAATCCATATCCAAAAGTAATTTTTCCCATTATCGAATTTGCTGCGAAAAAACTTAAAATTCCCAAAAGGATAAATGAATAATATTTATTTAATTTTTGTTTCAATGGTCGTTTTGCTTAAAAAATTGCTGAGAACGTGATGGCTAAACTACGTGTGAGGGTGCGTCACCCGACACATGGAGTTTTAGCTGTTGTTATATGGATTTTACATTGCATATTCTAATGTTAAAACTTCATTGTTTTCTTTTTCAGGATCCATTACAACACTAAGTTCATTAGAATTATTGTCTCTAATAATCGCTCCTGATATCCTTAAATATTTTTTGTATTTTCTGTTATATTTTACTTTTCGATACCCAAAGATCCGAAACCCTTCTTCAGTTATATTTCCATATTTAGAATCAACTTTTTCCATTTGTGTGATTAATGCATCTTTATCATATTCTATAACAGAACTATCATTTAGAATAGTTGAAATTTTCTCAAAATCCTTGTCCTTTAAATAATCTACAACTAAATCTACTGTTTTTGTTTTGTTGTCTACTGTCTCTAACTCATTAGTCTTAAAAGAATACTTTTTTGTTATTCCACTTTCAAAAATTATTATTGTACGAATTTCTGAATAATTAGATTTTTCTTCTTTTGTCAAATTCCTGTAAAGTCTATAAGCAATATTCGACGACGCAAATTTTGAATCTTTTTTAAATTTTTCTACACCTTTACTCTTAGATAATTTCACTTCAAAATAAGTAGTTGTAGGTTCATCTGTGGCAACAACCTTACCGACAGAATATTCACAGAAACCACCGTAAAATTTTAAGATATCATCAATACCTTTACTTGCTGATTCTGATAAAATTGAAGATTCAATTGAGCAACTGAAAAGTAATATGTTTAAGAATAAGTATATCTGTTTTTTCATAGTTTGTTTGATGATGATTCCATATAACGTGATGGCTAAACTACGTGAGAGGGTGCGTCACCCGAGCGTGGAGTTTTAGCTGTTGTTAGCCAAAGTATGTTTATTTTATTACTTATGTTTATTTATTGTTTGTAACTGATCTATTATCTCTTTTTGTCTTATGATTGTATCTTCACCAATTTCTTTGTAAAGGCATAATAATCTAAATGATTTATAATAAATGAAGTTTATTTCTTTATCACCTTTAAGATTTAGAATATTATTATTGTCTAAATCATCATTTATTGACTCATAAAATATATCATTATTAGATTTTATATTTAATACTTTTTCATAAATTTCTGTTATTTTTTTCGTTGAAGTAGAATTTTCAAATGTAACATATAATGTATCTTTTAAAGGAGTAAAACTTAAACTATATGTAATTAATTCCTCATGATGCATTTTTTCAAAGTAGTTACTTGTGAAATTTTCAAAGAAAAATACGTTAGCTTTAATTTTTTCTTGTTTACAGCTAAGTAATAATAATAGCTGAAAAAAGAGTATCAATATTTTTTTTAATTCAATTGGAATGATAATTATTAATTTATTAAGTACTAATGAAATATTTTGGCTAACGTGAATGCTAAACTACGTCCAGTGGGTGCGTCACCCGATGGATGGAGATTAGCTATTGTTAGGCTAAGTAAATTACTTATAATATTCGATGATTTTTTGAGCTTCAAAACTATCAACCGAATGAAAGTTGAATGATGTTACATAAAAAAGTGTCTTATTTTTTTCGAATAACTTTTCTAGTAACGAATAATCTTTCTTAGTCAGAGCATTTGCAAAATTGAATTTATTAGATGTAATACTGCCAATTGGTGGTAATACCAATGTGACTGGTATATTTATATTGGTATTATCTAATTTATTCTTTGGTCTTACTCCTTCTAAGACTGGATTAGTGTTCATTATATTATTTATTAGAGTGCCAAAAAAAAGGTAACTATCCCCATTAATGATCTTTGATGATAATTGACTTCTTTTCAATTCTATTAAATTAATTATTTCTATTTTTGATGTCCCTTTATAGATCTCTTTAACTTTTAAAGAATAAATTGAAAAATTTCTATATTCAGTATTACTAATTATTTTTCCTGTAACTATATGTGAAACCTTTTCATCTAAGCTTTCTTTTGTTGGTAAAGAAAATGAATAATGATCGGCATAAGTTGATAAATCTGATTCATAGATTTGATTTCCTTTATTAAGAGTCTTTTGAGTACAACTGATTAAAAAATTGAACCCAAAAAACATTAATACTGTTTTACAGAGAAAATTCATTATTTAGTTATAATTTTTTTTTGAAAGTATACTCATTATTTAGCCTAACGTGATGACTAAACTACGTGAGCGGTTGCGTCAACCGTGATTGGAGTTTAGTTGATGTTGTAAAGCGTA
>NZ_JABAIL010000031.1 GCF_012641475.1 Flammeovirga agarivorans | reverse complement strand
CGAAAAGATGAAATTCATTTTGCATAAGTTTTAAAAACACAACTTGAGCTAGTTTATTAGCTTTTGAATAATATAATATGATTCCCAAATCGTTATAAAAATCCTCACTCTATTCGTAGTGTTAAACGCAGTGTCACTACGAATTTGTTTATATCATAAGTTTGTAACTTATTACTATTAGTTAAAATAAAGGTATCTAGTTTATTGAACTCATTGATCCTTTTCGCCCACAATTGAAATCATTGGCTTTTGATATGCATACTCTACCTCCTACAAAAAGAACCAGTTTAGGTATCTCTTCCATTTGCAATAAACTGTCTTCAAATTGTTGTTGTTGGAGGTCAGCTTGTTGCTGTTTTAGTTAGGAGAGTGAGAAATAGGTTTGTGAATATGTTACTCATTGGATTAGCATATAAAATATTAAGAGGAGGCATTTCAAATAAGGTTTTTAGTCTAACGCTTAGATAAAAAAATTTGTTGAATAATTCCATCCTTACACTACAAATATTTGATTTTTATAAAAACACAATTTTAGTTAATGAGTCTCTTAAAACTTGTCCTTTAAATTGATGATTTAAAAAGAGTGTATCAATATTATTAAATCTAATATCTATTATTTTATTATCTATAATTTTATTTAAAAATAATGAACCTTTTAAATTATTCTTATTAAGAAATAAATAATCTATACCTTGTAAAGGTCCCAAATCAATATAACTAAGTTTATTATTTGATAAAACTAATGTATTCATTTTCACAATTTTAGTTAACTCAAATTTATTAATAATATTATAATCAAGCCACAATATTTCAATTTCATCATTACTTTCTAAATTTATTGTACTTATTTGGTTATTTGTCGCATATAATTCTTCAATTATGAATGATTTTTCAATAATCAATTTTGAAATTTTATTATTAGATATGTCAATATATTTTATGCTTTTAGGGACAAAAAAAATATTTTCTAGTCTATTAATTGAAATATCAAGAGAACATAAATTTGTATTATCATCAATTAATATATCATCAATTTCATTACTTGATAAGTTTAAATTTCTAATATTCTTATTATATACGTTAATTTTTTTAATATTATTTTCACTTATATCTAGGTTTTCTACACTAATAAAATTTTCAATATTGAATGTCATAATGTTATTTTTAGACAAATTTAAAACTTTTATATTTGGTAATAAATTCAATAGATATTGAGATATATCTATACAATTATAACATTTATATTCTGTAATTTTATTTATTATATCTATATCATTTTTTGTTAAAAAAACAGGGGTATCTTCCTTGTCCAAATAAAAATATGAAACATCACTTTTTTCTTTTTCATCTAAAATGAACCAATTAATATTTTTTGTAATGTTAAAATCACTAATTTGTAACAAAAAAAACAAAATTAGTATTATACAATTAATCTTTAGAAACTTCTCTATCATAGAATAAATATTTTTGCATTGTGTTTTTTCCATATTTTTTAGAATAATCACCTAATAGAAAATCTTTAAAATCAGATATATATGAATATCTAAGCCCACTCCCATTCTTAAACAACTATGATCCTCCTCTATTCGTATTGATAAATGATAATGTCACAACGAATTTGTTTATGCCATAAGTCTAAGACTTATTCAATTCGGAAGTTCGGAGTGACACTGCGTTTAACACTCCGAACAGTGGGATAAATATATTCTTCATTAACTTTATTGTTCAACACTAAATATTAATGGTTTAAATTTTATTTAAATTTATCCTTATAAAGATTAATACTTTCATTAAATTCTTCTAACATTATGTAATCATCATCCTTTGCTTGATTAATAATTTCAAACCATATAAGTTGATTATGTTTATTGATTCCATGATTAGTAATAGAATCAAATAAAAAGTTATAATCCAATAAATTTGATTCGATCTTTTTTACATAATAAAGCCAATTATTATCATTAATCTTTATTTGCTTTTCAAATCTTAAATACTTGATTTCATTTTCAATTATTCGAGCAATTATTCCACCTATGTCAAAATGTAATTGTTCATGCTGAAGTAATTGTTCAGATTGTGAATCTAAATATGATTCCTCTTGAACAAAATAACAATCGACTGAAAGAGCTGATTTCTTAAATCTCTGTGTGATTTTCACAGAAGTCAGCCCCTCATATTCTGAATTAAGTGGACGTTTTCCTTTAAAATCAGAAAATTTAAGTTTACAATTCTTATCCCACAATATTGGTTCATCATTAATCATTAATGAGAATAATATAATGTATAGTAATTTATTCATTATTCGAAATCAATTGTTAAATTCTCCTCTATTCGTAGTGTTAAACGCAGTGTCACTACGAATTTGTTTATGTCATAAGTTTGTAACTTATTACTAT
>NZ_JABAIL010000030.1 GCF_012641475.1 Flammeovirga agarivorans | reverse complement strand
GTTGCCAACAATAGCTAACCTCCATCCACCGGTCGACACGCCCGCTGGTCGTAGTTTAGCCGTTACGTTGTGCAACATTTCAGATATGAAAAATACATATATAATATTATTTTTACTTAGTTTATTGGCTTGTAAAAATACAAATGAGAAAACAAATTATTTTTCAAAGACAAATTCAATAGAAACAACTGAATCAAGAATTGAGAAAATAGATTCCTTGGCTAAGCTAAATACTATAAAAACAGTTGAAGTAGGAATTGAGAAAACAGATTCCATAACTAAGAAAAAACAAACAGAAACAGTTGAATCAAAGATTACAATTCTTAAAAACACAGAATATAACAATTTGTTAGAAAAAAAGTATGGTTTTAAAAGTTGGAATCCAAAGATCCAAGATTTGAATTTAGTTCAAGAAACTTTAGACAAAGCATATATAAGGAATTTAGATAAGTATTATAGACAATATATTCCATATTTTAATGAAAAAGGAGAAAGATTTATTGAGATAAATGCATTCTGTGAGATTTCAGAATTCCCCCATGAAACAGAAAATGGAATTACAGAATGGATTAAAATGGATTGGAAAAATGAATATGTTCAAGTTGATGATGGAGGAAATTGTTATTGGCAAATAATAATCAATGTTGACAAAAAAGAAATAAAAGATTTTTTTGTAAATGGTGAAGGGTAATAAAATTATTTCAAATAGTATTTAATTGACTATTTCATTTCTCTCAAAAGATATTTTTAGGGGTTCTGTATTCCATTTTTCAACTAATTATCAAACTTCAATAATTGAAATTATTCTTTATTTTTGTTGGTTAACATAATTAATCCAATATGTAGAGTCAATTATTGGTTTTAAATATATAATTACAATTCAAATAATATTAGTATTAATAATCAATGATTTAAAGTTGCACAACATCAGCTAACCTCCATCCATCGTGTGACGCACCCGATGGCCGTAGTTTAGCCATTACGTTGTGCATAATATCAATGAACAGAAAAAGACTAATTTTATTGACAATCGGACTGCTCACTATTCTGACAGTAATTTGGGCATATCCAAAAATTGACCAGTTCTTCAAAGTCGACAGTTGCTTGGACAAAGGTGGAAGATGGAATTATGAAACTAATGAATGTGAATTCGAATACGATAAGGATGATACAAAATCTCAAATAAATGAGAGCTTAAGCGGTCACGCCCCAATTGCTGACGAACGAAAGAGAAAGACAAAAAAAAACTCTGAATACAACACAGATTTAGAAAATATTGACCTACTAGAAAAGACATTGATCATAAATCCTACTGTGGATACCACAGAACTATTCAAAATTTGGACCTTAGATCCTGACGGACCGCATGCGGACTTTTGGTTAAAACCGACTGAATTTTATGTGGTAGACTATGATGGAGATGGATCAATGCCGTACTTATTGAATAAAGACAGCCTGACAATATTTTACAATGACTTTGTCCAAAAAGGAAAAATTGCTTCGGTAGGTAATGACACCTTAAAAATCTATTGGGATGAATCTGAGCGTCTGACCTTATATGTCGAATGGAAAAATTAAAAAAATACTATGCACAACAACAGCTATACATCAAGTCTCGGCCGACGCGTCCTCACTCGCTGTATAGCAAATTCGTTGTACAGCATTAGTAAGTAGACTACTCTAAACTAAAAATATCGACAAATGAAATATATCTCAATTTCTATTCTTTTCATTATTATTTGTTCATGTAACGAAAAAGTAAAAGAATCAAACACTACTGAAACAAAAGAAGTTGTAGTAAAAGAGAAAAAAACAAAGGTTTTTATTACCAAAGATCAAACTATTGAAATTACTTACGATACCCGGAAGGAAAATAATGTTGAAGAACCTGAAGAGACAATGAAAATTAAAGAAAATCAACATGCTAATCTTAAATCATTATCATATTCAGAGATTTCTAACTTAGATTCAATTACAGATACAAACTCTATTGCAATAAATGAAAAGTGCGCATTAAGTATAATTCCTTCTTCTAGGTGGATAAAAGTTGAACAAGAAAGAATGGGAGAAGATGGTTGGATGACAATAGTAGAAGATAATACAGATGCTCTTGACTATGGAAGACAATCATTAATAAAAAATGATATTAAATTTATTAAAGAACTATCTAGAGAAAAACGTTATGTTCGTTTTATGAATGAAGATAAAATAATTTCAATCATAGATTTACAAAAAATGGAAGATGCATGGGGAATAATTCTTTTCAATGGAAATGATACACCAGATTTATGGAATGGTTTTGAAATAGAAGAAGATATGAAATTTGTATACAAAAAATAACAGCTGTACAACAAAAGCTATACATCAAGTCTCGGCCGACGAGTCCTCGCTCGCTGCATAGCAAATTCGTTAGCCACTATATATACCATGAAGCATATTTTAGTATTAGTTTTATTAATTATTTCGTTCTCATGTGCA
>NZ_JABAIL010000029.1 GCF_012641475.1 Flammeovirga agarivorans | reverse complement strand
TATCCTCTTTTGTTTGGTCATTTTCTCTATAATGGTGTACAACGTAATGGCTAAACTACGACCAGCGGGTGCGTCACCCGGTGGATGGAGATTAGCTAATGTTGTGGCTAGTTTTTGTTTTTACATATTGCGACTAAACTGTCAGTTATTTTTTCTAATCCTCTTGAGCGTTTAAATTCACTCCATTTGGCTAAACTATCTTTTGAGCTAATTACATATTCTCTGAATGAGTAATTAATTCCGCCAATTGAGCTCGGATTGTATTTAGTTCCGCCACCAATTAACCAAATTCCAACTTCGTTTTCGTCTGGTCTATTTTCTGAATCTTCCCAAAACATATGATTAGCTCGAAATGGGATTTCTGTTTTATTTCCGTTATTGTCAATTTTGAAATAGCGATTATTAATATATCCGCTTTTTAAATTTCCCTTGTAAAGCAAAATCCCGTTATCAGGAATTCTTAATTGTTCTCGGTTGTCAATAATTTCGATTTCCTCTCCACAAGGCATATCAGAAACCACAATTGCTTTTCCATTAAAGTTCTCTGGAAATATTAAATCAAGTTTTTGTGCAGTTGCTGTTCCGATTGTTCCTATTAAGTAGAAAT
Source organism: Flammeovirga agarivorans (assembly GCF_012641475.1). Classification (NCBI taxonomy): domain Bacteria; kingdom Pseudomonadati; phylum Bacteroidota; class Cytophagia; order Cytophagales; family Flammeovirgaceae; genus Flammeovirga; species Flammeovirga agarivorans. The sequence continues at coordinate 1,912 of NZ_JABAIL010000029.1, read as the reverse complement.
ATAAATGCATACTCGGATACCATAAAATTATTGGTATCAAAATCCAAATTAGTTTTGTTTTCAATTTTTTGTCAGAAAGCAGAAGTATAATAATTCCTATTATGAACAGAGGAACTCCGAAAATCAGTAAGTACGGATTTAAGCAAACCAAAAAGGCTATAATTATAATTACGATTCCAATTTTTGCTTTCATTTCAGATTTGGATCAAATTAGCCACAACGTAATGGCTAAACTACGACCAGCGGGTGCGTCACCCGGTGGATGGAGATTAGCTATTGTTCTATGTTGTTTAATTACAATTTAATAATGTCTCTTGAAAACGTTTTTTACTGAGTATTTCCTCTAATTCATCTATGTGTCTAGAATTTAATCTATCATAAAAAGAGTAATACTTAAATAAAGCTGCCAAACCTATTATTCCAAACTCTTCATATATGGTTAAAACTAGGCAATTAGAATTTATCTTTGTATTAGATTTAACATTTAATTCTAATTCTTTCTGATACTTGAGGAGTTGATCTTGAGTGGGTTTTTCAAAATTAATCTTACTTACTTCATAGTCTAAAGGTGAATATGAAACTATAAATTCATCACCTTCATTAATTATCAAATAACATTCTTTTTTGGATGATTTGTAAGTTTTATCTGTTATATATTGATCATTTACATAGTATCCGTATTCATAATTTCCAATCATTTCCCCTGTTGTATAATCTAAGTCTTTTGATAATAAATTTGCTTCATAGTAATAATGTCTAGATAAGTAAATCATAAAACTTGTAAAGACTAATCCTAAAATGAGAGTTTGTAACCGTTCTTTATCGTTTTTGTGTATTAATTTTAATTCTATTGCTTTAGCCTGAAATTGTTTATTGTATAAGCCATTCTTTTGAATTTTATGTTTGAATAAAAGGAAATAAATTTTGGAAAAAAAATATGACATCCAGATTGGAATAGTAATTACCATTGGGAGTAAATAACCTTTATTTGTATTTGATGAATATATAAATCCAATGATCATACCTATGAACATAATTAATAGTCCAAAGGATACATTTTTACCTGAATGTCTTTCTAATAATTCAATTGTCCTGTATTGATTTTTCTTAATTGCTTGCTTTTCCATATATGACATAGAACGTAATGGCTAAACTACGACCAGCGAGTGTGTCACCCGATGGATGGAGTTTTAGCTGATGTTACAGGTTTTTATCAATTAAAGTACCATCCAACCTTTTTTAAAGAAAGTAAGTTTTGAATTTAATATAAAATCTTCCATACTAGTTCTATTATTTGCTTTTGTATTTGTAAGTTCAAATAAATAAACAGTAGGGTTTGGAATATCCTTATCAAATAACCAAAACCAAAAGCGTTTAACTTTTGCAGATTTAGAAAGGAATTTTATTTCTTCCAATTTAAATACTGTCAAACTATCACCTCTTTTTAATGTATATATATATCTATCAAATGGAGATAGTAGTTCTAATTCTTCTGTTGATTTTTTTGGTTCAAGATGGTAACCTATTATGAGTTGAGGATACAAAATACCTTGACTAAATAATGGTTGAAATGAATCACTTGTACTTTCAATAAAAAATGATTTGTTATTAAACCTATATTCATAATTACTTATTTTTCTAACTTCACCTTTATATGTGGAAAAAATTGAATCACGATAATTATATTTAAAAAACTCTTGTGCCCAATATTTTTCCTGTTCACCTTGATTTTTAAAAGTTGGCTTCAATTCTTCTTGAGAAAAAGCTTTAATACCTATTAATATTAAAATTAGTGTAATTAATAACCTCATTAAAATTAATCTAGATTCAATGGCAATTACCTGTAACGTAATGGCTAAACTACGACCAGAGGGCGTGTCGACCGATGGATGGAGATTAGCTGATGTTGGCA
>NZ_JABAIL010000028.1 GCF_012641475.1 Flammeovirga agarivorans | reverse complement strand
AATTTTAGGGGTATTACTATTTTTAACTACAGTTGTTTTTTTAAGAAAGAGCCATCGAAGAAAAAATAGTAACATGACTTTCTGGACTATATTGTATTTACTTCAACTATTTTTCCTAATTCATCCTTTATGTTTATTCATTTGGACATTACCCAATAGTAAAATAAATTTTGGAGATGGACGATTCATATTTTTTAACTGTTAAGGACGTTTCCAATAAGTAGTTTTCTATTATTAATAATCGGAATTTATATAGATAAAAAACATAGAAAAGTAAATAGTAATATTATTACCACAAGCTAGTTTTGAATATTAAGTAATAAAAAAAACACTCCACAACACCAGCTAAAACTCCATGTTTCGGGTGACGCACCCTCTCACGTAGTTTAGCAATTTCGTTACCCAATATTGTCATACAGTATCCAAGATTATCAAATTAAACTTTCAAATAATGTCTCAATTATATAGTGTTTCATGGCTTCAAGAAAAACAAGATAACTTAGAAAATATAAAGTATTTGTTTTTTTGGGGACACACAAAACAACACAATCAAGAAGTCGGAAATTTTTGTTTTAGCCAATGGTTTGAATCTGATTTTATTATAGATGGGATCACATATAAAACAACTGAACATTGGATGATGGCTCAAAAGGCTAAATTATTCAATGATCAAGAAATTTATAATAAAATAATTAATTGTAAGAAGCCAGGAGAAGCAAAAGATCTAGGTAGATTAGTTACCAATTTTAATGATGAAATATGGCAAAAACATAGATACGACATCGTAAAAATTGGAAATATTCATAAATTTAATCAGAATAAAGCTTTAGGTGAATATTTAATTAAAACGCAATCAAGAGTATTAGTTGAAGCTAGTCCTGTTGATATTATTTGGGGCATCGGATTGACAAAAGATTCTGATAAAGCAAACAATGTTTATGAATGGAGAGGTTTAAATTTACTTGGTTTTGCTCTCATGGAAGTTCGTGACCTTTTAAACGAATATGGAACAGGTTCGGAACAGTTATCTAAAATAAAATCAGATATTTAACTATAACATTGGGTAACACCAGCTAAAACAGCAAGTCTCGGCCGACGCGTCCTCGCTCGCAGTTTAGCAATTTCGTTGTAAGTAATTAAGCTCAAGATAAGCAAACTAAAAAACAATGGAATTTGAAATTTATGAAAGTGTATATGAACAGATAGAACAAGGTTCATTGCATAAAGGGATAGAGATAATTGAAAACGAATTGTTGAAGCAGTCAGAAACAATTTTTTACAAACTCATAGGTTTAAAATGTTTTATAGATAATTCAGAATATATAGCAGATGAACTTGAAAAGTTTACTATGGAGAGTAATAAGCTTATAGAATAAAAACTAGTACGTAAAAAGTTTTTGCAGGATACCCTTTTGATTCATCCCCCAAGAAACGAACAATTAGAAACAATTTATTGTGAATTGAGCTATAATAATGAAAATGTTGATCTTAGTTTTGAACTTGCAGGGTTTACATATTTCGAAGGTACAAAAGATTTATTTTGGTTAGCTGACGAAGAGGCCGAAACTTGTATGAGGGATACTGTCTTAAAAGGGTCATCTTTCATATCCAAAATATTTGAAGGATCATATGAAATTGAAGATAGTCCTATTATTTCAGAATCAAGAGACATTTCCTCAATGTTAATCAATTTAAGATTTCAAGAAATGTTTCAAAGAGCTTATGAAATTGCTAAATCAAAAGGTTATAGATGGACAAATATTAATGTGTTGTCAACTCAACATGATTTTGATTGCCTTTATAATACTCTATCTGAAATTTAATAAAATACTTACAACAATTGCTGAAACTTCAGTCATTGGTCGACACGCCCAATGACCGCAGTTTAGCATATACGTTATATTTTATTGACTAATAATAAACTAAAAATAGAAAATGACAGAACAAGAGATTTTTTTAAGAGGTATCTGGAAAATTATTCCTGATGAAGAGAATACTGATTGGATAGAAAATCTTTCGAAAGAAGAATTTGATGATTCACCATTAGGTGATTTTGGATCAATAATTAAAGGTATGCTTGACAAGGGTGTAGAAGCAAAGAGTATTGCTAGATTATTTAAAATAATAGGCTACGAAACAGCTTTTTCTATATTATACCATTTAGAAGATCCAATAGCTTCATTTGAAGGTTTTGAATCAGAAAATGATCATCTTGATTGGGCTTTGTTTACAATAGATGAAGAGTCTGAAACACCGAAAGAAGGTTTATGGGACCTTCATTCTAATTTACTTTCAATGGACCCATCAGGAAGAGAGATGAGACCCAAGAAGGAATAGTTATCACTTCACTGTTTGTTTCAACTTACAAAAATATAACATTAGCTAAAACTCCATGTTTCGGGTGACGCACCCTCACACGTAGTTTAGCCATCACGTTACACAACATAAAGCCAAAATATCAGATAATGTCAAAGTTTATCATATTATTAATTTTATTATCTCATTCTGTTATTGGGCAAAATGTAAAAACAGATAAAAACAATAAAAATGTAATGGAACAGTTCCGTCA
>NZ_JABAIL010000027.1 GCF_012641475.1 Flammeovirga agarivorans | reverse complement strand
TAAATGAAACCAATAGGAGGTTAATTAAAAGTACTATTGTGATAATTTTTTTCATCTAATGCTTTACAACGAATTTGCTAAACAGCGAGCGAGGGCGCGTCGCCCGAGACTTGCTGTTTTAGCTATTGTTACCCACTGGTTTTATTATTATAAAAATTCTGTTTCTCCACTTAACTCGTCTATTTTCCATTTTATTGGTTGTTCGAGTTCATATCCTTCAATTTGATATAATTCAATTTCATTTATTTTAGAAAATCTCATATTTACTTTAAGCCTCGCATTTGGAAAATAGTGATGATTTGCAACAAAGGTTGCTTTGTTTTTCACTAAATCCCTCAATTCATTCACTGACAAATCTATTTCAAATTGTCTTGTGCTCGAAGGTGTTCGTTTAAATACAGCTTTATATTTGGTGTTGTCAATACCATAAAATTCAGAAAATACCGCTCTATCATAAGTTTTGTATGAATATGAAAAAGTTCCTAGGATGGGTATTATCAAAGCAATTGCCTTAATAAAAAACCCGACTTTTTTCCGATTCTTAAATTCTTTATTTGTTCCGAAAATTACAATTAGTATACTTGCCAATGTAGGTAAACCAATAAAAGCAATTTTTTCAGGTTTAAAAGTCAAAAACCAACCTAAAGTTTCTGCTAATTGGAGAAGCCATAGGATTGAAACTAAAATCAATATTTTGTTTCCAATTTGTTTTGTAACTAGATATAAAATGAGTCCTATAATAGTCGTAATCCATAATGGCAAATAAAGCATATCCTTCGAATGAATTGACCAAGCCATTGAAGTCATAGAAAGTGAAAACCCGACTACAATTAGAACTAAAGTTGATATTATGATTATTGTCTTGTTCATACTTGTGGGTAACGTAATGGCTAAACTACGACCAGCGTGCGTGTCAACCGGTGGATGGAGATTAGCTGATGTTGAGCACTTTTTATTTACCAAATACATAGCCAATATATTGCCACCTCTTTTTTTTCATTGAGTGCAATACCTTTTGAATATCCATGTTCCCAATTTTCTAGAGTATAAATTGTATCAATTTTATGAGTTGAATCAAGGTAAGTGCCTTTTGAACACGACAATAAATAGTAATCAAAACCTTTTAATAATTTATTTGAGTTGATTTTATTATCACTATATATTGAATAAAAATTAGGTAGAGGTAAACTATTACAAGAACCATTTTTTAAGACTCTTTTGAAACGTCTTTTAGTTCTGTCATAGTAATACCTATTCTTTTTATTAATATAACCATCTACAATATTTAGACAGTCTTTTGTGTTAGACTTATAAATCTCAACTGATTTTATTTTTATTTCTGAAACTAATTGAGAAAAATTTTCAGGATTACAAACTAAATATAAATGAGGTGATTCATAAAAATCATCATAATAATGTAAACTTGTTGATTTATATGAATTATATATTTTTTTTGGGAAATGATCAACTAAAGATGAATCATACTTTTCCAACTCTTGATTAAGGGAGTTTTCTAGATCATAATTTCTTACTGAACATGAAGTAATAGTGAGTAAGATAAAAAATAATTTTTTTAGCATGTTGCTAGTTTATTAATAATTGTGCTCAACGTAAATGCTAAACTACGACCAGCGGGTGCGTCACCCGGTGGATGGAGATTAGCTATTGTTAGCGGTTTTTTAATATATCTATTACTAATTTTATAGATTCTCTAATTTCTTCATTTTTAGTTTTTAAATAACCAACTTCTAATTTCTTTTTGTTTGAATTAATCCAATTCAACAAGAGCTTAATTTCTTCATTTGAAAATTCTTCAAACTCATCTTTTCTTTGAATTATATCTTCAAAGTAAGCTTCTATTAAATTAATATAGTTGACAAAACCTTTTTCATTAACCTCCACATTCCATTTTTCAAGTAATAAAGGCAAGTTTTTAAGTAACTTGTTTAATTCAATAAATAATTCAAAATCTAAAGAGCGTATTCTATTATTTATATCATAAGTCCACCATGTTATTAAAAATTTATGTATAACATCTGCTTCTGATTTATCCCAATTTTTCCAGTTACTATACTCTAGTTTACCTAAAATAATAAATGTATGTACCGTGAGCTTATTTTGAGCCGTTAGTTCTAATATTCTGGGAAGGTAGTACTTGAAATCATCAACCGTTCCCCAAGTAGTCATAGTTTTATAAGCAAATCTATTAATATCATCATCCTCTAATTCTCTTAACGGTTTTGAAGTCAAAGTGAACTTATCAGTATTTGATAAACAACAAGAACACCCTTTAATTTGAGGGTTGAATGAGTACTTCGAGAATGTAATATATAACTGTTCAATTTCTTTTAATAATTCATTTTTCATTCCTTTTATACTTGCTGTAACCGCTAACGAAATTGCTAAACTACGAACAGCGGGCGTGTCGACCGGTGGATGGAGATTAGCTAATGTTATAGAGTTTTATTAATCTTAATGTTGGAGTTAATTCACATCAATATTCAATTCCATCCATTCTTTGCTATCGATATTCTCTAAAGTTAAAGGTTCGATCAAAGAAAGGAAAGGAAGTATCTTTTTATTTTTAACAGTTCTGTACTGAGAATCTTTTCCTTCAATCATTTTTATCTGCTGTTCAATTGTTTGATACTTTTCATTAACATGTTCATATGAAATATGTTGCACTTTCCAATTAAATCGATAATCTCCAATTTCAACAACTATTAAACCAACTAATACTCCTAAAAAGGGTATTACTCTTAGCTTTGTATCACTTGGATTTTTCCATATCAATTTAACTGAACAAAAAGCAATAACATTTAAAGGCCAAATTACAATTAAGATATGAATCCAATTTATGGTAATCTCCAATTGCGAGAATAAAGTTATTCCCCACAAGATTCCACTTAATATTCCTCCAATTATATACAGTCTATTTAGAAGTCTAATCATGATATACTCTATAACGTAATGGCTAAACTACGACCAGCGGGTGGGTCACCCGATGGAAGGAGATTAGCTATTGTTGTAAGCTGTTTAGATTTTTTCTACTTGTTTAATTAGTAATATATTTTCTTTTTCCAACTCGGTCAGG
>NZ_JABAIL010000026.1 GCF_012641475.1 Flammeovirga agarivorans | reverse complement strand
TGAGCCTTAAGCCATCTATATTCAATTGGTAGTTTCATATTAATTGCCCATAACGTAATGGCTAAACTACGTGTGAGGGTGCGTCACCCGAACGTGGAGTTTTAGCTGATGTTGGGCAACGTATTTATTTTATACTAATTTTTTAAAGCCATTATATGACTATTCAATAGTTTTGTTTCTATTTCTACATCGGAAACAAGTCTTTTACAACGGTCTGTCCAGTATGTATTTTCTTTTTTCATTAAACGTAATCGATCTACATAATCTCCGAACATGAAATACATGATGTTACTTTCTTTTGTTGTATAAATAATGGTTTCTTCTCCTTCTTTAAAACGAATACCACAAGCACTACTTGTTAGGCTTGTATAAATTGTAAATTGTTTACCTAAATATTCACCTTTGAAAATTTTTGAAGCATCTATTGTTACTTTGTATAATGAGTTTGCTTCTAGATACCTTACTAACTTTTCATTATCCCCCATTAATGAATGTACTGAAGCAATACTATCCACATTAATTGTTTCTAAAGTGTTTACTATTTCAACTTTTAGAATTTTTCCTTTAACTATTAAATGAGCTTTATTATATCCGTTTTCTACTGAAATTGAGTCACATTTACAACCAAAAGCATTTAAAGGGTTTGCTAAGGTCAATAATATTACAAATAAAAGATATGTTAAATTTCTATTAGCTAAGATTTTATCCATTTCATTGAAAGTTTGCTCTGACTATATGTTGCCCAACGTAATGGCTAAACTACGACCAGCGGGCGTGTCGACCGGTGGATGGAGGTTAGCTAATGTTGGGTACTTTTTAAGTTGAAAATTTGAATTCTATTTTGCCAGTGATCCCATTTTCTTGTAGTACAGATTTAAGGGATTCTAACTTTTTTTGACCTCCTGAACTTAAAATTGTTTCACCATTATAAGATTGATTTTTTAATCTTTTCAACTCATTGAGGTCTAATTTAAGTTTTTTCTTTAATAGAAGTAATATTTTATTATTGGTTAGTAAATTACTATCAATTTTTAAACACCAATATTCATTTTCTTCTTCATAATCTTCAAAGAAATTATCTCTTGATATCCCAGAAGAACGTTCAATTATTAAACTTTTATATTTATCTACAAAAAATGGTGAATTACCTGCAAAAGCATGTTTAATAGATTTTGTTTTGAGAAATTTTTCATTCGAATAAGGAAAATCCCAACCATATTCTTTTTCAGCAATTAGATCATCCAGTATTAAAAACCTATCATCAATTTTATTAGAAATGAAAGTGTTAAAATTTATGGAATTGACTTTTTCTAATACTAATTTCCGAGCTTCCTTGAAGTTTATCATTTTAATATTAATTGATTGTTTGCCCTAATTGTACCCAACTATTAGTATATGGAAAGTAGGGCAGTAGAAAGCGATCAACTTTCAAGTTTGCACTGAGCCAAAGCGTCGTATTTTATTTTTAACTTATTCATTTTAAAAGCCAAATCAACGATTTGGCGGTTTTTGTAAATAGTACTTAACTTTCTTAAACCACTGAATGCCCTATTTGCTATATACAGTGTTGTGTGTATTATTTATTTTTTACCGATTTTCTGATTCAATTAGCTCGTCAATAAATTCAATTCTTTTTTTAGTGTCATGGGTTAGTTGCATATTCATAGCCATTGCGCACATTGAGCCTCCTTGATACATAAGTTCTTTTATTTTTTCGTTTTTGTGTCGAAGAATTATCCAACTTTTCTGAGATTCTATTATCAAATTCTTAAATGATATCACTTGTTTGAGTTCAAAGTCATCGTCAAACTCAGAGTATTCTTTTATCCTTGAGTTCAAAATATTCATTAAATCTTTATACTTCACATTTAAAATACTGTCATAATATTGATATTCTTCAAGAGAGCAGATGGTCATCTCAGTTTGAGAACCATCATAACAGTCGAACAAATTACTTTCACTTTCTTGTCCAAATACAGAAATTGAGTAAATCAAAAATATGATACTTAATTGAAAACTTTTATCCCTCATACTATCAGTCTTATTACACACAACGTAATAGCTAAACTGCGAGCGAGGGTGCGTCACCCGAAACTTGCTGTTTTAGCTGTTGTTAGGCAAAGTTTTTTTAAGTTTCTTAAGCCTTTTTTTAATAATATCTTTTGAAGACTCCTTCAGTTTTAAATTTAACGACATTCCTTCCCTAACATTTCTAATTTCTTTTTCAAGGAAATAAATTTTTTCACCAACAATTGAAAAAGCAAGAAGCGTAAATGTTGAACCAACTGGTATATTGTAAAAACTATCTTCCTTTCTTATTATTGACTTTTTATATGAATTGATATCCTTAAAAATTAAATGGGCATCTACCTGTGTTATATTATCAGACAAGACATTTACTTGGATATTTGTCAATACAGATTTTGGTAAATAATCAAAATTAATATAATCTAGCTTTGGTAATTTGGCATAATAGTAACTAAAAATATCTTCTTCAAAAGCTGTTCTTAATGTTGATCTAGGTTCATTTGGACCTATAGGAATTCTTGTGTAATAAAGAGGATTATCTTTTGTCCTATAAAAAACTGTATCTATTTTAGTAATACTAGTTGTATCCACATTTACTGGAGCTTTTACCCAATTACCTGAATCTAAATAGAACAAGCTCATTGGTCCTAAATTTAAATCTCTTGGATAATAAATAGATGCAAAACTCCCATTTTTTAATCGTACATTTTTAGAGTTAGACTTTATTGTTATTTGGATACTTCCTCCCGAGATTAAAAGTGTATCATTTGATATAGTTTCTAAATTATTGAAAAACATATCAATATTGCTTTGATAATTTTTCACAAAAACTTTTATTGATGAAGGTTGAGGTATATTTGTAAAATCTAAATCAGTCCATTTAAAATTGATTTTAACACCATCTTTTGTTTCTATATCTATTTCATCATTTTTTGTAATAGTAAATGTTTCTTCTACTGTAGAAACTGAATTCGTTATTAAATCTCTTATTTCATTATTTTGTCTTAACTCTTCATTATTATAACATGAAGATAAAATAAAAGAAAACAGAATAATTAGTTTAGATTTCATCTTTAAGTTGTGTTTAATTTTGCCTAACGAAATTGCTAAACTGCGAGCGAGGGCGCGTCGCCCGAAACTTGCCTTTTTAGCTTGTGTTATAGCCTGTTTAATTATTTTTTAGTTCA
>NZ_JABAIL010000025.1:2233-3365 GCF_012641475.1 Flammeovirga agarivorans | reverse complement strand
GATACTTCATCACTCCGTCACTCCGTCGATGATATAGGATGCTCAGGAATTTTGACCTGATATCCATCGAGTATGCCATTCGGCAATCCCCTTAGGTCCCGGCTAACCCTGGGACGATTAGCGTCGCCCAGGAAACCTTGGTCTATCGGCGGGCAGGTTTCTCACCTGCCTTATCGTTACTTATGCCTACATTTGCTTTTCTGACCGGTCCACTGTACATCACCATACAGCTTCAGCCCAGTAAGAATGCTCCCCTACCACTCGTGCCTAAGCACAAATCCATGTCTTCGGTGGATAGTTTAATGCCCGATCATTATCGATGCCCTGTCGCTCGACCAGTGAGCTGTTACGCACTCTTTGAATGAATAGCTGCTTCCAAGCTAACATCCTGGCTGTCTCAGCGACTGGACCTCCTTAGTTCAACTTAACTATCACTTCGGGACCTTAGACGATGGTCCGGGTTCTTTCCCTCTCGGACTAGGACCTTGGCACCCTAGCCCTCACTGCCGGTAGTGTTTGATGGCATTCGGAGTTCATCTAGATTTGGTAGGATATGACTCCCCCGCATCTAATTGGTAGCTCTACCTCCATCAAACTCATCCGACGCTGCCCCTAAAGGCATTTCGGGGAGTACGAGCTATTTCCAGGTTTGATTGGCCTTTCACCCCTACCCACAGGTCATCCGAAGACTTTTCAACGTCAACCGGTTCGGTCCTCCATTGTGTGTTACCACAACTTCAACCTGCCCATGGGTAGATCACCTGGTTTCGCGTCTACCTACACTAACTTATGCGCCACTTAAGACTCGCTTTCGCTACGGATTCACACCTTAAATGCTTAACCTTGCTAATATAGGTAACTCGTAGGCTCATTATGCAAAAGGCACGACGTCACTCAACGAATGAGCTCCGTCCGCTTGTAGGTATACAGTTTCAGGATCTATTGCACCCCGTTATTCACGGTACTTTTCACCTTTCCCTCACGGTACTTGTTCACTATCGGTCTTTTGGGAGTATTTAGTCTTGGCGGATGGTGCCGCCGGATTCAATGGGGGTTTCACCGGCCCCCACTTACTCAGGAAATCCCGCTCTCAATAACACTTGCCTGTACGGGACTATCACCCTCTGCGGCC
>NZ_JABAIL010000024.1 GCF_012641475.1 Flammeovirga agarivorans | reverse complement strand
GCCCAGATATCTAAGTTTGCAGGAGCAGAGAAAATATTGCTATCATTAACAGTACCAACACTTTCTGCATTATCTACCTTAATTGTTCTAAGCTCAACTTTAGATCGATCAACGAAAATCCATTTTACTTGGTTGAACATTCCGCTATCTCTTGTCCAAGATTTATTGTCGTTGTTAGAACGTAATGGAGCTCCCCAACAACCTTCACCAGTATATACTGTTCCACTTACATCATCTCTGACAAAACCTTCTTCATTTCCAGTATCGGTAGAAGGTCTTACCGGCCAAGTCGTTTTTACTGTATGTGCATCACATTCTACAACTAACTTGACATTATTTTGGTAGAAAAGGTCTGCCCAACTGCTGTAATGTGTGTTTCCTTCCGTTTTGCCACTTACATGTGGTCGCATAGGTTTATGGTATTGAGCAGACTTCCAATATACATTTGCATTGGCAGCCAAATCATTGGCCAACCAAGTTGTTTGATCACCTGTGATAGACATCTCTGTATTAAGTGTATATACTCTCAGTAAATCTGTACCAAAAGTAATTCCATAGTACACATCAGTAGATGGTGTATCAAACAGATCATAGATCATTCCGTTAGAACTTTCATGGTTACCTCTTGCGGCAACAATCGGAATCATACGGCCGTCTGTACCTATTGTCAATTGCCAATCGTCAAACCAGTTTTGCCATTGTTCGTCTGTACCTGCAGAGGTCATGTCGCCACCAAAAAATACAGCATGTGGACGAAGTCTCGCCACGATACGGTTGCCGTTCTGACGAGGTTCTCTGTTGTTACGAGAATCACCACCTGAGATAAATGATAGACGTTCTGAAGAAGAAGAAGGAGCGGTCTTAAACCAGAAACGTTGGCTTGTTCCGTCGCTATCTTTGATCACAAAATAATAAGCAGTATTCGGTTGTAAGCCTGTCAATCGAGCAATCTGGTTGCTCATTCCTTTGTAATCTACAGAACGGTCTACGCTTTTAATGAAAGCGTACGCATTGGCATTCGTACCATGATCTACCACATCATAGTGCACAACAGGATTCTCACCAGAAATTTGGTTCCAAATAATATTGATGGTAGTTGCTGGATCATCTCTGAACGTAAGACGATATTTGTCTGTTGAGGCATAGGTATTCCATGCCATTCCAAGCATTATCATGTGTACCATGAATAATGATCGTAATAGTAATTGTTTCATCATTTCACTTGTTAAAAATAGTAGTTATAAGAAATCTGATTCGTTGAAAGTATTTAAATTTCTTATTGAAAAAATTCCCCAAATTATCTGCAATTTGAGGAGCAATACATATCAGTATAAAAAAGATATGCTACCGACATCTTAATGGAATGTGCAGTAGCATATCATGTGATTTATATTAATTAGCTAAACCGATATTACTCAATAATTTCTTAGAGAAGTTTGGCGATTCCACTTTTGCAGTATCCTTAGCATTATTAATCTGAGTCAGGATGATTAATGGAAGTAAAGCATGTGGTGCTCTATAAATTACGGCAGGTAACCATTGTAATAATGTATTTCCTAAGAAATCAATGTGGAAATGTCCTGTTAATCTAGCCATTGATGTAAGCGTTCCCCAAAGCACCATGTAAGCCAACATTGGCTTTTGAATTCTTGGGATAAAAATACCAACGGCAACAATAAAGTCTAGAATACCTGCAGTTAGTAATAAATCTTTCGCAACGCTTTCAGTAACGCCCAACGTAGAAATTGTCATGTCTACAAACTTACCAGGTACAGGGTAGAAACCTACTGCATATAAACCATGGCAGATAAATGTTAGGGCGATCACACATTTTGCAAACAGTATTGGAAATTTTTCTTCTTTATAAGTAACCACATACCATAATAGAAAGGGTGCAGAGAATTGAGCTGAATATTCTAAAAGTTGGCCCAACTGCATAAATTTTTCTTTTGAATAGAGGAAAGCCAAAAACATCAACCCTAATGCACCAATGATCTGAAGCTTCATACCAATTTTCTTTAGGATACCTTCTTTGTTTAAAAAGAAAACCGAGATAGCCGCTAATAGATATAAAACACCAAATAGATCGATGCTAAGATTGATCATTTTGTCTGTAGTAGGACTAGTTACGTAATCAAACCAATTATAACCTAATACGTTTTCGACAAAGCCTCTTAGTAGCCCTTCGTCCCATAATAAAGTTCTAAATGGAGCATCCCAAACTAAATGTTGAATTGCTCTACCTATAAAAACACAAAATGTACTTGTAGCAAGTAATAAGTATAATTTCGATTTCATTTTTCTTTTTTGTTAATACGTTTCTTATTCTTTTTCTGTAAACTTCAAGTAAGCCTTGGCTTACTTGAAGTAGATGATAGTTTAAGGGGAATTTCCAACGTTTACTTCAGAAGGTTTACTGTTTTATATAGGTTTTCTCCCATAATTCTAACAGCATATTTACCTGGAAGTAATGTTGATGTTTTTATTTCAATTTTATTGCTTCCGCTGTTTGCTCGAACATTTTTAGTTAACACTATCTTTCCTGAAATATCATAGAAAGTGATACTAATTTGTTGAGTTGAACTTGCGTTAAATTCTAGATTTACAATATCTGTAATAGGGTTGGGGTACACTTTAAATGGATTGGTTTTTTCAAAGTCAACTCCTAATACTGGATTTGAAGTATCATCTTCATCATCATTATCAGATGGATCTTCTTCCTCTGTTTCATTTCCGGTATCTTCATCGTCATTACCTTCCTCTTCATTGTCATTTCTTGTACCTTCCACAACGAAATTGGCAGTAATGTTTTTGTTCTGATCCATAAGTACTGTCACAGGGTTTTCATCGCTTGTGATGTCGCCAGACCATCCGTTAAATTCATAGCCAGAAGTAGGGTTGGCTGTTAATGTTACTTCTTGACCTTCCTCAAATAATTCCTGATCAGGAGCAGAAGAGGTAACAGTACCGTTGGTCGCCTCAAATGATAAAGTATAAGTGTTTTTAAACTCAATGATAAGTTGTGGTGCTTCTGTACTTGAACCTTTGTAAGACTCTGCAACTCTACGGCCAGTACCTTCGATGATAAATGCCATATTATTTCCTGAAGTCCATCCATCTCTATCGATTACTTCTTGAACAAGTGTACTTAAATCCGGCGTTTTCTGAGCATCACCTGCATCCCCAACAACATCCCAATCTACAGGCGTCCATACTACAGATGCAGTGGTTTTAGGTCTTGATGATATATCATTGATAGTTGTAGTAAAGGCTACTGGAGAATTATCGTATTGAGCGTAGATATTCATCGAACCTTCATCATTTTTATCTTCATCTGCCGTAAATTGTATATAGGCTTCTTTAATTATTGCACCCTTAGGAATATCCAATGCTTGGAAACGTATACCTACGATTTGATTCCCTGCATCTTCATGAGGATCGTAAACTAATTCCAAATCAGAACTACTAAGATCTATAGACCCGTCCTCGGCTTCTTCCGCATCATCTTCATCAGTACTTACGCG
>NZ_JABAIL010000023.1 GCF_012641475.1 Flammeovirga agarivorans | reverse complement strand
AAGTACACAACACCAGCTAAAACTCCATGTCTCGGGTGACTCACCCTCACACGTAGTTTAGCCATTATGTTATGGTTAATAATCTTAGAATGAAAAATCTAATAGTTATTTTTTTTCTTTTTCCTTTATGTAGTTTTGGACAAATCCTAAATGGAGAATATCTATCAACATTGATGATTCAATCAACAATTATAGAAGATGAAGATAAAGTGGGTAATAATATAATTGTAGAGTCAATAGCTTCTGACGTTATAAACGGAAGTTATAATATGGTAAAGCATACATTAATATCATTTAAGTTTAATAAAAATACTGTTGAAATTAGGGATCTTGTTTTAGACAAGTTTATTACCACAAAATATACCCAAACTGGTAATCAGATATCACTTATAGATAATTTTGAAGGTAACTATCATCTTCAAGATTCTGATGAATTTATTACCTTGGTTCAAAAGGTTGATGATAGTACATCTATAATAATTTACTTGGTTAAGCTACCATCAAAGCACTCACTAATGAAAAGAGAAGCTTTGATCGAAGGAACTCTAAAAGTTAACGATGAGAAAACACGTATAAATAATACAGAATTAGGGTTGGATTTTGGGACAAGTCAAGCACTTGGAAAGTGGGAATATGAATCAAATAGAGTTACCTATAGTGGGTTAGAGATTTACTACTTAAAAAATGTTTATCAGAATCCTGTTCCTGTGTTTATTGTGAATAAAAGTACTGAAAATAGGATGAGTGGAACCTTAATAGTTTACGACAATAGAAAAGAACCTTCAAAACGTTTGATGAAGTACAAGTTTCAAATAAAATAATAACCATAACACCAGCTAAAACAGCAAGTCTCGGTCGACGCGACCTCGCTCGCAGTTTAGCAATTTCGTTGTGCAACATTTCAGATATGAAACATACAGTAAAAATATTAGTTTTGTTTTTACTTAGTTTATTGGCTTGTCAAAATACAAATGAGAAAACAAATTCATTTTCTAAGACAAAATCAATAGAAACAGCTGAATCAAGAATTAAGACAATAGATTCCTTAGTAAAGCAAAAAAAAATTGAATTAGAAAAATCAAAAATTGAGAAAACAGATTTCACAACTAAGAAAAAACAAACAGAAACAGTTGAATCAAAGATTACAATTCTTAAAAACACAGAATATAACAATTTGATAGAAAAAAAATATGGTTTTAAAAGTTGGAATCCAAAGACGCAAGATTTGAATTTAGTCCAAGAAATTTTAGACAAAGCATATATAAGAAATTTAGAGAAGTATTATAGACAGTATATTCCATATATCAATGAAAAAGGAGAAAAATTCATTGAGATAAATGCATTCTGTGAGAAATTAGAATATTCACATAATAGAAAAAAAAGAATTACGGAATTTAGTAAAAGGGACTGGGAAAATGAATATGTTGAAGTTGATGATGGAGGAAATTGTTATTGGCAAATAATAATCAATGTAGACAAAAAAGAAATAAAAGATTTTTTTGTAAATGGAGAGGGGTAATAACATTATAATAAAAGGTATTTAATTAACTGTTACATTTAAAATATTATTAGTAATCATTTATTTAACGTTGCACAACAACAGCTAAAACAGCAAGTCTCGGCCGACGCGTCCTCGCTCGCAGTTTAGCCATTACGTTGTGCTTCATGGTGAACTAGAAAACTTCAAAATTATATGCTAAAATACATTCTATCATTTTTTGTTATACTAATACTTTTTGTAAGTGTCATCATCTATTTTAGTTTTAATAGTTTAGAGTTAGTACCCCACCCAGAGAAGTATGAAATTGATTCTTATTTACCCAAAGGAATTGTTTTTATACCAGATACAACAATTTCTGGTATATCACTTTTTTCAATTAATTCATTTAAAAATACCTTAGATAGGCACAAGATTAATCCTAATATAGATGGTAACATTAAAGATTCTGTTTTTACATTTTCAAATATAGATGGAGGGCAAATATTAAAATTATATAGATATCAAGGTCAAGCAAAAAATCAATTTTCAGAGTTTGAAATTTCTGACGATAATTCAATTATTAATGAAGTAACTTTAAAGACAAATAATAATGAATTTATTACAGAGAATGGAATCAAATTAAAAATGACAATAGGTCAAATAAAAGCAATTAAAGGAGAGCCTGAAATATTAAATATAGATGAATCGAAAACTAAATTCACTTATATTTTAGACGATTCAATAAATAATGAATTTCTAAAAAATCATGATATACCTTTGTACTATTCTGAATATAGTTTTACAAATGGTTATCTAACAAAATTTAAATTCGGTACATTATATCAATAAAATCCACGAAAGCACAACAAGAGCTAAAACAGCAAATCTCGGCCGACGCGTCCTCGTACGCTGTTTAGCAAATTCGTTAGCCACAATTTTCATGATGAAGCATTCTATAATATTATTTATATTAATTTTTTCAATGTCATGTTCTTATAAAGAGGAGTCTTTTTCAAGATATTTATTAACTCTCGACAAGCTAAAATTACCTCTTTCATATAATACTCATACACAAATAGAACCTTCTGTTGGTTATGATTCAACATTATTTAATCAATACAAATGTTCATGGACATATAAGCCAAGTGGAATATTATATGAAACAAAAAACTCTGTTGGGGTAATAGAATATTCTGTAGGAGATATTGGTACAACACCTGTTTTGGTAACTTATAATTTAAAAGGTATCAAAATTGATTCACTATTTATTTTAAAGAATGTTGGGTTTTGGGAAACAGGTCAAAATTTAGAAAGTGCAGTATTAACGAGTAACAATACCATTGTAATTACAGATACAATTAAAACTTGGAAGTTAGATCAAAATTATGAAATTATTGAATCAACTGTAGAAGTAGATATATCAAGATCAACATATCAAATAAAGGAAAATGGATTAATTCAAAAAAGCGAAAACCAAAGCGGTAAAATATAAATACAAAAATCATAACAGTGGCTAACACCAGCTAAAACAGCAAGTCTCGGCCGACGCGTCCTCGCTCGCAGTTTAGCAATTTCGTTACCCAATATTATTATCCACTTCCAATATTAATTTAGTAAAATCATGAAATCCGTTAAAATAAAGTTAGTCGTTGAAGGAGAAGACAATAATTATATTATTGAAAATGTTTGGGCAAATAAAGAAGGAAATTATTATAGAATAGATAATATCCCTTTTTATGCCTCTAATATTGCATTAGGAGATTTAGTATCGGTAGAATATGACAGTGAAGAAGATGCCTTATATTTTGAAGACTTCATTGAAGTATCTGGTAATAGTGTAATAAGAATTATATTTTTTAAATTAGAATTAAAAGATAAAATCTGTAATGAATTAGAGGAGTTGGGTTGTTTATGGGAAGGCAGTGACAAACAATCATTAATATCAGTAAGTATCGGTAAAGATTTAGATTATAATGACATCATGAATTATATAAAAAATCAATTTAATATTGGAAATATAGATTATGAAGAAGCTTGTATTGAACACATACGATAACAAATAAATTGCTTATTAAAATAACTAATTTGTAAAAAGAAAATCTATCAAATTAAACCTAAAAAATTAATAATTAACTCAATTAAAAATTTATTAATTGGGGATATATTAAATTAAACAAACATTGGGTAACATCAGCTAAAACAGCAAGTCTCGGTCGACGCGCCCTCGCTCGCAGTTTAGCAATTTCGTTGTGGAGCATTAAATGAACCGAAGTAAAACATAATGACAAATCATTTAGGCAAAATTTTCGGAATAAT
>NZ_JABAIL010000022.1 GCF_012641475.1 Flammeovirga agarivorans | reverse complement strand
TACTTAAGTCAAAAGAAACCCATACATTCCCTTCAACACCATTACTATAAGCTATTAAAGGATATTCTACATTTTTTTCTAAATACGATTCTAATTCTACAGTATTTTCAGGTGATACAAAAACTTTATCAGTTTCATTTTGCCCAAAAGTAATTAGTTTAGTCAATGTAAATACAACAACAAGGTGAATCAATTTTAATTTCATAAATATTCTATTTTTAGTTTAGTTTATTACCTCCAACGTAATGGCTAAACTATGCAAGAGGGTGCGTCACCCGAATGTGGAGTTTTAGCTGTTGTTGTGGTGAGTAATTTTAATTTATTTCAATTTCTTTAAGTTCCTCTTCAGAAATCCATTCTTTTGTAAGAGGAATTACAGCTTCAGTTAACCATTGAAAGATATTTTCATAAACTTCTTCAATTGGATAACCCAGAGTTTCATTTTTTTGTGACCATGTTAAGTGTATTACTTTTACTGTATTTTCTATATTATTATCTTTAATTGGAAACCCTGCAATTATATCACAATCTTCTCTTAGTGCGAAAGCTAAGATATCACCTCCCGTTTCTTTTCTATATTCTTTTTCTAATGTCTTTTGTATTTTTTCTTGTGATATAATATTCCAAGGAGTAAATCCTTTAAATTTGTGTGCTAGGATCCACTTGTATTCTAATGGTAATTTCATTTTAAACAGACTATTATTGGAAATATTTTAAGACTTTTTACTGGTTTTCCAAAACACTGTGCTGGGTTCCATAATGTATTATTCAATAGATCTAAAAAATCATCTTTATTAGCTATCATATTCATCTTCCCATGTAAAACTCTAATACTACTAACTGATCCATCTTCATTAATAATTAGACTGATAAAAATCTTCGGGTCGATACTGAAATTTTTAATATTACTTGAAAACTTAACAGTGTTAGCAATTTCTTTATAGAATTTATTAAACCCCGATTTAGGGGACGCAATAACATCACATTGTTCATAAATTTGAAATCCAGTAAGTGAATCTAATTTTGATATACAATTTGCTTCTTGAGCATGAATATCGAAAGATAACAAAATGAATATAATACAAAATAAATTTCTCATAGTAAGAGAGATTGATGTTTATTCACCACAACGAATTTGCTATGCAGCGAGCGAGGACGCGTCGGCCGAGACTTGATGTATAGCTGGTGTTGTGCTGCGTTTAATATATACTTGATTTCTTATAAAAGGAATTTAAAAATAATAGCATACAGAATCATACTTATTAAACAAAGAGTTGGAAGTATTGATATGTATGGTATGCATCTAAAAGTCCAATTGTATGTTTTTCTTTCGCTCAAATTAATTCGTCTATAAACAATAATTGATATTAAACTAAATAGAAATGACAGAAATAATAATGGAATAAAAAAACCAATATTAAAACTGAAATTTTTAGATGCAGAATTAGAAGAATAAAAGAAAGAAAAAGTATATGTAATAATAAAAATTGTAATTGAGATAAAACTGGAAATGAATGATAACTTCCATTTTGATGAAGTAGGTATATAAATTTCAAATCTACTCATACCACTTTTAATTGATTTTGTTCTCTTTCAATAAAATTGCAAGGCTGATGATACCGCCAACAGTCATTAATGTACCTGATAAAAATGGTATTCCTGCTCCGATAATTGATGCTAGATTATTTGAATATAGATATCTTAGACAGAATAACATAGTAATACCACCAATCAAAAATATAAATATTGAAAGTAAAACTAATATCAATTTGAATGTCAATTTTTCCATTTTTAATTTTTGTAGATACTGTTAGCTTTAGAAGATGTTAGTTTAATGCTGCACAACGTGATTACTAAACTACGTGAGCGGTTGCGTCAACCGTGATTGGAGTTTAGTTGATGTTGCCTACCGTTTAAAGTTTATTACATCAATTATTTAAATCAATATCTAGTAATTCTTCTTCGTATTTACTTTTTCGTTCTTCAATTACTTGATTTGAAGTTTCTTTCTCTATATTGATTCTCCTAGAATATTCTCTTAAACCTAAAGTATCATGGTGAAATTCATATTTTGGAATACAAAGGTCAAAATTTTTACGTGTCATATCTTTAGGTACTAACTCTAAGTTATATGGATATCCTTTCAATTTACCAATACTAAATTCCATTTCGATTAATTTTAACAACCATAAAGTTTCATTAATATTAGTGTCAATATTAAAGTGAATTTCAATAGATTTTCTATACATCATTGATATAGGTACACTATTAAAATGACTTATAATGTCATTTAGAATAGTATAATTAAAATCGTCTAATGAATAAGTATCTGAAGATCTTGGACAACAAATCTGCGTTAGATAACAAAAATTATTTTTATTGTTTAGATAATAGATCTTATCATTATAATTAACACGCAACAAATTATTAACAGCTACAGTCTCAGATTTTTTCATTGCTGACATAATTATTTTATAAAGGTCAATAGTTTTATCTAATGAATCAACTACTATAGTTGGTATTAATTCCTGTTCGTCAAAAGAAATAAAGTCAACATGATCATATATAAACTTTTCTTCTACTTTGGGATTAGAACAAGAAAATAAAATGATTAATATGAATATCCTTTTTAACATTGAGTATAGTATCTAATGGTAGGCAACGTAATGGCTAAACTACGTGTGAGGGTGCGTCACCCGAACGTGGAGGTTTAGCTGTTGTTGTGCTACGTTTTAATAGTTGAATATTAATACAATTATTATTGGTATTGCTATTATCAAATTACTTATTAATACAGATAGTGAATTTATAAACATTGTATTATTAGTTATGCTCTTTAACATTAATATTACATATGCTTCAGACCATACTAATGAAACCATATAAACTATTTCAGAATATTGAAAATTAGGTAATGAAAAATCTACTACATATGCTAAAATGACTGGTATTAAACTATAACTTATTGCATACCGAATAAGAATTACATCAAATATTTCTTTAGTAAAAAATCTACAAGTCCAACTTAATAATTGTGACACTAGTAATATTGATATTAATGTTCCAACAAGAGATGCTAATAATAATACAATTATAGTTAAATAGTTAAAACCAATACTTGAATCTGTATTTTGGATTGTATAAAGACAAACAAAAACAATTATAACAGACATAGTATTATTTTTTAATTCATCTCTATTGATTCTTTGTATTAATTGTATAGGCTTGTAAAAATAAAGAATAATATCAAGCATAGTAGTTTGCAAATTTAATTGGGTTATGGAGCACAACGTGATGGCTAAACTATGCAAGAGGGTGCGTCACCCGAATGTGGAGTTTTAGCTGTTGTTAGGCTACGTTATAGTTCTTTATTCATTGTTATCTGATAAGAATACCTATCAATTTTATAGATACTATTGATAGACTTATTTATAGGCATCGTTAATTCGTTAATATCTAATATATCATCATCTTCTAGATATTTCTCTATTCCTAAATAGTCTCCTTTTACAAAACATTCTTTGATAGCTTTATGATGAATCCTAATTATTGGATCTAATTGTAAATAATCTCTATGGCTATCCATTTCTAAGAGGTAGTATTCGTATCTTCTATTTTTGTCCAAGTTTGCTTCAATACTAATTTCCATTCTGGAAGAATCTAATACAAAGTATTCATTTATTAGTGGAGATTGGTATTCTTCACTTTCTATTTCATAAACTAAAAATAGTACTTCATCATTCTTAGTTGAAACAACACTTACATCTTCACTTAAATTTGTTGATGATATTATTATTTCTACTTTATTTATTTGAGCGATGATAGTATTTGAAAGAAAATATACCAGAAGGAAATAAACTAATTTCATTGTAACTATTATTTTGAAAGTATTTTATTCAAATTTTGTAATTGGTGTCTACAATGGAGCCTAACGTAATGGCTAAACGGCGAGCGAGGGCGTGTCGACCGAGACTTGCTGTTTTAGCTGTTGTTAGCAAC
>NZ_JABAIL010000021.1 GCF_012641475.1 Flammeovirga agarivorans | reverse complement strand
TAGAAATAAGAAAAAATATGCTATTAAAAATCTCATTAATTAAGTGAAGTTTATTTGTAATAGGCTATAACGAATTTGCTAAACTGCGAGCGAGGACGTGTCGGCAGAGACTTGCTGTTTTAGCTGGTGTTGGGCACTGTGAATTTTAATTATTTCTTTTCAAGTTAACTTCTTAATTCATAAAATTTAACCTTTAACTAATAAATAATTATTTCAAATTTTTGGGTTATTATTACATGATATATACACCTTCTTTATAAAGTAATTTATTTACTACATTATTTTTGTCTGTGTAATTCCAAAAACCTTCTCTTTTACCATCTTTATATCTACCAAACAATTTAATTGATCCATTTTCATAGTAATACACCCATTTTCCTATCTTTTTTGAATCTTTAAACTTCTCCCTGCATTTAAGTTGTCCGTTTGGATAGTATTCTTTTAAAACTAATTTCCCAAAGTTGTCGAAAAGTTTTGTTTCTTCGATTAAAACAATTTGTTCAGTACTTCTTCCATCGAGAACTTTTAATGTGTCTGAATAACCAACCTTTTTTCTTACTAAGATTGAATCTACACCTACTCTATATTTTATCGTTAAAGAACCATTTTTATCAGAAGTAAATTTAATACCATCATAAAATATGATAGCTTGCTCTATAGGTTTTCCTTCTAAATCATTTATTTTGATTGATATTTCATTTTGTCCAAATAAGTTTAGACAAACCAATAAAAAACTTATTACAAGAATAGTACTTTTCATACTCATTTAGTTTCTGATAATTCTCTATAACTTAAGAAGCTCTTCTAAACTTAGAACTATACTATTGTGCCCAACGAAAATGCTAAACTACGTGTGAGGGTGAGTCACCCGACACATGTAGTTTTAGCTAGTGTTACCTACTGTTTAATATTTGTTTCAAGATTTTCTACATTCTCATCAACAATTTCAGTTAAACGTTTTATTTCCTCTTCGTCTACAAGGTATGTGTTAGAGTATTTTTCATACCAATGATATCCTGAATTATCTGTATTTGGAAAAAATCGTTCTAAGGAAACAATCTTGATAAGATTTCTCAGAATTATTGATTTATTTGATGGAGTGTCTAAATACTCATTAATTAAATGTGTAGAAAAAAAATATTGAGATAACGTTTTTCCAATAACAATTTCCGTAATACTAAATAATATAGGATAGCCAATAAAATAATAAATAAATAGACTATGCTTAAAAACAATGAATAAGTTTTCAATTAATGTATCCCTAACACCATACTCTTCAATTAACCTTTGTTCTTCATAAAAGAAAAAGTATGGTAGACTTATTAATGTCATTATCAAGGTAAAAAGACCATAATCTATAAAATTATGTAGATATCTTTTAACGTTTGAGATAGTTTTTATTTTTACTGGATATTCATAACATTCTTCATATTGTTCTCTATTTCCATATTCATCTCTTCTATATCTAGTATGATATTTATCTTCTGTATATTCAAATATCTTTTTTTTCATAATTAATTCGTGAGTGTTAGAAATAATAGTAGGTAACGTGATGGCTAAACTGCGAGCGAGGACGCGTCGGCCGAGACTTGCTGTTTTAGCTGGTGTTGTACTCTTTTTATTTTGAAAAACTTTTTTGCATTTTATAATTATTAAACCAATACCAACAACAACATAGAAGACTAAATACCAAGAGAGCTATTTCTAAATTTAAAATTTCCCCAAGCAATTGAAGTGATTTATCTGTAGAATTAATTATATCAGTATTTAAGTTATAATTAATTGTTAAGGATTCAAGAATAGAATATTCCTTTTTTAATATGATGATTTTTCCAATTATATAACTTGATAAAGTACTATATAGAATGATTAAATAACTATTAATTGCATTTTTGATAATATAGTAACTAATGGTTAATAGGATGAATACATTACAAAACAAGATTATTGATAACAGATATTTCGGAATGTCTACATATACATCTTTAAATTGAATATTCATTAATTCATAAGTAAAATAACTTTTCCCTAAGGTAAAGAATACAAGACTTATACTTAATGTAAAAAAAATTAGTACTTTTTTTAATTTGCTCAAAATAATATTATTTAGTTTGCTTGATTAAAATTCAATTAATAATTGAAAAGATTACTTTGCTTAATTGAGTACAACGTAATGGCTAAACTACGAGCGAGGGTGCGTCACCCGAGACTTGGTGTTTAGCTGTTGTTGTACATTGTATTTTTGTAATTCTAAGTTTTTAAGTTGTAGTTCAAATACTTTTAATCTTGTAATAAGCTCTACTACAGTATTATCTTTTATTATTTCACTATTTAAGAATGTTGTTTTCAAATTCAATAGATACTCTTTATTAGCATTATTGTCAAAGGAATTATGCAATTGACCAATTTGTGATTCTAGGTTTTGAAAGTTTCTTGACATAATTATTTCATTTGGGATTTGTATGTCATTTCCATGTACGATAGCATCATTTTTAATATACCTACCTCCACTCCTTAAAAGAATATCATTTTCTATTTTATGTAAAATGTCATATACTTTAATAAAAGAAGAGTCTTGATTAAAATTACTAATATCAATATTCGCACTTTTTAATAATGATGAGATTTTATCAATACTTTGTTTAGGTACGGTATTTTTGAAATGATAAAACTCTAACAAGAAGAATAGAACTACAGGTATAAATAATAATAATGAGTCCGCAGAATTATAAATTTTATTTTCTTTTTTTAAAGGAATAGATATTATCATAACTAAACAGAAAGCTATTAATAATATGCTTGATACATAAAATAAATATTGAGAATAAAACCTTAAATCAGGCAAGAAATTAAATATTATTACTCTACTAAATAGCAATATTAAAACACTACTACTAGAGAATAAGGTTAATAGGAATCTATTTTTCATTGGGGACAAGTTATTCTTCTTGAAGATCCCATAAATTGATACTACTAAAATAAGTATTATTAAGAAGAGAAAAGATATTAATAAGGTTGACATTTCAATTATTAGTAGTGGTAGTTAATATGCATATAATGTACAACGAATTTGCTATGCAGCGAGCGAGGACGTGTCGGCCGAGACTTGATGTATAGCTGTTGTTAGGTACTTTACTAATTAATTTTTTTAAGGTATTTACTACTCATCCAGCCTGCTAATTTAGGGTTTTCACTTTCTGTACAACCAATTGTGCAATCCATTATAACAAACCACCAAACTCTTCCAGTTTTATCTACTTTTGAGTCTATCGCAATTCCTTTGTCACCTTCTTGATATTCCATCATTATTTCAGAGTCATCTAAAGAAGGTATTGTTCTTAAATTATATGTTGACTTTGTAACTATAAATTTTTGATTTAGACGAGTATTTTCTGGTAATAATCCATTCTCATAATTGTATTTAATTCTATCTGATTTTACAATCTCTATATTGTCTGAAGAATTGATTAAATATAAATAAGTGATATTAAAGATTGGATCTGCACAACAAGACTCATCCAAGATAATTACTTCTTTACCTATGCCTAAATCTAATTCTTTTATATTCGTTATTTTACCACTTAAGCTAATTAAATGTTCGAGAGAATCGCCATTGTTCAAATACAGAATTACTTGATTACCTTCTAAGCTTGGTTGAAAGTAACCACCTTCATAAATTAGATCAATGAGTGTATCGTTATTTATATAATATGGATGATAATTTTCATTATTAAAAACCATTTCATCTTCAAATAACTTCTTGGTGAAATCATCTAGTTTTGGAGCTAACCAATTAAATCCGTCTGTTTGTTTGAATGGATTAAAGGATTGAGCAAAACTAGTACTCCAATTGAACAGGAGTATGATCAATATCAAAAAATTAAAAGATCTTATAGAAATATTACTCATTAGTCTAATTCTTTTAGTTTGCTTGTTACACTTTTATTGTACCTAACGAAATTGCTAAACTGCGAGCGAGGGCGCGTCGCCCGAAACTTGCCTTTTTAGCTTGTGTTATAGCCTGTTTAATTATTTTTTAGTTCA
>NZ_JABAIL010000020.1 GCF_012641475.1 Flammeovirga agarivorans | reverse complement strand
TAGAAAATAGAAAAAACGCTCTACAACAAGGTGTAAAAATGCATTAAAACGCATTTTACACAAACCGTTGTCTTTCATAAAGCTTAGACTTTCAAATGATAAAACAATTATTTCTACTTTTACTAATAGTGTTCAATTTATCTATTAATACTTTCGGCTGTACTTGTAAGTATTTAGGTGGTTTTGCTTATGCAAATCAAATAGCAGACGTAATAGTTAAAGGTAAAGTATTAAACTATAATTGTGATGAAACGTCAGATTCCAAAGATTTTATTTCAATGAATTTTGAGGTACATAAAATTTACAGAGGACAAGTTTTTAAGGATACAATAATAATTTATGGCGATGACGGGATATCTTGTAGACCATACATAAATAAATTTAAAATTGGGGAGGAATGGTTATTAGCCATAGGTAAATTGGGTAATAAATACGAAGTGTCTATTTGTGGAGAGTTAGCCTTAAAAGTTATAAAAAATTCTTATTCAGGAAAAATTTATGGGCATTCTATTAAATCACATAAAGAATTAATAGGGGAAAAAGAATTGCAAACTGTTATTAATAAACCATATAAATATACATTAAAAAGGGACAGGTGTTATCAAAGTTATCCAACACTAAAAAGATTAGATTATTACAATTACCGATTAACAAAATGTTCTATAGAAAGTCTAAGTATAAAGATTTCAAAAGAGCTAATGAAAGTTGCTAAAATCGAAAAGATTAAATTTAAACATTTATTTTATCTCAACATGGCAATAAGTAAAGATAGAAGGTTAAATTTTTTATGTATTGCAAGAGGATCTTATAATAATAGTATTGATGAAGATCTAGGGTTATCTTATTGGAGTCAGAAGGTTTTATTGGAAAAAATTGACTGTTCATTAGAAATTCAATATCCATTGAAATATCCTAAGTTCATCTCAATACCTATTCTTATCGGAAATTATTAATTACAAAAGACAACACTAGCTAAAACTCCACGTTTCGGGTGACGCACCCTCACACGTAGTTTAGCCATTACGTTATGCTTAATTAGCATTAAAGAGATTATGAATAATAAAATTACAATTAAACAAGCATTACAAAAAGGTAGAAATCAGATTTTATTTCCATCTCTCTTAATTGGTTTTGGAGGAATGCCTATTCTATTTTATGCACTCAGACCTATAAACTCACCATTTACCCCATTATTATCCATATTTTTACCTTTGTTACTTGCCTTATTTTATACAAGTATTATAATACCAATTTGGAAAATTTGGGCATATTCACGTGTAGATAATGCACATTTACTATATAGAAAAGCAGTTGAACAAAGTATTATTTCAAACGATAACACTTTTGCAAGTAAGCTTGTAATAATGACTAAATCACAAAAAGAAAAATTAAAATTATTACAGGAAAAAATATCTGAGAACTATCATTTTGTCAATACTGATTTTATTGATAATAAATCAATTCCTGAAGAAACAATAATATATTATGACAAAGTTTGGAATACTATTCAGAGTATATTTGGTTTAATCGGAATAGTAGTAGGTATATATTTATTATACGAAAAAGAGATAAATATAATCTTATCGATAGTAATTATAGGTTATTCACTTTATTCAAGTCAAAAAAATTATAAAGAAAGTAGAAATAAAGATCCTCAAATAACACTTAATAAAGATGGTGTTAAGATAAAAGATGATGCAATAATCAATTGGAGATATATTAAAAAAGCTGAAGCTTATGTAAAAGGATATGGGAACAATAGTAAAGAATGTCTTAAAATCAATAGTAATAAAGGTGTTTATGATATTGAATTAGAAGATTATGATACTAGTATATCAGAATTAAATGATCTCATATACATTTACAAGGGAAGATCAAAAAGACTAAAAAAAGCATAACAACAGCTAATTTCCATCCATCGGGTGACGCACCCGCTGGCCATAGTTTAGCATTTTCGTTGTGGTTAATAATTGTACTACCAACTTCCAAAAAATGACTGAACAAAAACCTAAAATAGTACTCTTATTCATTGGATTTATATTTCTAAATAATTATGGTTGTACTAAAATTGATAGCTTTAATGAATCTCAAAAAACAATTGATCGAGGTTTAATTTCTATTGAATCAAAAGAGATTATTGACAGCTCAGGACTATTTGACAAGATAAGGAGTATATACTTATCAAGAGCTCAAGAAAAGAATAATATTACTTTCAAATATGAATGGACTGATTCAGGTTATAGTAAATATGAATTTAATTCTAGTTCAAACAATTTAGTTTCAACTTTTTATATAAATGACACAATAGAAAATGTAAAACAATTAACCTATGAAAATGAGGTAAATCTAGAATTTGATAATGAATCAATCTTAATTAAGAAATATCACTTATTAAAAACGAAAACAATCTGTTTAGACTACTGTATTGACACAATAGAAACAGTTTACTTTAGTCCTAGGTTGGGAGTTTTGAAAAAATATTCTGGTAGTAGTAATTTTAAAGATGTAATAATTGAAAGTTTTCTAATTAAAAAACAGACACTCTCTAATTTTCAAAATTTGCTCAAAAGTAATTTGGCATTTCATCTGGATGAAATTAAAGAAGCTAGCAGAAGAAAATTGAAATCTCCAACAATTATAGTTTTTGATGAGGATGAAAAAAATGATGAAATTGAAATGCCAATTGAAATTTTAGAGTAATTTTACTAACCACAACAGTAGCTAATCTCCATCCATCGGGTGACGCACCCGCTGGTCGTAGTTTAGCCATTACGTTGTGTTTCATAAGTTTAACTTGAATTATCATCAATTTTTTTAAAAAGTGAGCGAGACAGAATTAATGGGAATACAAATGCCAATGGGGTGGGCAATGTTAGATAATAAGTTTTTCGATGTTGACCCAATTGAAGACGAGGATGGAGAATTTATTAAAAATTGGCACGAAGGATTTATAGAAGATGTATTGTGGATTGATGAAGTGAAATTAGAAAATGGAAAGTACAATATCGTAGAGAAAAACTTTTTTAGTATCGACTTGGGCTGGTATCCAGATATGTCAATTGACGGAAAATACACATTAACATTGAAGTGGATCTCCAATGACGGGATAGTTCATGATATTGACATTTTCCGAAACAGAGATAGGTATAAAATAAGAAAGCAATTGCATCATTGGCTTAATGATGTTAAAAAGAACTATAAGAAATATATACCTGATAGCATTTAATTCACTTAGAAAATTGAATAGATAACTCCCATATTCCCCCTTCATCATTCTCATAGAGAATAGTAAAAATTTAAGCAAAGACATTTTCAAGACTTTAGGGCTTAATGTTACACCATTGCCATCGCCCAAAAATCTAAACAATTTTTTGGATAAAGAAGGGGTAATTTTCCAGTCTGAATCAAAGGAATGGATTCAAGTTATGGATGACTTCTATTACTCACTTTGGTCAATACCCGACTTAAGAGATAAATTGGAGGATGTAGGAAAATCTAATGACATATGTTATTTCTCCGCTGGAGACTTTGATAATTCTTATGAGCTAGTTTTGATAAAAGGTGGAAAGATCATTCGAAAAATAGTGATAGAGGATCCTCAGATAGATAGAAACAAATTGGTAAAGAAATTTGATGTTGGTGCAAGATTACCTAGTGAGGAGATATTTTTAGAAAATGAAGATAAGCTGGAAGGTCTTTTAAAACTTGTTATTGCTAATGGAATTGAAGTGAATTATCAAGGTTACACAACTCTTAAAGCCTTTCAGTTATCAACTGAACATTTGAATGAGTATCAATTTGATGATGAGTGCTAGAAGTAAAACGAAAACACAACATTCTATATGATGCCATTGCCGTGTAGTAGTTATTTGGAAGGAAAGTGCTAAATTGAGGCATCGCCAAAAGATTACCTTCCTGTGAATTGAAAGATCAATCAATCACAGATAAGCTAATGTTTTGGCTAGTTAGTTATTAAAGAGTGCTCTGCTGAATAACGGCAACGGGCACATATAGTAGGCGTTGTTGTAAGCCATTTGGGACGAGATACTACAAGCATGAAAACTAAACTATTAATATTCAGTCTAACATTTATCTT
>NZ_JABAIL010000019.1 GCF_012641475.1 Flammeovirga agarivorans | reverse complement strand
AAGCTCTGTAACACCAGCTAAAACTCCACGTTCGGGTGACGCACCCTCACACGTAGTTTAGCCATTACGTTGTGTCGCATTAAACAACTTCATCTTAAAATTTAGAAATTGAAAGCATATTGCATAAGTGGTCTTGGAGCTGATCAAAGAGTCTATGATAGTTTAGACTTGAAATATGAAAAAGTACCATTAAACTGGATAAAACCACATAAAAATGAATCACTTAAAAGTTATGCTATGCGATTATCTCAGAATATAGATAAAGATGAAAAATTCATAATAATTGGAGTAAGTTTTGGTGGGTTAATCGCTGTTGAAATTTCAAAAATATTAAAACCTGAGTTTACAGTTTTAATATCAACAGTTGAAAAATCTTCAGAACTACCAATCCATTATCGATTAATAAGTAAAATAAATTTTATAAAGTTCCTTCATCCAAAATTCTTTAACTTACCATTTATAATTGCATCATTTCTTTTTGGAACAAAAAATCCTTTATTAAAAGACATTCTTAAAGATTCGGATTTAAGTTTTACAAAGTGGGCAATAAATTCTTTGTTAAAATGGAAAAGCAAGGAAAATATTGAAAACACCTTAAGAATAAATGGAACATCAGATTTAATACTATCTTCAAAAAATCAGATTTTCAAATAAAAAATGGACATCATTTTATGATTGTTGATAGAGCAAAAGAAATATCAAAAATCATTAATACATATAAAACGCAACACAACAACAGCTAAAACTCCACGTTCGGGTGACGCACCCTCACACGTAGTTTAGCCATCACGTTAGGTACAATAAAAGCCTTACAAGCAAACTAAAAGAATTAGACTAATGAGTAATATTCCAATAAGATATTTTATTTTTTTCGCATTGACCATACTTCTATCTAGTTGGAGTACTAGTTTTGCTCAATCTTTTAATCCATTCAAACAAACAGACGATTATAATTGGTTAGATCCAAAATTAGATTACAGAGCAAAAAAATTACTAGAAAATGAAAAGGGGGTTAATTATGAAAATTATCACCCATATTATATAAATAACGACACACTCGTTGATCTAATTTATGAAGGGGGGTACACTAAATCAGGTTTAGAGGGTAATCAAGTTATAATGTATTTGAACAATGGCGATTCTCTCGATCATTTAATTACTTTAAGCGGTAAAATAACTATGATAAAAGAATTAGATTTAGGTATAGGTAAAGAGGTAATTATTTTAGACGAATCATGTTGTGCAGACCCAATCTATAATATCACGTATTTATATTTAATCAATTCTTCAGAGAAGATAAAGATTATAAAATCAGATAGAATTCAATATAATTATGAGGAAGGATTATTACCAGACAGTATTCATCTTAATCAAAAATTTATTGTCACTAAGTCAACATATAATTTAAGAACAATACCTTCTTTAGATGACTCAGATATAATTATGGAATATCAGAAAGGTGACAAAGGAATTGCTGTAAACTCAAAAGTGGATAAAACTGGAAGAGTTTGGTGGTTTGTTATTATGGACTGTACAATTGGTTGTACAGAGAATGAAAATCCTAAATTAGCAGGCTGGATGAGTAGTAGATACCTAAAAAAAATTAATTAGTAAAGTACCTAACATCAGCTAATCTCCATCCACCGGTCGACACGCCCGCTGGTCGTAGTTTAGCCATTACGTTAGCTGTTATTTATATTCATCAACGAAATAGTTTCATAAACTAAGCTAGACATGTCAAAAATTTTTCTATCAATATTTATTAGTCTTAATATTTTTACCATTCAACAACCTAAAGATACTGTCCTCGAATTTTATGACTGGTACATAAATAAAGGAGGACAAAACATCTTAAATATTATTTATGTTGAAAAAGAGAATGGTATGACGGGATTAAATTTAATAGAAATAGAAAATGAACTTACTAAATCAGGGTTCTTTACCCAAGAATTAATTACAACTTACATAGCATCATTTGCTAATTGTAATGAAAAACTAACTCATTTAAAATATTCAGATTATTTAAAGATTGAAGATATATTCGATTTAGAAGAACTTGCATGTGGAGT
The DNA here is from genome assembly GCF_012641475.1 of Flammeovirga agarivorans. Taxonomy (NCBI): domain Bacteria; kingdom Pseudomonadati; phylum Bacteroidota; class Cytophagia; order Cytophagales; family Flammeovirgaceae; genus Flammeovirga; species Flammeovirga agarivorans. The sequence continues at coordinate 3,516 of NZ_JABAIL010000019.1, read as the reverse complement.
ACAATATCCATATTGGATTGGAGACTCAATGGAAGATCCTAAAGTTTTCAAAGCTGAAAAAATGGTAAAACTTGACTCAACAACAGAACATGTAACCATTTTTTTTCCAGATGCATTATTAAGATTAAATGTAGAACTGAAGTACCAAAATAAGAAATGGTTGATTAACTCAATAAAATAACAACAGCTAACATCAGCTAAAACTCCACGTTTCGGGTGACGCACCCTCACACGTAGTTTAGCCATCACGTTATGACTAATAATTTTCGACAATGAGATATTTTTTATTCTTAGCAATCATTTTTATATCTATTTGCTGTAAAAAGGAAAGTAATCGTATAAGTGCAAATAGTTCAGAAGAACCAAATTTAAGTGGTATTAACTATCCTATTAGTGAAAAGAAAATTGACCCAATAAAAGTGATTAAGGATTATTTAATTGATAATAATATAGATTCTACCTTTGAAAATTATACATGGAGTAAAATTGAAGAATGGGATGCTTTAAGTTTTCGTTATGTTGTTAGGTATAATAAGGTACAGAAAGCTGGAATTAATCAAGCCAATTCAAATACTTTTACATTAGATTCACTTGGAAATATTATAATTCAATTTGAAACTAGTGACATAAAAGCCTTTTATGAATATTATGATTCACTAGGTGTACCAAAATTCTTTTTTAGCTCTAAAAAGTTTGAAAAAATAGGTTACCAAAATAATTTTGAAATGATTAGAATTAATACTGATTCAACATTAGATATTATTGGAAATCTTCCTGACACAAATAACTTATTGAATAAGGATTTTCTAGAGTTTATGGTAAAGAATATTCCTACCTCTGATACTGTTGATTTCAATTATGTAAAAGATGTAACTTGGTCAAGTGATATTACTGGGGAAGATGGTTTTGGGTTTGAAGTTATTGATAATAAAGTTACAAACATACGAGAATAGTCATAACATTAGCTAACCTCCATCCATCGGGTGACGCACCCGCTGGTCGTAGTTTAGCATTTACGTTCTATGCAATTAGAGGATGATAAGAATTACTTTCATATTAATTACATTACTTTTTTCAAGAGTAAACACTTACTGTCAAGATGATAGTTGTGCAGAATATTATGGGGAATTCTGTGAATACATAAAATTAGATTCAACAGAAATTCCTTTTTATACCTCAGAATTTTCTCCCTCGGATTATAACCAAGATTCCACTTCTGTATCATTCTCAGATTGTATTGATAATCATGAGGCATTCTGTTCAGGTGTCTCACAAGCTTTAAAGGAAGATAAATTATCAATAAGACAAGTAGGTGATCCGGGACATGTGAGTTCATGTACATATGCATCTTTTGAAAATTATGATGTATCTCTAATCTTGACAGGAGATATTATTGAAGATAGAGGGATATTTATTGAAAATGCTGGTTATAATTTTGTGATGAAACGCCGAATTCAAGATAGTTTAGGTGTAGAAGTTTTGCAAAATATTGGAAAAAGAGATAGTTCTTGGATAGAATTTGATAATAATCAAATGCAAAATTTGATTGCAACTTTTGAAATAGAATTCAAAACAGACTCAACAATATTTTTAAAAGTGAATAACTTAAGAATGCAACAAATTGAATTTAAGAGCCTTGAAGGAGTCATTTTTACAGACGCTATGAGCAAATATACTTTTTCCTATAATAATTTGTTAGAAGGGATAGAAATGAAAACTTTAGGAGATAGAAATAGAAAAGCATATTTAGTTATAGATTTTGAAGGATATACAAATCCGAACTTTTGTAAAAGTAGAATAAATAACAAATGGATTATCCCAATAAAAATAGATCTATAATTTAAAAGCATAGAACATCAGCTAATCTCCATCCACCGGGTGACACACCCGCTGGTCGTAGTTTAGCCATTACGCTGGGCAACATATTAAGCTAACTACAAAATTCATGATTAAGATTATTTTTCTAGTATTGTGTAATTTGTTATTTATATCATGTTCTACTTCAAATAGTAATAAAAATTACATCGAGAGAAAAACAGGTTTTGATAACCTTAAAGATCAAAATATTCTAACAAATAAGTGGTTAAGGAAGGAGTCTAATCTATTAATGGTTCACGAAACGGTAAAAGCTTTTGGTTACAAAAAATTAATTAAAAAATTAGATCTAAATTCGTCACCAATAATTTATAAAGATATCTATCTAAAAAAAGAACTAAGTTCATTAATTGATTCATTAATCTTATCGTATAATACGACTGATATAGAGGTCAAATATTATAATGAGTTTTGGAATAGACGTAAAGTAGAAAATAATGAAAAAGCGGTTTTTAAGATCCTTAATGAAATTCAAAAATCAATGAATTCAGAAAAAATGGATAACTTAAACTCTAATGAAATCGTTAATGACACATTACTTTCATTACTATCAATAGAATATAATCCCAAAACAATATCAGATTCAATAGCTAATATGAATTACAATAAACTTAAAAGTTATGGCTTCCATCAGTCAGCATATAATCTCCTATTTGAAAGATATGAATATTATGACATTGATTGGAATAAAGACAAATTAAAGAACGGATTAATAGAGAGTGTAATCGTAGAGGTTCCATTCATTAAAGACAATACAAAATAATATACGTTGCCCAACATCAGCTAAAACAGCAAGTCTCGTCCGACGCGGCCTCGCTCGCTGTTTAGCAATTTCGTTGTGCAACATTATTATCACATGAAAAAGATTATACCAATATTGATATTCTTGTTGATAAATAACTTCTCATATTCTCAGAGTTATTCGACTAGTGAAGTAATTTCAAAAGCTGAATTTTATTTGAAGGAAGCTGTTGGTGTTGAACTATTTAAATATTTTACCTTGGACCCTCATTCTTTTTATCACTATAAAAACAAAAAAGGGAAGTCTAAATGGAGAGAGATCAGCAAAGGGAAAAAGACAAGAGGAACATTTGTTGATGGGAAGAATATAAATTTCGTTTTAAATCATCCTGATTTTTCATATCCATATGTAAGGAAAATTGTTTATGTTGAATTGAATTCTGATTTAGAACTTATACATGACCTTTACATAGATCAGATTCCTAAATTCCTACTGGAGAATAAACCTTCAAATTGGCTTACTGAAGATCAATTAGATCAAATTATTAAAAATCAGAACCTTAAGAAGATATCTAGTCCATTAACAAAGAGATTGAATTTCGATTCAAAGATGAAAAGTTATTACTGGATTGTATGGAATACTCTTTATGAAGAAAAGTACTTTTCAGACGAAGAGATTCTGCATATTGACGCTGTTACAGGAGTGGTATTGAAACATTTTGAAAAAAGGCAGTATTTCATACATTGTTATTGATTAGAAAACGTTGCACAACACCAGCTAAAACTCCATGTGTCGGGTGACTCACCCTCACACGTAGTTTAGCATATACGTTAGCCACTATATATACCATGAAGCATATTTTAGTATTAGTTTTATTAATTATTTCGTTCTCATGTGCA
>NZ_JABAIL010000018.1 GCF_012641475.1 Flammeovirga agarivorans | reverse complement strand
AGAAGAGAAATTTAATATGCAATGCTTATTTGATTTCATTTGAAATTTTAATTTACATCGCTGTCTTCTTTGCAAAATGTTGAAATGAATAGCACCCACTAGGAGTATTTTTCATATCGCCTTCCGTTTGAAGGGAGTGCAAAGGTACAATCGTTTTCTTTAATAACAAGTTTATTCAAAAAAAAGACATCATAACACTTGTAAACTCATTTATAGTGAATAAATTATAGATAGAATAAACTGCATAGTTATTTCAGAAATCATTTCTACAGTAACTTTATTAAGTTTATTTAGACTGTAATCAACTTCATTTATAACCATAAAATTCATTTCAATCTACACATGTTAGATCATTATATTTCGGTAAGAAAACAAACTGAAAACTTTTGCTCACCATTATCAATAGAGGATTATACCCCTCAAGTTGCTTTACATGCCAGCCCTATGAAGTGGCAACTCGGTCACACAACATGGTTTTTCGAAACATTTATTCTAAAAAAGTATGTAGAAGAGTATCAAGAATTCGATGCTCAATTCTCTTACTTGTTCAATAGCTACTATAATAATGTAGGAGATCGTATTGCTAGAAATAATCGAGGAGTTCTTACTAGACCGTCTGTAAAGGAAGTCTATGCTTATAGAACTCATGTAGACCAACATATTTTATCCCTTTTTCAAAATGAACAACCTAAAGAGCTGTTGGATTTACTTGAAATCGGTATTAATCATGAAGAACAACACCAAGAGTTAATGGTCACTGATCTAAAGCTTTTATTTTTCTCACACCCTTTTAAGACTACTTACAAAGAAAATGGAAGCTTATTGGAAGATAAGGTTCACTACTTTAATGAATGGGTTGATATAGATGAAGGGATCTATGAAATTGGTTATAAGGGAGATCAATTCTCTTACGATAATGAGCAAGGAAAGCATAAAGTATATCTACATAATTACTCTATTGCTAAAGACTTAGTCTGTAATGAAGACTTTATGGCGTTTATAGAAGACGGCGGCTACCAACGGTTTGACTTATGGTTGGATGAAGGTTGGAGCTGGGTTCAAGAAAATCAAGTCAACGCCCCTCTTTATTGGGAAAAGAAAAATGAGGAATGGTATCAATTCACATTAGGAGGAATGAAAAAAGTTAATCCTAAAGCTATTCTTTCACATATCAACTTTTATGAAGCTGAGGCTTTCGCCCGTTGGAAAGGCATGAGGTTGCCGACTGAATTTGAATGGGAAGTCGCTGCGGAAAAATTTGAATGGGGAAAAAGATGGGAATGGACAAACAGTGCCTACTTACCTTACCCAGGGTTTAAAACAGCAGATGGGGCTTTAGGAGAATATAATGGAAAATTTATGATCAATACTATGGTACTAAGAGGAAGTAGTGTAGCCACATCTCCAAATCATAGTCGAAAAACATATAGAAATTTCTTTCATCCACATTATCGTTGGCAATACGCAGGTATTCGTCTAGCTAAATCTCTTTAACGATTAATTATCAGAATTATGATCAGTGAAAAAACATTATTTGCTCAACATGTAGAAAAAGGGCTTTCAGATGATAAGAAGTTTTTATCTTCAATGTATTTCTACGATAAAAAAGGTGAAGCCCTTTTCCGTCAAATCATGAAGTTGGACGAATACTACTTAACCGACTGTGAAATGGAAATTTTGCAATCACAAGGGAAAAATATTGCCGAGATATTTGATGATGGTGAATTAGAAATTATTGAACTAGGCGCTGGTGATGGTATAAAAACCAAGGAACTTCTTAGAAACTTTGATTTCAATCAGATCACTTACAGACCTATTGATATCAGTCAACAAGCGATTATTGATATCACTGATAAAATGAATGAATGGCTTCCTGCTCTCAAGGTAAAAGGTATTTGCGGTGATTATTTCAAAATGATCAAAGATTTTAAGACAGATAAAAGAAAGCTCATTTTATTCCTAGGTTCAAATTTGGGGAATATGACAGATGAACAAGCAAAAGGGTTTATCGGACAACTTCATCATGTAATGAACTCTGGTGATAGTATTTTATTAGGTCTAGATTTAATTAAGTCTGAAAATATTGTTCTACCTGCCTACAGTGATAATAAAGGAATCACTGCAGAGTTTAACCTAAACTTATTACACCGTATCAATAAAGAACTGGGTGGTAATTTCAAATTAAAAGACTTTTCTCATTTAGCGACATATAATGAGAAAGAAGGTATTGCCAAAAGTTATATCAAAAGCTCCAAGAATCAATCGGTCTATATCGAAGAAGTAGATAAGGAGTTTCATTTCAAAAAAGATGAATTAATTCATACGGAAGTAAGTAGAAAATATGACTTGGATATCATTCGAAACATTATTGAGGGCACTTCATTCCAATTGAAGCATCAATTTACAGATCATAAACATTACTTCACTGATCTGATTTTAACGAAGAGTAATTAAAGAAATCTGTTTCGGTGTTGATCATTTAGTAACTTTGTTAGTTCAAATTATAGATATAAATAGAACTTCATGTACAGTAAAGAAGAACATTCAAGATTACGGGCTGAATTTTGGACACAATTCGGTAAGATGCTTAAACCTTTTAAATCCGAAGAAGGAAAAAGGATCAACTGGACCAACTATAAGACAGGTGTAAAAAATGTCTTCTTCAAAATGGATGCAGATAAGAAGAAATGCAGCATTGGTATCTATATCACCCATAAGGATACGGAAGTTCAAGAGTTATTCTATGATCAATTTATTGATATGAAAAGTTACCTTCATTCTATACTTGAAGAAGAATGGACTTGGGAACTACATGCACAGAACGAACAATACCAAACCATTTCACGAATCTATATCGAAAAAGAAGGAGTGAATATGTTCAAACCAGAAGATCAACCTGAAATCTATGAATTCCTTAAACCTAGAATTTTAAAACTTGATGAATTCTGGAGAGATGTGAAAGAGATCTTTCAAGAACTTTACAAATAAAAAAAGCCGATAAAAGAGTAATTACTTTTATCGGCTTTTTAATTCTATTGATGACACTTATGCATCGTACACTACAGAATAGTGAGGATCGTGATCATGATCAATTTCAATATGAGATTTTGCTTTCGCTAATAAGTCTACACAATCTTGACTTAAATGTATGAAAGTTACATTCTTTCCGTACTCTTCATATTTCTCATTGATTTTATTAATTGCTTCAATACCTGATAAATCGGCAACTCTTGACTCAGAGAAGTCGATAATTACTTCTTTTGGATCATTTTTAAAATCGAATTTTTCGAAGAAGTTGGTAGCTGAACCGAAGAATAATGGTCCGTAAATTTCATAATGCTTACGACCAAACTCATCTGTTTTCTTTCTTGCTCTAATACGTACAGCATTTTCCCATGCAAATGATAATGCTGACATAATAATACCAATCAATACAGCTACAGCTAAATCTTCAATTACAGTTACTAATGAAACAGTAATTAATACTACAACATCAGTTTTTGGAACCTTATTTAATATTCTAAAGCTTGACCATTCAAATGTACCGATGGCCACCATAAACATTACCCCTACTAAAGCTGCAATTGGAATTTGCTCAATGATTGATGAAAGGAATAATACAAATGATAATAATGCCACAGCAGCAATAATACCAGACCAACGTTGACGAGCACCTGATTGGATATTAATCATTGACTGTCCAATCATAGCACAACCACCCATACCTCCTGTAAATCCAGAAATAATATTAGCAATACCTTGAGCAATTGATTCTCTGTTACCACTACCTCTTGTTTCTGTAATTTCGTCGATCAATGTTAGGGTCAATAAACTTTCGATTAGACCAACACCTGCCACTTTAAGTGAGAATGGAAGAATAATCATTAATGTCTCCATATCAAAAGGAACATCTGGCATAATTAAAGAAGGAAGACCACCTTTAATAGAAGCCATATCACCAACAGTTGGTGTATCAATACCTAAACCAATAGCAATAGCAGATACAGTTACGATAGCCATTAATGGTGAAGGAATCACTTTTGTCAATTTCGGGAAGAATTGAATCACCAACATTGCAAGAATTACTAGCCCTAACATTACGAATAATGGAGATCCTGTTAAATATTCTCCATCAATCATAAACTGGCTAAACTGAGCTTTAAAAATTACGATAGCTAAACCATTGACAAAACCCAACATCACTGGATGTGGTACTAAACGAATGAATTTACCTAATTTTAAAGCACCTACTACAATTTGAATTAATCCTCCTAAAATAATTGCAGGGAATAAATAGTCTACACCTTTATCAGCAATCAAAGGCATTACTACAACAGCGATCGCTCCTGTTGCACCTGAAATCATACCTGGTCTACCACCTAATACAGCAGTAAAAAATCCCATCACTACTGCAGCGTAAAGACCAACTAGTGGTGAAACTCCTGCAATAAAAGAAAAGGCAATTGCCTCTGGAACTAAAGCAATAGCTACAGTTAACCCCGACAGAATCTCTGTTTTAAAATCTGTCCCCTTTAAGCTTAATTGTAAATTTTGTTTCATTATTGTGCTCACAATGAGCAATTGAAAGTTTGAGAAGATTGTTGTTACATGTTACTATCAGTGATCAATAAGTTTGAAATGAACATCGCTGATAGTTATATATTTGATATCCTGTATTGTGTTATCTAACAGAATAAAGTAGTTCTTTTGAACAGAAAATCACATTGGACCAGTCCTTTATAATTGTTTTAGATTATCCATAAAAAAATGGAACGAACGCAAAAGTATCATTTTCTGCATTCATTCCATAATTTATTAACCTTTATAGATGACTGTATCTTAGCTATTTAAGATTTCCACCATCTTATTTAGTTCAACATCAAGCGGTTTTTTCTTATTGATGGCATCATCAAAACTTGTATATGTTACTTGGTCATTGATAATACCTGACATTACATTTGACTTTCCTGCGATCAAACCTTCTACAGCTGCAATACCCATACGGCTTGCTAGAATTCTATCTAAAGCACTTGGTGCACCACCTCTTTGGATGTGACCTAAATTAGAAACTCTGATATCAAGATTTGGCATTGCTTCTTTTGCTTTTTGAGCAATAAATGTAGCATTACCAATCTCTTCACCTTCAGCTACCACAACAATATGTGATGGTTTCTCATTTTCTCCACCTTTTTTAAGGTTTTCGATCACCTCGTCAATAGAATCTGGAATTTCAGGTACAAGAATATCTTCTGCTCCACCTGCAATACCTGATTGCATAGCGATAAAACCAGCATCACGTCCCATCACTTCTACAAAGAATACTCTATCATGAGAAGCTGCTGTATCTCTAATTTTATCGATAGCGTCTAATGCTGTATTTACGGCAGTATCAAAACCAATGGTATAATCCGTACCGAATAAATCATTATCAATAGTACCAGGACACCCGATTGTTGGGATACCAAAGTTTTCCATTAATAATTTAGCACCTGTAAACGTACCATTTCCACCAATTGCAATTAGTCCTTCAACTCCTTCAGCGATTAAGTTATCGTATGCTTTTTTACGCCACTCAATATCTCTGAACTCATCAAATCTCGCAGATTTTAAAATAGTACCACCCTGCCCGATAATATTACTAACAGAATGAGAAGTCATTGGTACAAAGTCGGCATCCACCATACCTTTGTAACCTCTACGTACACCAATTACTTCAATACCATGATAAATTGCAGTTCTAACAACGGCTCTTACACAAGCATTCATGCCCGGTGCATCGCCTCCTGATGTAAATACGGCTATCTTTTTCACTAATTCACTTTTTTATTTACTGTATAATATGCTTTAAATTACTTCTTAAAGTCATCTTTAATCACATCAATAGCTTTAAACGATGTCTTCACACCTTTAATTAATGAAGAACTAAAACCTTGATGTTCCATTTCATTTAATCCAGCAATCGTACACCCCTTTGGTGTCGTTACTTTATCAATTTCATGCTCTGGATGATTTCCTGTTTCCATTAGTAGTGAGGCTGCTCCTTTTACAGTTTGTGCAGCAATTAGTTGAGATACTTCAGCTCCAAATCCGATTTCAATACCTCCTTGAGATGCTGCCCTGATAAATCTCATGGCATATGCGATACCACATGCACCGAGTACTGTTGCTGCTGCCATTAGGCTTTCATCAATTATAATTGCCTCTCCTAATTGTGAGAACAAATCTACAATCATTTCTTTTTGATCAGCCGTACCATTCACTGTTGCAATACAAGTCATCGACTCTCTGATAGCGATGGCAGTATTTGGCATAGATCTGAACACGGGTTGTTCATCACCTAATACAGAAGACATGTCATTTAAAGAAACACCTGTTACTACTGAAGTAACGATTTGCGATGGAAGAAGGTTTGGTTTTATTTCTTCCATTATAGATTTTATTTGGAAAGGCTTAATCGCCAACACTATTAAGTCTGCACCTTCCACAGCACTTTTATTGTCACTACTTACCTTAACCCCTTTATCAGACAGTTTTTTAAGAAGTTTAAGGTTCCTTCTTGTGACGGTTAGGTTTTCTGCAGCAATATAATTACTTGCAATAAGTCCTTCAGCAATCGCTTGTCCTAGATTACCTCCACCGATAATTGTAATCTTTTCTGGCTTCATTTGTCGAGTATGTTAGTCCTAAAATTAGAGCGTAAGTTACGATCTTTTTAGGATAATGTGATACAACTCAAACTAAGTATCCCTTACAACTATTGGTATAAACAAAAAAGTCATCCGATATTAAATTATTGGATGACTTTTTTTATGATTATGATCTTGTATCAGTAGCATCTCTGCCACCAAATAAAGATTCTACAAATTCCATTTTTCTAAAGGCTTGTAGATGATCAACTCCTTCGCCAACACCAATATATTTTACTGGTATTTTAAATTCGTCTGATATTCCTATCACTACGCCTCCTTTTGCTGTTCCATCAAGCTTTGTGATTGCAAGTCCACTTACGTCTGTTGCTTTCATAAATTCTCTAGCTTGATTTTGTGCATTCTGACCTGTTGATCCATCTAAAACTAAAATTACATCATGCGGTACTCCAGGAGCAACTTTTTGCATTGACCTTTTAATTTTAGAAAGCTCATTCATCAAATTCACTTTATTATGTAATCTACCTGCTGTATCAACGATAATAATATCAGCATTTGACTCAACTCCTTTTTTTACAGCTTCAAAAGCTACTGAAGATGGGTCAACATTCATTCCTTTGGCAACTACATCTACTCCTGTACGCTCTCCCCAAAGTTTTAATTGGTCTACTGCTGCTGCTCTAAATGTATCTGCAGCTCCTAAAACCACTTTATAACCTTTGGCTTTAAACTTTGCCGATAGTTTACCAATTGTTGTTGTCTTACCAACACCATTAACTCCTACTACCAACATAACATAAGGTCCTTCGATACCTTCAGGGATTGAGAAGCCATCAACATCCTGACTTTTATTCTCATCTAATAACCCTGCGATTTCTTCATGAAGAATCTTATTTAGTTCTTTTGTATCAACGTATTTGTCTCTTTCAACACGAGCTTCAATACGTTTGATAATTTTCAGTGTAGTTTCAACCCCTACATCTGAAGTAACAAGAATTTCCTCCAAGTTATCAAGAACATCATCATCAACTTTGGATTTCCCTGCAACTGCTTTTGTGATCTGATCAAAGATTGATCCACGAGATTTTTCCAACCCTTTATCAAGGTTATCTTTTTCCTCTTGAGTTATCTCAGTCTTACCAAAAATTTTTTTAAAAAAGCCCATTGTTTATGATGCGTTAATTCTAAATAAATGAGGATTATAAATACTTACTTCACTAGGTAAAAATAACGTTATAAAAGTTAGAATCCCAATTGTTTGCAAGTAAGTATTTAGAAGTGATCTTCCTGTACTAATAATCGTAAACTTTTAACATTGATTTGAAATCAAATCAACATTGAGGTTCTTATTTAGTGTAAAAAATCACATTATTAATGATAATAAAAAACCCCGCAATCATGTTGCAGGGTGTTTTTCGAAAGAATAAGTATGTAAAGAAATTACTTAGCTAAGTAATCTTTCACTTGATCTTCCATGATAATCTCTTCTTTGAACGTGTAAGCACCCGTCTTTGGAGATTTCACAGCTTTCACTACTTTAGCGTACTTTACGCCACCTTCTTTCTTAAGTGTTGCTACTACCTTCTTAGCCATAATTACTTAATTTCACGGTGAATAGTGTATTTCTTTAGAACCGGGTTGAACTTACGTCTTTCCAAACGATCTGGAGTGTTCTTACGGTTTTTTGTTGTGATGTATCTTGAAGTACCTGGTTGACCAGATGCTTTGTGCTCCGTGCACTCAAGAATCACTTGTACTCTGTTGCCTTTCTTAGCCATTACTTATAATGTTGTGGTAAGTGATACCAAGTTAAACCAAGTTTAATTAGAAAGTTTTACCTTCTTTACGTGCTTTTTTCAACACAGCAGAGATACCGTTTTTGTTGATTGTTCTTAAAGCACTTGAAGAAACTTTTAGCGTTACCCAACGATCCTCTTCAGGAATGTAAAAACGCTTTTTGTGCAAGTTAGGGAAGAACTTACGTTTGGTCTTATTGTTTGCGTGAGAAACATTATTACCAACTCTCGTTCTTTTACCTGTAATATCGCAGATTTTAGACATCTTTATATATATTTAATTAACGAGTCCGCAAATATCTGAATTTTCAGCTAAAAGTCAAATAATCAGATACTTAGGATATTATAAGTTTCAAATTCATTAACGATCAGAGGATCATCAGAAAATTTTATAGATAAAAAGAAACCTTCTACGAAGACTTAAACATAACTATCAAGATATTTATACTCAAGTCAACAAAGAAGGTTTCATTACTATGAGCCTCATACCGGAGTCGAACCAGTGACCTACTGATTACAAATCAGTTGCTCTACCAGCTGAGCTAATGAGGCAGTACCATATTTCGTCTTTAACCCAGCGCCGAGTTTGTTTCCAAACTGCCTGACTCCAAGACTTGAGCCTCATACCGGAGTCGAACCAGTGACCTACTGATTACAAATCAGTTGCTCTACCAGCTGAGCTAATGAGGCTTTTCAAATCAATCCGTACGTATTACGAATGTTTGATTAAAATATCGAGCCTCATACCGGAGTCGAACCAGTGACCTACTGATTACAAATCAGTTGCTCTACCAGCTGAGCTAATGAGGCTTGTATTTTAGTATTTTAATACGATTGCACGTCTTGCAAAAGTTGTGAGCCTCATACCGGAGTCGAACCAGTGACCTACTGATTACAAATCAGTTGCTCTACCAGCTGAGCTAATGAGGCCTTTTGCTCTTTATAAAAACACCCGTTTTCATTAAAGCGATGCAAATATAGATTCTTAATTTTAATTACACAAATTAGATTAGTTTTTTTTTACTTTGTAGAGAAATAATTTGCATTTATTCAGGAAATGAATCGAAAATGAACAAAATAAAGCAGTTTTTAAAGCAAAATGCATCGTCATTTTCTGTCGGTGGTGGCTTAAGTATACTCCCAATTATTACTAGTTCAAGCATCGTTAGCTTAGCTTATACCTACGAATCGGAGATACTAGCTTTCCCATTTTCTTATTGGGTAATGTTCTTTATTATTACTAGTATCACTATGGCATGTGCTCTAACACCTACCACTTTTATCGCATTACTCACTGGGTATTTTCTTGGTTGGGAAGGATTATTTGGTGTTATCCCCTCTTATGTCATAGCATCTGTTATATGTTATCATCTAGTAAAATGGATCGATCAAGGAAAGTTTGCTTCTTCATTAGAGAAATATCCGATAGCAACGGCAATAATAAATACGGTACATAAGTCGCCCATCAAGATTGTAGCTTTTACTAAAGTTTCTCCCATCTTACCATTTGCATTAAGTAATCTGATGTTAGCTTGGGCGAAAACTCCTTTAAAAGAATTCGTTATTGGTTCTTTCATTGGTATGCTACCAAGAACAATTGTTTCTGTATGGGTAGGTAAATCTATTGTAGAAATACAGGATCTCTCCAATGTGAATAGTAATACTATCGTTCAGTTAATCATAGGAGGACTTATCATAATATCGATTGTTGGTCTCACCAGAGTTTTTAGTAAAAATATTCAACGAGAGCTAGAAGCTAGTAAACAAAAAGACCACTCCTAATTCAATATTAAGAGTGGTCATTCTAAAGTAATATCTTACTTACAGGAAATTAACTTCCGTATCTTGCTTGAAAATCTTCATACATTTTAATGTATTGTTCATCTCCATTTGACAGTTCAATTGCTTGCTCATAAGAAGTTGAAGCATTCACAATAAAACCTTTATCTTCATAAAACTTTGCTAAGATCAAGTGACCAATAGCAGTATCATTTGCCTTTAATTGCTCTAAAGCTTTATCTGTTTGAGCATCTCCTCCATCTTTATGCACTTCGAATGCATAAACATCTGAAGCGATTTTATGGTTATCTGCATCTTCTACATAGTAGAATAAATACTTTTGATCTTTCAGCTCCGGATCATTTAAATCCAATGCGTAAGTCGTTCCTGTTACTTCTTTCTCGATAAGCACATGTTGCTTACGATCTTTAATAAATAATTTAAACGTTTTATCCTTCTTTTCAACACCTTCTTTCATAGCCCATGTTAAGTTAACATTAGACTTGATTGCGTTAGAGTTGATTGGTACATAAAAGAAGATCGGCTTTTTCTTTAATGACCTAGTTACAGATCCATATTTTGCTTGAGTACTTGCATTAGCTGTAGAACCTGTTAATTCATCCTTGATGAAGTCAACATATTTTGAAACAAGATCATTGTCCTGATTAGATAAGCCTTTTTCTAAATCAGCAACATTATACGTCCCTGGCTTTTTTAATTCCAAAGTACCTCCTGCGATATATGCTAACCCTAAATAGGGTGTACTTCCTTTAATGTCAATAGTAGTTCCGGATAAAATCATATCACCAGCATGGATATTTTTTCCGTTTGATGTGATCTCTCCTTTCGCCCCTAATACCATAAACTTTGCTTCTTGAGCATAAGCAAAAGGTATTGAAATTAGAACAAAAAGAAAGCTTAGTAATTTGATTTTCATAGTATTATAAGATATTATTTTCTTCAGAAGTTCGTGATTAAATCATCCGTATTATTACATACGTTGATTAACATTAAAAGTTATTTGCAAATTAATAAAAATCACTATTTTTTCCATTTATCCTTTGCTTTGAAGAACATACGCAAGACTATCTCTGCGAATATTTCAATTAAATCCCCGGAAAGTAGAACTACCAGAAATAGCAATGCGAAGTTTGCATGGTACCTAAATGAACCAAATAATAACATAGTCATTGATAAAATGATAATCGCTTCGAGTAACTGAATTGATTTCGTAATCGCATTATACCAAATGGCTAAATTTCTATTTTCAACAATCCACATAAAAATGATAGCATTCAAGTAACAGACTAAAAATGCCAAGACATAACTTAACCAATCTGGCATCATATCGATATAGGTTTCATTTAATATCATGGAAATAATATTAGCATGAACCACTACCCCAAACATATCAGGATAACCTCTACCTACAACATTATTATTTAATGGCGTATAGAATTTATCTGCATCCCAGTGTCTATCTGTATATCCATCTCCCATATACCCTAACAGAACTATTTTATCTTTCACAATCTCAAAGGTTCTATTAGGATCTTCAAAATCAGAAATATCAAGTTTGATAAATTTATCTAAGTTGCCTTTAAAGTAGATCGATTCCACTTGATTATTTCTAGCTAAAAATTTTTCTGTTTTTTCTGGAGCAAACTTTTGAGCAAGCTTGACAGATAAAGCATATTCCTTCTTTCCATCTACTTCAATATAGGTAGGAAAGTTTCTCCAAGTGGTAAAATCTTCATCGGTAAGAATACCTGTATATACATGACCATGATCCGTTCGAGCAGCAAAAGGTGCGTAAGGCATTACTAGAGTATCAAACTCGTTTCTATTGAGATCCCAATCATCTGGCATTGTTGCCATGACAAAAGAATTTCCAACTTTATTTAATGCTTGTGCTAAAAGAAAGTCTCCAGCCGGATCTTGAGGACGGGGGCCAACAAATGTTGCATCTATTCCCATCACTTTAGGCTTACCTTCTGATAACCTTAAAATACTTTTTGCAATTCCTTTTCGATCTAAGTTACCAATATTCACCAAGATAACTTCATCTTCAAAAGATTCAGATTGTTGACTTCTTAATTTTGAGTAATAGACATCTGTCAACTCAAAGTTTTCGAATACTTGTTCAAAAACATTGATGAGCTCCACTTGAATGTTTGAAGCTTGAAGTGCCCACATAAATAGAAAGATAAAGACAGTTCCTAAAAAAGCTTCTTTATTAATTAGTCTTATTTTGGTCATATCGAACAGGTTGTCATAGTAGATGATGTAGGAAAATAAAGTGCAAAAAAAATGCCTTTGTTCACATAACGTCAACAAAGGCATTTTTAATCTATAGTAAAGTACTTTTTATTCTTCAATATATAAATCTATACTCCCATCTGAATATTTTTCTACTAAAACTCCATCTTTTAGTATTTCAGCATGATCAGAAATTATAATATTTCTTTCAATAGGTTTTCTTTTAACCTCAGATTTTGCCGTGCTTTTAATATCTACTAACATTAATAGTATAAACAGCAAAGGAACTATGTAGTATAAATTTCTCATAAAGCGAACATTAATCCACTTTATTAAACTATAAATAAGACAGTTACGTTCGGTTATCGAACATAATAATTCTTAATTCACAGGAATAGATTTGATAGATTCTGAAGGTAAAGAAGTGGTTAGAGCAAACCATTTCTTATTACTTAGTAATGAAATTTGATAATATTTCTGTCCCCAGCTAACTAACCCATTTATTTTATCTACGCCTAATAATTTATCTTGTGATACAATGACATAATCAATTCCAAGATCTTTTATCGAAGTATATTTACCATATATACCAATTGTTCCACCTGGTTCATAAATCCCCATTTTCCCTCCTTTCTCCCATACATACCAATTACCAAAAGAAGTCCTTTCGATGGCTTCATATTTAAAAGGAATAACCACTTCTCCATTTCTATCAATCACTCCCCAATAGCCATTCTTTTTTGCTTTGGACATATTATTAATCAAAGGAAATAATTCTTCATATCTTGGTTGTAGATAAATTCGATCCTCTTTATCAATAAACCCCCATTTATTATTTAGTTGAAAAGGAGCCACACCTTCTGAAAAATGCTTTACAGCTTCATATTGAATCGTTAAACGCATTCTACCTAAATAGTCCATAAAACCATATTTATCTCGCATTTTCACTTCAGTGAATCCTTCATGAGGTACACCTACTTCTTCATACATTTGATAAGCATTTCTTTTAGGTTCTCCTTCATCATCATAAACATCTTTATAGAGCCAAGTACTATCTATATACATGTTTACTCTACCTTCATCCAGATTAGAAAACTCCAAAGAATCATACAGTGTATTTAAACAAAGTTCTCCTTGGTTCGTCAATAACCCATATTTCCCTCTCTTTTTCATGATGACATATCCATCCTCAAAAGATTCTACTGTTGCGTCATCAGTTCTATACCATTCATAGCCTTCTGCACTTAGTGTTCCCCATTTTTGATTGTCTTCGAAATAATACAAACCTTCAGAAATGGTTTTCAGTCGGTCAACTACGGGAGAGATCACCCATTTTCTATTCAAATCAATTACTCCATAATAATCATTCGTTCTCACAACAGCATAGGGACCAACAAATGATTCAGCATCGGTAAATTGAGGAGAGATCCACTCTTTTAAGTTGCTATCCAAATAACCATACCTCCTTGCTTTTCTTACTAAATATTTTCCTTGAGAATATTCACCTACCATATCATAATTATGGTACGTAATATTTTTCCCTTTGTGGTCATATATATCTGTAAAGTTCGTCTCATCCAATGTCCAATAATGCCCTGTAGGCATTCTTTTGATATTATTGAACTTCAATGGTATAATTAGTTTGCCATAAGTATCACAAACGCCAAATCTATTTTTCTTCTGAACTATGGCCTGCCCATTGACAAAATCGCCAACAACATCATAAAAATTAAAGAATTGATTTCTTCCATGAATAGTCGCCACACCAACTTTATCTTCTACAAAATACCGAATTAACGTATCTGAAGCATATTGAATACTATCACAGTTCCATGTAGAAAGTGATGTTCCATCTAACGTACCTAAAACATAAGTTGGGTAAGTATCTACAATACAAGTAGAATCGGTAAATGAAATAGATTTATATTTCACTTCATATTCAACAACAGTTTGATTATCCAGTAAACCTTTTCTACCATTAATATCTAAAAGTAACTTTTGGGGCTGATGTAACCACTTCCATGACGTATACCTTTCTTTTGAATAAGGAGTGCCATCATGATATACCAACTCCCATTCCCCTTTCTGATTCATTGCTGCTAACAGCTTCGGACCAGCCCATTGAATACTAATATATTCTATTGGCAGAATGGTATTCCCTTTAAAGTCTATTACTCCCTGTAATCCATTACTCGATGCAACCAACATTTCTAAATTACCAGACATCATCTTTAATTTAGAAAACGTTAAAGGTACTATTTCTTTACCTGATGTATTCATGGCACCAAACCTGCCGTTTTCACTGATGATAGAAATTCCATTAGTGAAATAATTGATCGTTTGATATTTTGGTGATACAACTTCCTTTCCTTTTGTATTAATAAGTCCCCACTTTCCATTCAGTTGAACTCCTATCAATTGTCCATAAAAAAAAGGTTTACTTTCAGGGTTAGCGTCATCAGACCACCCCATATCATCATAAAATATATCGGTTAAGATCTTACCTTTAGAATTTTGTAATTGATAACCTTCAATAGTTTGAATGATCTCTTGAGCCAATAACTCCTGACATCCAAACATTGATAATACCAGTACTATTTTTAGAATTTGATTGATCATTCTTGATTTATTTCACTCCACACGATAGAAAAACGTCTTTAATAGACTGATAAGTATTTTTCCATACTGTAGTTTTAATTTTTTCGATATTCATCCAATGAATTTCTTCAATTCCCTCTTCTTGCTGAGGAACTAAGGTTACTTCATGGTTTTCATTTAATTTTAGTTTATACCAATAGGTGTGTTTCATTACATGCTTTCCTTTATAAAGGTAAGTATGAAATGTTTCTATCAATAAATGTTCAATAGTAGACTTTACTCCTGTCTCCTCTTCTACTTCTCTAACTGCACATTCCTCTATAGTCTCCCCTTTATCCAAATGACCTTTAGGTATATCAAAAATGCCATTTCTTTTAATAACAAGGAGCTCATCATTCTGATTAAATACCACTCCTCCACCTGCAATTCTTACCTGGAACTTCTCTAATAGTTGCTTCTTTGTTTCCTCTAGGTTTATTGTGTAAAATAAATATTTTGGTTGCCCTACTGTATCATTTTCAGCCGCAGACTTATAACGTGACCAAACTGTTTCTGCAGAGGCATTTCCAAAAATAACAAACTGATGTTCCTTTGGGTGCTTATTGTGTACAGCTCTTATTTCAAAGTAGATTTTTCCTGTATAGAAATGCATTGTGGGTATCAAATAAGGATGAAAAAAAAGAGTTGAACAAACAATGCTCAACTCCTTAAAAGTATATTTTATACAAGAAATTAGCTTGCAATTTCTTTTTGGTAATCTTCGCTACTCATTAAACCGTCTACTTCAGCAGCATCGTTTAATTTGATTTTGATCATCCAGCCTTCACCGTAAGGATCTGAATTCACTAATTCTGGAGCTGAATCGATAGCTTCATTGACTTCAACCACTTCACCTGATACAGGCATGAACAAATCAGAAACTGTTTTTACAGCTTCTACTGAACCAAACACCTCACCTTCTTCCACTTCTTCGTCAAGAGCAGTAATATCAACAAATACGATATCACCTAACTCACTTTGAGCAAACTCAGTAATGCCGACAAAAGCAAATTCACCTTCTACACGTACCCACTCGTGGTCTTTTGTATACTTTAATTCTGCTGGAAAATTCATGGTCTTTATTAAAATAAATATGTGATTTATCTATGGTCGTCTACATTGACGAATAATTTTGCCCAAATAAACAACGAAAGAAAGATATATACAATGTTTATTTACAGTTTAAATCAATTTTAAAATACTACAAAGAGTCCTTCTCAAAAAAATGTAGTGTATCACCTACCGTAAGTGAGTAATTCTCTACCAGAATTTCATTAATACTTGGGTTCATATCCTTCTGAAGCAGAATTTTTTCATTTACGGGTAAAATCAGACTTTTTTCTAAATGATAAGTAGTATCTTCATAGAAAAGATCTAAAGAAAGGTGTACCTTTTTATCGTTTATAGAATCAAGATTTTGTAATTTTAAAATTGCATAGGTTTTTAGAACAGCTCGAGGTGTTTTCTTAAGAACTTCTAAAGACACTTGATTTTCTAAAGTGATTTCTTTCCACTCGGTATCGATACTTATTGCTTTTTCTTGACCATAAATTGAAATTGATGGTATTGAGAAGCAAAAAATTAAACAGAAAAACACTTTAGGTATTAAATTGCACTCCCATTGTAGATTTACAATTTTGTAAATACGAAAAACAAAAGATTTTATGACATTAAAGTCAGTCGCGATCCTTGGATCTACAGGATCAATCGGTACACAAGCACTTGATGTAATACGAGCAAATACTTCATTATTTTCTGTAAGCATTCTATCTGCGGGAAATAATGTTGAACTACTTATTCAACAGTGTATTGAATTCAAACCAAAATACGCCATAATTGGCAATAAAGATAAATTTTCACAACTGAAAGAAGCATTAATTGATACTGAAATAAAAGTTTTAGCTTCTGTAGATGGTATTTGTGAAGCTCTTGAAAACGCTACTTCAGATATTGTTTTAACAGCATTAGTGGGTTATGCAGGACTAAAACCTACGTTAACTGCCATTGATCAAGGAATTACCATAGCATTAGCTAATAAGGAAACTTTGGTGGTAGCAGGCGAATTGGTCACTCAAAAAGCTAAGGAGAAAAATGTAGCGATAATTCCAGTAGACTCTGAACATTCTGCTATATTCCAATGCCTAGTTGGAGAAGAACAAAACCCTATTGAAAAAGTTATTCTAACAGCTTCTGGAGGTCCTTTCAGAGGAAAGAAAAGAGAAGATCTATTAGAAGTTACAAAAGCCCAAGCACTCAAACATCCTAATTGGAGCATGGGAGCTAAAATAACTATCGACTCTGCTTCATTAATGAACAAAGGATTAGAAGTTATTGAAGCAAAATGGTTGTTCGATGTTTCAGGCGAACAAATTGATGTAGTTGTACACCCTCAATCCATTGTACATTCATTAGTACAATTTAATGACGGAAGTATTAAAGCTCAATTAGGTTTACCCGATATGAAGCTACCAATTCAGTATGCATTAGGATACCCTAATAGACTTCCTTCAGATTTTGAAAGGTTTAACTTTGCAGCATACCCTACTTTAACTTTCGAAGCTCCAGATAAAGAAACTTTTGTAAATCTTGAATTAGCTTACAAAGCTTTAGAACAAAAAGGTAATAGTGCTTGTATATTAAATGCAGCAAATGAAATTGCTGTTGATAGATTTCTGAATGACGAAATAAAGTTTCTCGATATTGCGGGTTTAAACCAATATTGCATGGAGAGTTATCAGTTTATTGCTAATCCAACATATGAAGATTATGTTGCAACTGATGAAAATGTAAGAGAATTAGCTAAAAATTGGACTAATAAATAATTTTTATCACCTGAAGACAGGTTTTATAATGATTAGATAAAATCTGTGTGTTAATTTATAGAATGGAAGGACTTGTAATGGCCGCTCAGTTATTAGCGGGATTATCAATTTTAGTTGGAATACATGAGTTTGGGCATTTTGCGGCAGCCAAATTCTTTAAAATACGTGTCAATAAATTTTACCTGTTTTTTGATTTCCTATTCCCATTTCCCAACTTATTAAAATTCTCAATCTTCAAATTGAAAAGAGGAGATACTGAGTATGGCTTAGGATGGTTTCCAATGGGTGGTTATGTTGATATTGCAGGAATGATTGATGAATCTAAGGGTGCTGACGACCTAGAGAGTGAGCCTCAACCTTGGGAGTTTAGAACAAAACCAGCATGGCAACGATTAATTGTAATGCTTGGAGGTATTATAATGAATATCATTACAGGTATTCTTATTTTTATCGGTATCTCTTATTCTACAGGCGAAAGATATTTACCTATTTCTGAAATCAATAAATATGGTATTTATGCCTCAGAACTTGGAGAAAGAGTTGGCTTAAAAACTGGAGATAAAATCATTAACGCCAACGGGCAACCTGTCAAGCAATTTAGAGACATTGTTGATCCTAATTTTCTTCTTGAGCAAAATAGCTATTTAACTGTTGAGCGAGAAGGTAAAGAAGTAAGGGTAGATATCCCAAAAGAAATGATTGAATGGATGAGTGAAGACGAATATAAAAAAATGTCTTACGTCTACCCAAGAGATCCATTTATTGTAAAGAGAGTTCTACCTGGTACACCTGCAGACAAAGGAGGATTACAACCTAAAGACGTTCCTGTAGCTATTAATGGTAAAGAACTTCCTTACTTCAATGAATTTAGACAAGCTTTAGCTCCATTATCAGGAAAAGAAATTACACTTACTGTCTTAAGAAATGAACAACCTGTTGACCTTAATATTAAAGTTTCTGATGAAGGTACACTAGGTTTCGAAATGAACTCTAGATTAAAAGCAGAGTACAAACAATATACTTTCTTAGAAGCAATCCCTGTCGGTACTAAGGATGCATTTAATGTAATTATTGTACAAATAAAAGCATTCGGTAAGTTATTCCGAGGTGAAGTTTCTGCAAGTAAATCTGTAAGTAGCCCAATCGGTATCGCCGAGGTTTATGGTGGTACATGGCATTGGTTACAGTTCTGGACAATCACAGGTATGCTATCAATGGTACTTGCGTTTATGAACTTCTTACCAATTCCCGCCTTAGATGGTGGACATGTGGTTTTCCTAACTTATGAGATTATCACTGGTAAAAAACCTTCTGAAAAGGTACTAATGGTTGCTCAACAAATCGGTATGTTAATCTTATTATCGATTATGGTATTCGCATTTGGTAATGATATCTTTAAATTAATTTCGAGATAAATATTAAGTATCATAAATGAAAAAGCCACTCTAACATCATATTGTTAGAGTGGCTTTTTTATTTATTTATAATCAAATAGTGTTGATCTCATCTTAAGTACTTTTGCTTCAGTATCTACTAAATAATAGATGGTTTCTGCAATGTCTTTTGTTATTCCTAATAGCTCTGCTGCTTTTTCAGTTGCTGCTTTTTCCTTCTCAGGAAAGTCTTCATCAGCATTTGCCATTTTAATAGCATTATAGAGAAGTGTTCTTTGGAAGTTGATAGAGACATCCACTTTCAAATTATTCAATACTTCTTCTAAATTTCCATTTAGGTAATCAAAACTTAAAACATCTTGTGCTATTGCCATCGGTGTTTCTGACACTTCACAAAACTGATTCAAATACCAATCTTTCTCTGCTTCTGAAACTATTCCATCTGCTCCTGAAATTATCATTAGTGCATAACCATAATTTCTTTGAGTCTCCTCACTTGTAAACCTTACACCAAAAGTATTTCTTTCTAATACAGAAGCTGGTTTCATGTTTAGAGAAGCTAAATCTTGAATTGGATGAGCCTCGTCGTCTTCCAACTCAAATAACGATTTACGAATCATCTCTAACGACTTCTCTGTATTTACTAAACCTTCTATTGTTTTAGCTATAAAGAATGGCACTCCCAATAATTCTGCAGCTTTTGCAACAGCCTCTTTTTCTTCTTTTGCATATACCATATCTGCTCTTGCCATCATCACTGCATCATATACCAATGTTCTTTTGTAGTTCATAGGTACATCAATATCTAAAGAAGAAAGCAATTCAGCCAAGTCTACATTTTTAAAATCAAAAGACCTTACCTCTTCTACTTGTTCCTCCGTAGCTCCGACAATATTAAGAAAGTCTTGGAACACCCAATCCATTTCTTCATCGGACACTTCACCATCAGCTCCTGCTATTGCAAGAAGGGCTTTTACATAATCGAGCCATGATGAAGAAGGAACATCTTTACAAGATAGTATTAATGTAGCCAGAGGTGAAGCTTGTATTACCTCAGTTTTGATATTAAGATTAGACATGTTGTAGTATAAATTGTTAATTCCTACCTCAATTTATACTTTAAGAGGTAGTGCTAGATGTATTGATTTATGACTTTTAATAATTCAACTTCTGGAATTACACCGGCATTTCTCCAAAGGATTTTCCCTTTATGGAATAATATTAATGTTGGAATACTTTTCACATGATATTTCAACATTGCTTTTTGGTTATTATCCGCATTCACCTTTACAATTTTTAATTGGTCTCCCATTTTATTTTTAATGGAACGGATGGTAGGGGCAATCATATGACATGGTTGACACCAATCGGCATAGAAGTCAACTAATACAGGTACTTCCGAATTCTGAATTAAGTTAGTAAATTTTGACATAAGGTAAATAAATTAAATTTTAAATACTCTGTTAAGTGCTTTCATTTTTATCAAATATCAAAGATTAAAAACGAATATCAAATGAATATAGTTTCATATATACATATAATAGAATAAAAGAAAAGCTTCTACCACATCTTGTGTGATAGAAGCTAACTTATCATTTTAAAGAAATTTCTTCATCATGATGATCAAAGAACTTGTATTCAGATAAGCCTAATGACGAATCTTCGAAGATTTTGATCCATTTGAAATGTTTCAAGAACCATTTCATTCTGCGAGAAGGAAATCCTCCTGTAAAGTAAGCATAGAGATAAGGATGTACTCCTAGTTTTAACTTTTGATCGTTTTGGTTCTCTATCAGGTATAATACTTCTGCCTCGATTTGATCGGCGATAGCAATAGATGCCGTGATTTTACCCGTTCCATTACAAGTTGGGCACTTCTCTTTAGTAACAATACTTAATTCAGGTCTTACACGCTGCCTTGTAATCTGCATTAAGCCAAATTTACTCAATGGCAATACTGTATGTTTAGAGCGATCTGCTTTCATCTCCGTCTTCATGTGCTGATACAATTTCTGTTTGTGTTCAGCTTTCTTCATATCAATGAAGTCAATGACGATGATGCCTCCCATATCACGTAGACGTAACTGACGGGCGATTTCTGTTGCAGCCTCTAAGTTAACGTTGAATGCAGTAGCTTCTTGATTATTCTCTGCATTCGACTTATTTCCACTGTTAACATCAATAACATGTAGTGCTTCGGTGTGTTCAATCACCAAATACCCTCCACTTCCTAAGCTAACAGTTTGTCCAAAGAGTGTCTTTAGTTGCTTTTCAATACCTGTGTGTTCAAAAAGCTTGGTCTTACCAGTATAATGTTTTACAATACCGGTCTTGTCTGGTGCGATTTGTTGTATAAATCGACGAATTTCTTCGTAAACTTCTTTATCATCAACAGTAATATTGTCAAATGATTCATTAAGGATATCCCTCAACATTGAAGTTGCACGATTAATCTCGCCAATAACTTTCTCTCTAGGTTTAGCTACTTTAAGTTTTTCAACACCTTCTCCCCATTTTGTAACAAGGTCTCTTAAGTCTTTATCCAACTCAGAAACTTCTTGTCCCTCTGCAACAGTTCTGATAATTACACCAAAATTCTCAGGTTTGATAGAATTGACA
This sequence comes from Flammeovirga agarivorans, assembly GCF_012641475.1. Classification (NCBI taxonomy): domain Bacteria; kingdom Pseudomonadati; phylum Bacteroidota; class Cytophagia; order Cytophagales; family Flammeovirgaceae; genus Flammeovirga; species Flammeovirga agarivorans. The sequence continues at coordinate 2,514 of NZ_JABAIL010000018.1, read as the reverse complement.
AGCTTAAGAAGTCTTTTTCTTTCACCTGCATCAGTGATTTTCTTTGAAATATTGACAGTATTACTAAATGGAACGAGAACTAGATATCTTCCCGCTAAAGAGAGTTCACATGATAATCTTGGGCCTTTAGTCGAAATTGGCTCTTTTACTACTTGTACTAAAATCTTTTGATTTTGTTTTAGTACTTCATTGATTTTTCCGAGCTTATCAATTTCAGGTTCTAAACGGAACTGCTTTAGGTTTTCAGACACATGCTTGTGATGTTTACCTTGAGCCAGTTTGATATACTTTAAGAGAGATCTTACTTTAGGACCTAAATCCAAGTAATGTAGAAAAGCATCTTTGTCGTATCCAATGTCAATGAATGCAGCATTTAGACCTGGAACTACTTTTCTTACAACTCCCAAATAGATATCACCTACTTGAAACTTAGTTTCATCATTATCATAATGAAGTTCCACCAGACTTTTATCTCGCATGAGAGCAATTCTAGAGCCTTCCGGCGTTGAATTGATAACTAATTCATTACTCAACTCAATAAAAGTTTAAGGTTAACAATAAAATATATTTAACATACATAAAAATGCATGCGTATCTACGTTAAGATACTTCACTTTACTAAAATAAGGAAAAACCTTGTCCTAGATTCACTAGAGCAAGGTTTTTGTAAGTTGCGACTAGAACATTACTTTTTCTTGTGTCTGTTCTTTCTAAGTCTTTTCTTTCTCTTGTGAGTCGCAATCTTATGTCTTTTTCTTTTCTTACCGCAAGGCATATTCTTACAGTTTATATTGTTTGAAATCTTTTCACTTATTCGATTAGAAAGTATGCAATATACCTTCCAAACGAGTGCGCAATTTAAATATAAAATAGGAGAAAGACGAATTTAATTTGATTTTTTCTCCACTTATTTACATTAATTATCCCATTCCGCTAAATATTGGGTCGAAGAGACGCGAATTTCCTCAGTATCAGCATTTTTATTGATGTATTTCATCTCCTCTAATGCAGCTTTATCTTTACCAGATTGCTTCAGTGCCATCGCCAAATAAAATCTAGATTCCAGGTCATTTGGATCTAAATCTTTCAACTTTTCAAACCTTGTTACTGCTTTATCATATTGTCCTGATTGCATAGATAAAATACCTAAACTTGATAAAGCTAGCCTATGGTTGGGATCCTCTGCAATCACTTCTCTGATCTTCATAATTCCTTGCATTGGTGATGATGAAACAACATAAGTCATCCCAATTTTCACTTTTACATCCAAGTCCTCTCCATGCTTTTTGAGGTAATCCTCATAATTCTCTCTAGCCAACTTAGCCATGCTTGCTGATTTTTGCTCACTCATAGCAAAAGTAAATGCTTCGTAGTAAGCATCTGCACCTTCTTTTAAGTCGTCTATATTATTTGTTTGACCGTACAAAGCAAGTTTCCATCCTCCTGCTTGGTCAAATTTATTCATACGATATAAGATATCAAATGCTTCATCTGCTACCTTTGCTTTATTTTGGTTGGTGTTAGCTGTAGAAAATGCGTGTTCTAGTGAATCTAAAGTTCTCTGTGTATCCGCTGGTAATTTATCATGTGCCATGTTCATATTAGCATCTTGACTATGATCATGACCGTCACCTTCTGTATGTTCGTGTTCAGCCTCAGAAGTGTTTGTTGTTTGTGCGACCGCCTCTGAATTATCAGTAATTACAGCCTTTGGTAAAAATGCAAGGATAGCTATCATAACGACACCTGCTCCTATCAATATATACTGTTTATTTCCCATATATTATTTGAGATTAAAAAAAATGTCCATACCTAGATAGGCATGGACAATTTATGCATTTCATTGCAATAAAGATTAATTTTCGTTGATTAAACGAACTTTATCACTTCCTTTAATTTTTTCTACAAACTCTTTCGAAGGTTTGAAGCTAGGAATAAAGTGCTCAGGAATTGGAATAATCTCACCTCTTGAGATATCTCTACCTTTTTTGCTAGCACGCTTTTTATTCACAAAGCTACCAAAACGACGGATATAGATATTATTACCTTCAGCCATTTTGTCCTTCACAACGTTAAAGAAGTCTTCAAGAACTTGACCTACAATTTCTTTATCTACTTCTACCATTGTCGCTGCGTTCGAAGTCTGTGCCTCTTGACGTTTCTCAATTTTTCTGAGAATTTCTGTGATTACTTCTGCTTTAGTCACTTTAGTAATATTTTATATTTATAAGATTTAAACCATCGTTATTCAAAAAACATCAAAAGAATAACTTATTGAATAACAGAGGGCTGTTAGCCTAAATTATTGTTACAAAGGTAATAATCAATACGTTAAAATAATAGTACTTTTTCATTATAAAGCACTGATTAACAAATTATTAGATATTTTTCACCCAAATAAAAAAGGTTAGCCAACATCTTGTGTTAACTAACCTTCTATATCTAATGAATGTGGCGCCGACTTACTCTCCCGGGGGTTAACCCAGTACCATCAGCACTGTAGGGCTTAACTGC
>NZ_JABAIL010000017.1 GCF_012641475.1 Flammeovirga agarivorans | reverse complement strand
GAATTGTCTTTTATGGATCCGCTTTCGCTGATCTTGTAATTACTTTTCAATACATTAAAAGAACGTTTGAGCCATTGCTCAATGAACTGTATATCAGTTTGTTTTATGCTACTCCGTTTGAGAAGCGAGTGCAAAGGTAAGAACTAAATTTTAATCTCCAAACTCTTTTTGAAAAAATTTTGTTTTATTTTTTCGAGCTAATTTCTGAAGATTTTCAACCTCCCACTCTCTGCTTAAAAAGACCAACGTTTTAGTCTTTTGTGACCACCTCTTTTCAGAAGCGAGTGCAAAGGTAAGAAGAGAAATTTAATATGCAATGCTTATTTGATTTCATTTGAAATTTTAATTTACATCGCTGTCTTCTTTACAAAATGTTGAAATGAATAGTACTCACTACAAGTGTATTTCATTTAGCCTTCCGTTTGAAGGGAGTGCAAAGATAATAGCTAACTTGATAAATGCAATATTTTCTAGCTATTATTATATTTAATAAAGATCAATAGATAAAAAACAGGTTGTAAATCAGAAGCTTACAACCTGTTTTTATTCTAGATTTTTATAAAAACTATCTATGTTCTGGTCTTAAAAGGTCATTTACTGTCTTTACAGGAGTAAATGTAGACACTGGTACTTCAACAAATAAAGTTGTCCAGTAAGCCATTGAACCATTCCAAAGACCTGGTAATTCAATTGCTTGAATTTCTTGACCATCTCTTGATTTATGAGTAATGAAACCAGCATTCTCATTTCTATAGTCAAGAAGATTAAATTTATTACCCTTGTAGTCTTTTACACCACAAACTAAATCCACAGGATTAAAGTGAGTAGCTGAATTGGCAATTTCCCTTCTTACAGGGTTAGAGAAATTGATTTGAGCACTTTCTACGATTTGTAAAGATCTATGATCTCCATCCTTTAACCAGAATGGACCACCACCAGGTTCCCCTTCATTCTTTACCATACCACAAACTCTGATTGGTCTATTTAGTTTATCAAAGAAGTATGCCTCGATTTCTTCTTGAGACAAACCACTTAATTCTTCACCTAAACTCCAACCAAGAGTATTCATACAAAATTCGATAACAGAAGCAGTAAACTCTTCACTTCTTTCACCAGAGTCATGTCTCTTTAAGAATGAATGTATTTTCTCTTGTGTATCTACAAGAATACTAGCTAAAGCCTTTTTGTACTTATAAGTATCTTCCTTTAGCCTATCTGTTGTAACGTTATCAATGTTTTTTACAAAAATAACATCAGCATCAATATCATTAAGGTTCTCTAATAAGGCACCATGCCCACCTGGTCTAAATAATAATTCACCATCTTCTGCTTTTCTGAATGGTTCATTTTGACCTGTTGCAGCAATAGTATCTGTTGAAGACTTCTGTGTTGAGAATGAAATATTAAAGTTTACATCATATCTTTTGTTATAAACTTCTTTATATACATTCGTTAATTCAACAAACTGATCAAAATGCTCAGGAGATACTGTAAAGTGTAAATTCACTTCACCTTTCTCATCTTTTGCATAATGAACACCTTCAATCATATGTTCCTGTACAGGAGTTCTTATCTCTCCATTGTACTTATGAAAACCAATTAATCCTTTAGGACGGTTAGCTAAATGCAAACGGTCGCTTGAGAAAGTAGCTTCAAGAATACTTTTATATTCTTTGTTTGCAACCAATACATCTAAATTACCCAACTTTTGAGCTACTTCAGAGTAAATCTCTGTGTATAACGGGAAGTGAATAATATTATTAAAGAAGTCTGCTACTAAACCTTTACTTTTTTCTAAATCAGGTTCAGTAAATGTATCCTTAGCTTCAAGATCATTTTTAAATTCAAGTAAAGCTTTGAACATACGTGTTGCAGCTCCTGAAGCTGGAACAAATTTTAGAAGAGACTTTCCTTTTACAGATTCTTCATACTTTGAAACATAAGAATCAATTTCCTCGTCAGTTAGCTTGATAATTCCATCTCCAATTGTAGCTGGTCTAATAATATTAGCGTACTCAAACCCTGTTCTAAAGTAGTTTAATTGTTTCTCCACTGTTTCTACAGTGATTCCCTTTTTTTCCATTAAGGAAAAATCCTCTGGAAGAAATTTTGTTGTTATTGACATTTCTTGTGTTTCCAAGGTTATATATTTTAAATGTTAGTATAAATCTAAATTAGCAATCGCGTATTAGTAATAGGTTATTTTTGTCTGTAAGCATAATACCTAAAGTACAAAGTAACAAAAAATTAAAAAATAAACGAAACCGATTGCATTGATTAACTTATTTTATATTGATGCAATATAACAATTTAAAATATTTGTATTTTTGAATTCACTAAATAGCAAATAACTTAAGCAGTATTATGATAAATGGCATTAAAAGCCTTAAAAACACAGGTTTAGCGATTTTAATATCTAACGCAATAGCACTTTGTTTACTCTATATTTTTGATTTATCTGATCGAATCGGTTGGGTAAAAGAAAATATTATAGAAAGTATAAAAACACCGTTATTTTCTTTTAATAAACTAGGTGTAAACTTCGGAATACAATCAGATTCATTTGTTTTTCTAGATACTTACAATTCAGGAAACTTGACAATTCCTTATGAAAACTATGTGATTTATGGTTGTATACTAACCTTTAGTTTTTCAGTTTACTTAGCGAGTATCAGTGGTTTAAAGAGGATTTGGCATGCTATATTATTTGGTTTATTTGCAATCTTGATAGGAACATTCCACTTTGAAAACCTAGGTATATTAAATGAAATACATGACAAAGCATTTACTGCATTAGTTTTACTTATATATGTTGGAATTAGTTTTTACTATCATATCAAAAATCACATTTCATTTGGAAAACGGTTTTTGTCATATTTTGTCACAACGATTGCACTAATTGGGATTATAGAAATCAATGTTTCTGAGAATCATCACTGGATTGCAGAGGCTATTAGTTATAGTTTCCCAAGCTTTGTATTAATCTCTATTCTTTTCATTCTGTTCATTAGTATTAGTTTTCCTTTTGGGATCTTATATATCACTACATTTAAAAATACAGGAAATGATGGAGATAGCTATAAACACTTTATTATTTTCTATGTCATTTATATTCTTAATTTAGTTTACTGCTACTTAAATTTATTTCATTCAGTCGACTTTGACTTATATTACCTACCACCAGTGTTGAATATTATCATCGGAAGCTTTATTGGTTTATGGTTAATTCAACAACAAGAGGATTTATTTGCATCAGCAACTAGAGAAGATTCCATTTTATATTGGGTTTATTTAGGAGGTGCACTAATAACACTATCCACTTATGCTTTTCATTTATCAATATTTGATACATCATTTACTAATAGTATAGAGCAGTTTAGTACTGTAACTATGCTTGGTTTTGGAGGAGCTTTTAGTATTTATATTGTCTACAATTTTCACCATATACTAAAGAAGAACCTCAAAGTATATAAGGTCGCTTTTCAACCTCAAAATATTGATTTCTTATCATCATGGGGAGTTGGTTTATTACTAACTATTGGATTACTATTTATCAATAATTTTGTCTCTTATCGATACCTTTGGGCATCTTACAACAATCAATTGGGTGATGTAGAATTACTCAACAACAATAAATACTTAGCTGAAGAAAGGTATCAATTAGCAGACTTGTATCATTTATGGAATTTACATTCCAATTTGATGTTGGGAAAAATTGCCGAAGAGAATAAAAGACCTGATGTTGCTTTAGTCGCTTACCAGAATGCGAATAAAAATAAAGGTATTGAACAATCCTACTTAAAGGCTAGTGCACTAGAATATCAAAATAAAAACTATATAGAATCATTATTTCAGCTAAAAAATGGTTTAGAGAAGTTTCCAAATTCATTACCGATTATCAATAACCTATCCTTAAGATTTTATCAATTAGGAGAAATGGATAGTGCATTTTATTATTTAGATAAGGGAATGTCTATTTCAAAAGAAGGTGACGATTACCAATCTATAAAAAATAACACCATCGGTTTGTCGGTATTGAATAAGAGCAAATTTGAAGATGTATCTGCATTATTATCTCCATTATCTGAAGCGTCGAATATTTATGAAACTATTAACCATTTAGCTTTATTGAACCAAAATGGGGTTTCCTCTGCATCGAAATACATTCCTAACCTTGTAAAAGATACAACTCTTAATGGCGATGAGATAAGTTATATCTATAATTATAGTATCAACACTTTACTTGATAATGATCCAGAGGATATTACCGGTATTATTTCATCATTGAATACAATGAATAATATCGACTATAAACAACAATTACTTTTTGCAGAAGGGGTTAACAGTAAATCACAATTTAAAAATTACAATTTCTGGCTGGCTTTTGATAAGCTAGACCACGCATATGGTACAACAAATGGTTATTACAACTTTATGTTAGGTTTAGAAGCCTTACAAAATAATCAGTTTGAATTGGCATATGATAAATTGATGAATGCTTTTAGAACTGGGCAAAAATCGGCTATTTATCCTCTTAGTGTTTCTAGTAGTCAAGTTAATTCTAAAGAAAAAACTCTTGAACTATGGCAGCTTGTTCATAAAATGAAAATGATAAGTGATGAAGAATTCAAGATCATCTCGAAATATCTTAAAACGTCTACCTTAGATGGTAATACAGAAAAAGATTACTTCTACTATATTCTATTTAATCACAAGACTCTTAATAAAAGTAACATTATTGATGCATTAAAAGAGATTGGTAAAGAATACGATAGAGAGGAAATTGTTCTTCTAGTATTAAATCACTTGATGATTGAAAGAAAAACAGAACAAGCAAAATCATTCATTCAAGCCTATTCTAAACAATTTAATGTATCAAATAATTTAAATGCTGAGTTTATCACCTCGCTGTATGTTTTAGAAGAGAAAAATGATATTAACATTGAAGCTACTGAAAGTCCAATCCAAACTTTAGCTTTTAAAATAAAAAAGAAAGAAGCAATCGAAGATCAAACAGAAGTTCTATTTTTGAATGACGCTTTTAATAAAGCATATACGCATCAATTATTAAAAGAAGAGAAAGGAGAAGACGCGTTTAACTTCACTCAGCAGCTTTTATACATTAATCCATTTTCTGAAACTAATACAACTCAATTTATTCAAGTATGTATGCACTTAGGTTTAAAAGATTTTGCTGAGAGTGCAGTAGTTGAATCTGAATATAAATTATCAAAAGGTGCTCAAAGCAGAATAAATACGTTATATTCAGAGTTAATAAAACAATACCAACAAAAAATAAATACCTGGGAGTAAACTAACAATATTATGTCCAATCAAGTTATTAAAACAACCGGAATTTCTAGAATATACCAAATGGGTACCGAAGTGATAAAAGCACTTAAACAAATTGATATTTCTATCGATAAAGGAGAGTATGTTGCTTTTATGGGACCTTCAGGATCAGGAAAATCTACTTTAATGAATATTGTTGGATGTCTTGATACACCTAGCACAGGTGAGTATTGGCTAAATAATCAAGACGTAAGTGATATGTCTGAAAATGAATTGGCTGTAGTTAGAAATAAAGAAATTGGTTTTGTATTCCAATCATTCAACTTATTACCTCGGTCAACTATACTTGATAACGTAGCCCTGCCACTTGTTTATGCAGGCGTAAACAAAGAAGAAAGATTAGAGCGAGCACAAAAATCATTAGATGCGGTAGGTTTAGGTGATCGAGTAAAACATAAACCTAATGAGTTATCTGGAGGACAAAGACAAAGGGTTGCGATTGCAAGAGCTTTAGTAAATAACCCGAGTATTATTCTTGCAGATGAACCTACAGGAGCCTTAGATACAAAAACATCTTATGAAATTATGGATATCTTTAACCAACTCCATGAAAATGGAAATACTATTATTATGGTAACCCACGAAGAAGATATCGCAAATTATGCTCACAGAATAGTAAGACTAAGAGATGGTCTTATTGAAAAAGATGAGAAAAATTTAAATGTGACTAAAATAGTCCGTGAATAATGAAAGTATATACTAAAACAGGCGACAAAGGAGAAACTTCACTTTTTGGTGGAAAAAGAGTTCCTAAAGATCATATTAGAATTGAAGCTTATGGAACTATTGATGAATTGAATTCTTATATCGGATTAATTCGTGATCAATCAGTGAATAATAAGAGGTCTGATATTTTAAAGGAGATCCAAGATCGCTTATTTACTATTGGTGCTGAAATGGCAGCAGACCCTGATAAACCTTCTTTAAAGAAACCAGATCTTTACGAGCAAGACATTGAATTATTAGAAAAGGCCATTGACCAAATGGATCGTTCTTTATCTCCATTAAAATATTTTATTCTCCCAGGAGGGCATACATCTGTTTCCTTTGCACATTTAGGAAGAACTGTATGTAGAAGAGCAGAAAGGTTAGCCATCACCCTAGAGCATGAGGAAGGAATTATAGATACGATTATTATTAGGTATTTAAATCGTTTATCCGACTATCTGTTTGTTTTGTCTAGAGTAATGGCTAAAGAACTTGGAGTTGAAGAAAATTATTGGGTTCCTAGAAAGTAAAGCTTAATTAATAATCGAGTAGATCAAGATGGTATCGCTCGATTATTTTTTTTAGTAGCTCTCCATATAATGGAGATGTTGCATAACCTACTCCACCATACTTAGTAGAACCAATCATATTCGCCCAAGCTTTATAATCCCTTCCTTGAGTGAATAATGGGGCGTATCTTTTTTGTTTGTTCAGGAATACTGAATGTGCTCTAAACGATTCCCAAGGTGACATATATTGTGCAAATGAATCTTTTACAACACATTTATAAAGGTTCCTCCCTCCTTTTGTCACTTTAGTGTAGGAAACAACTATCCCTTTATTTCGTTTGTATTCTTCTGCCGTATAATATTCTGTGGTAGTTATTGGCTTTGTCTTCTTTGATTTATCCTTAACACCAAAATAATTATTACCAATTACTCTAGATCCATATCCTGTTTCCAAAGCTGCTTGCGCCAAGGTAATAGATGCAGGAACATGATATTTTGCTTGCTCCATCAATGCTGTTTCAATTTTCTGTAACGGAACAGTTGATGTAAAGAAAGAATAGACATGAGGTGGTACTTTCATATTATCCAACACTAGCTCTCTAAATAAATTTCCGATCTTTTTATTTAAATCAAGTAGTTTTTCATTGGTTAATTGATCAACTCTTGTTCTTTTGTTTTCAATTAGAAAATCTGTCACTAAAAGTTGTCTTTCAATCAGGAACTTATCTAGAGCATTGTTTGCTAAATCAAGCTTCTCTTCTTTGTAATTACTATAGGTACTGACAAATTGTACAGGGACTACAGAAGTCTCTGCTTTTTCCACTTTTTCAAGCTCGATATTAAAGTCTTCAATAAATTGATCAATGGTAGGTTCTTGTGCCCCATAGTTTACAGCTATAGGTGCTTGTACGTAAATTACTTTTTCAGAAGATGAAGAAAAAAATTGCATTCCTAAAATCATAAATAATAAAACAATTGAAGCAATGACTAACTTTGGGTTAACAATGAGAGTGAAGACATTTCCATTGTATCTGAAATAGAAGTTATTGGGAAAACGCATTCCAATAGCTAAACCATTTCTTGTCTGTACAGATAACTCTGTAGATGTTTTCAGAAAAAACATAACATTTAAACTTTACTTTTTAGAAATCAATGATAATTCATGTGGTGATAATTTTACTATCACATTTCAAAATTAGTTTAAATTTTAAACATTGTCAATATTTTAATCATTTTTTATTCTAAATTTAGAAATATGTCCATTAGTATTAATACAATGAGGGTTGGAAGGCAATATAAAATCGTAAATTATGGAGATGTGTTTATTTTTGAAACATTAAAAATGATAAACGATGATGATTTTTTGATCAAAGACTTAACCACTCTAGAGACTTACAAGATGAGTGAGCTTTATGAGTATGGTAAAGGAAAAGATTTTATGATTGAAGAAATTGATGAATAAAAAAATCCCTTGAAAGCAAAAACTTCCAAGGGATTTATATGAAATCAAATACTGATTAGTATCTGTAATGCTCTACTTTGTATGGTCCTTCTTTTGCTACACCAATGTAAGATGCTTGATCATCAGTAAGAGTTTCTAACTCTACACCGATTTTTGCAAGGTGAAGACGAGCTACTTTCTCATCAAGGTGTTTTGGTAGCATGTAAACTTTGTTCTCATACTTACCGTTGTTTTGCCATAACTCTAACTGTGCCAATGTTTGGTTAGTAAATGAGTTAGACATTACGAATGATGGGTGTCCCGTCGCACAACCTAAGTTTACCAAACGACCTTCTGCCAAAATGATCACATCGTTTCCAGATGCAACTGTATACTTGTCTACTTGAGGTTTGATGTTCACTTTAGTGTGACCATATTTTTCGTTTAACCAAGCCATATCGATTTCATTATCGAAGTGACCGATATTACAAACGATTGCTTTATCTTTTACTTTTTCGAAGTGACGACCAACAACGATGTCTTTGTTACCAGTTGTAGTAACTACGATATCGCCTTCTAATACAGCGTCGTCCATTTTCTTCACTTCAAAACCGTCCATTGCAGCTTGTAAAGCACAGATTGGATCGATTTCAGTAACGATAACTCTTGCACCTGCACCTCTTAATGAAGCAGCAGAACCTTTACCAACATCACCGTAACCAGCAACAACTGCTACTTTACCAGCGATCATTACGTCTGTAGCTCTACGGATACCATCTACTAAAGATTCTTTACATCCGTATTTGTTATCAAATTTAGACTTTGTTACTGAGTCGTTAATATTGATAGCAGGTAATGTAAGTGTACCGTTTTTCTCTCTATCATGTAATCTAAGAACACCTGTTGTTGTCTCCTCAGAAATACCTTTAATATCTTTTACTAGTTCTGGGTATCTATCTAATACCATATTAGTAAGATCTCCACCATCATCAAGGATCATGTTAAGAGGCTTACCATCTTCGAATCCGTGTAACGTTTGTTCGATACACCAATCGAATTCTTCCTCAGAAAGACCTTTCCAAGCATATACTGGAATACCTGCAGCAGCAATAGCAGCAGCAGCTTGATCTTGTGTTGAGAAAATATTACATGATGACCAAGTAACTTCAGCACCTAATTCTACTAATGTTTCAATCAAAACAGCAGTTTGAATAGTCATGTGAAGACAGCCAGCAATTCTAGCTCCTTTTAAGGGTTTAGAAGGGCCAAATTCTTCTCTTAAAGACATTAAACCTGGCATTTCTGCTTCAGCAAGCTCAATCTCTTTTCTACCCCATTCTGCTAAAGAAATATCTTTAACCTTGTATTTTACTGTAGTACTTTCCACGGTATAAAGTTTTTAATGATTTCGAATCGCAAATGTACAACAATTTTAAGAATTGATATACAGTGTTGATATGAACTGTTTAATAAACAATCTTTTGGTATGAAATTGTTTAGATAAAATGTGAAATTTTTAAAACTATTAAATATTTAACTAAAGAATCGTCATTCTATTCATGGAATTCATATAATAGTTTTATTTTCGTATTTACTATAAAGTGTCTTATTTATAGCATCAAATAATATTGTAAGCGTTATCATTTCTGATGTCGAAATCAAAAAGCATATATATAAAACTATTATTTTTTGTAACTACTTTAACTTCTATTCTTGGTTACCAACAAACAGCTCATGCAACAGATGTTGACAGCCTTTTTTCACAACTTACTTTAGAAGAAAAAATAGGACAATTAATTCTAGGAATACCAAATAACAATGAAACTCTTATCAAGTCGCTAGCTAGAGAAAATCGTCTTGGAGGAGTTCTATTTAATGATTATTGTAATCCCACTTTGTATAGGTATTTTACTAATCTTAATAAGCTACCTAACAAGGTAAAAGTTCTATTAGGAGCTAAAAACCAAGAAAGTTTAAAGTGTCTCAATGAAAAATACCAATACTTGCCAGACAACTATAATCTGGGAGCCATAAAGAGTAATGTTTTTACTTATAACTCATATAAAGAAATAGGTGTTGAGGCCAATCGTTTAGGTATTGATTTCTACTTATCCAATGCCTTATCAATACATAAAGAAGCTTCTACAGAATATGGCTTTGGAGAGGACATTAATAATGTGACATTAAAAAATCAAGCTGCAATAAAAGGGATACATCAGAGTAAAATCTTAGTAGGCAGTGCTATCGATTACATAAAAGATATCGATGAACTTTCTAAAAAAAATCAACTTATCCTTAAAGGGCTTGTAAAGGACAGTTTACAAATAATACTACCAACAGAAGTTTTATTCGACGCTCCTATCTTTACTAAAAACATCGTTCAACATCTTAGAGATTCACTAAAGTATCAAGGGTTAATTCTTACAGGAAACCTCTCTGCAGGTAACAATGGTTTAAAGACTGTACAATCTAGTATCAATGCTTTACAGAATGGACATGACCTTATTGCTGTATCTGATTTCTTTGAGGAAGTAATTAAAGGAGTTAGAAATGCTGTCAAGAAAGGAACATTGAATATTGAGGTAATTGACGAAAAGGTACTAAAAGTATTGAATTACAAATACCGTCAGAAAGCTGTAGTTAATGACTCTTCGACTTCTAATGAACAACTTAATGCCATTATCTCTGAAACGTATGAAAAGTCTCTGACCTTATTGGATAATACTGACAGCTTATTACCTCTTAAAGATTTAACGAAGAAAAAATATCAAGTCATCAGTATTGGTTTAAAAAACGAAGAAGATCATTTTTCTGAAATGATGAATAGGTTTATCGATTATGACTATCATCGAATTGAAAATTCTAGTTTTTCAACAGGTCAGGTTAATCTTCTTTTAGAATCATGTAAGAAGAAAGATATGGTGATTGTAAATATCGTTTGCTATCAAAATTCTTCGAAACATAGATTTGGAATCAGTTATGCGACGGAACAGTTAATAGATCAACTACAACAAAAAACTAATGTAATAGTCACTATTCATGGTTCTCCTAATGGTCTGAAGTATTTAAAAGGAACTAAAAATACTTTAATTAATTATTCCATAGATCAAGAAGCACAATATGCCTCTGCACAGTTTATCGCTGGATGTACTGATGTTAATGGAAAATTACCCGTTTCGATTTCTAATCAATTTGATTTAAATCAGGGTGAAAAAGTAAAAGGCTTACAAAGGTTAGGATATGGTAAAGCTGCATATGTCGGTTTGGACGGTGCAGTTTTAAATCACTTGATTGATAGTATTGCCAATCATGCCATAAATATTGAAGCCACTCCAGGTTGCCAAGTAGTAGTCGCAAAAAATGGAAAAATCGTATTTGAAAAATCGTATGGATATTTTACCTATGAAAAATCTATACCTGTAACGAATAGTACTGTTTATGATATTGCATCTATCACTAAAGTAGCAGCAACAACCCAAGCTATGATGATGCTCGATTATGTTGACTCTGTGAATGTAAACAATCGACTAAAGTATTATATCAGTGATACCGATACAACAAATAAAGGGAACATACGATTAATTCAATTCCTAACACACACAGCTCCACTTAGAGGTGGCTACTATTTCTGGGGGCATGTTTACGATAAAGAAACCAAGAAGTATGACCCTACCTATATAAGTAGTTATAAAAAGAAAGGTTACAATGTGGAAATCACTCCTAACTTATTTGCTACAGATAGTATTAAAGACTGTATGTGGAAATGGCTATTAGAAAGTCCTATTTCAACAAGAAGACGATATACAAAGGATGTTTATAGGTATTGGTACAGTGATTTAGGATATTACTTCTTACAAAGGTCTATTGAAAAAATTACAGACAAACGATTAGATCATTATCTAGAATCTAAGCTTTACAGTAAATTAGGTACAAGAAATTTAGGGTATTTACCATTAGCTCATGGTATCAATTTAAAACGAATACCTCCTACTGAGATGGATATTCATTACCGACAATCATTAATTAAAGGCATTGTTCATGACCCATCTGCTGATTTAATGGGTGGTGTTGCCGGACATGCAGGTATTTTTTCAAATGCTCATGATCTAGCTATCTTAATGCAAATGAATCTTCAGAATGGTTTCTATGCGGGTAATCAGTTTTTTGATGAAGCCACTATCAATAAATACAACAGACAACCATATGTTCGATTTAAGAATAGAAGGGCCTTAGGCTGGGATAAACCACCATTGAGAGGAGATGAAGGAAATACTTCTCCACTTGCTCCAAAGAAAACATTTGGGCATACAGGGTTTACAGGTACATGTGCATGGATAGATCCGGAAAATGATATTGTATATATCTTCTTATCAAACCGTGTATATCCAACGGCTAGAAATAATAAGTTAGCGAAGGAAAATATAAGAGAGAATATTCAGTCTGCAATCTATCAAGCCATGGGTGAAGTACTACCCCAATAGACAAATGTTGACATTTATTGTTAATTTATCATGTAATTTATTTGGTTAGTAAGAATATTACTCCTACTTTTGCATCGCTTTAAAGGAAAAAGCACTTCTATATGGCTCCGTAGCTCAACTGAATAGAGCATCACATTACGGCTGTGAAGGTTCCAGGTTTGAATCCTGGCGGGGTCACAACTTTTTCCAAAGAAGCTAAATGGTTCCGTAGCTCAACTGAATAGAGCATCACATTACGGCTGTGAAGGTTCCAGGTTTGAATCCTGGCGGGATCACAAAAAAGGTCAATATCGAAAGATGTTGACCTTTTTTTATTTTTAATCTTCAATTCTACTCATTCGAGATCAAGCGTTTAGCTTTTCATGTTTTGTGGACACGTTGATGGACAGCTCATCATAGTGACCACTTTTTTATCTATTCAAATTTTTTATTCATCATGAAAAAAAGAATTTAAAGAAAATGAGAGTCTCATTTGTATCAAAAACAAACTAGAAGTGACCATTTTAGCAAGAATCGTGATCGGTGATCAACGTTCAAATGCCTTTGTAACTAACTGGAGTAAGATGTAAGAAAAACAACTAGGACGACAAACACCAATTCATCAAAGGAAGACATCACTTTGAAGACAATTAAACCCTTTGAATCATTGAAAATGATGTCAAGAGCTTAATAAATCAATACCGTATTGAACATGGTGAACTACCCCACCCCAATATCCCATCAAGGACATTTATGTACATGATTTAATGGGAAAAGAAGCTCCACAAGTAAAACTGTCCAGTGCGATGAGTAAAACGATCCAGCAAAAAGAGTTGAAACTTTCTGCGGGTACTTCTCGGAATTACCATGTTCGTTTGGCTCGTGTAAATCAGTATTTGCAGGAAACACAACAAAAGGAAGTTAAATTGAATGAATTAAATCCTCAATGGGGAAGAAAGTTTATCAATTGGCTGGAACATCAGAAAAATTAAAATCAACCTGATGAATTCTTGAACAAAAATACTGTAGCTAGGATTGTAGGAACATTGAAAACAGTCACAAAAGAAGCTGCTCAAAGAGGAGAAATTGATTATGACCCACTAGGAGCCTTAGTCAAACCTGAAGGAGAACCTGTTGATTTTGTAGTTCTGACTGAAGGTGAGTATTCTAAATTGAAAGCATATAAATTTGGATCTCAAAAAATTCAGAAAATTGCTGATATGTTGATTTTTATGTGTGAAACAGGATTTCATTACCGAGAATTACAAAACTTCAAGGTTTCTGAAAACGTGTACATTAGTGCTTCAGGACAAAAAATGATTTCAATTTTACGTCAAAAGACCATTAAATCTAATCCTAGGCCATGTATTCTTCCTTTTTCTGAGCTAGCTGAAAAGATGATCGAAAAATATGGTGGTGAAGAAATGCCAAGAATTTCATTAGAAAAATTGAATAGCTACCTGAAAGAAGTTGATGCTATACTCAACTTCAATAAAAACCTCACATCAAAGGTAGGTAGAAAAACATTTGCTACACGTTGGTTGAACCTAGGAATGTCAAAAGAAAGTATTGCTACCATGTGTGGTCATAGCTCTTCCCGAATTACTGAAGAAGTGTATATGAGAGTTCAGGATTACAAAGTGATTCGTGAAATGGAGGAAGCCAAAAAGAATATCTTTGACCATTCAACTTCAGAGTTGATTCAAGACTAAATTTTCAATTCTCTAATAGCTTATTATAAAATAGAATAGAGGTATTTCTTTTTTGCTTTATATGAGCTGTTACCCTTTAACAAGTGACTTGTTTACTTTTAACAAGTGGAATCTAATGAAAATGAGTTACCAACATAGGTTTTATTTTCGTTAGGTTCTTTCACTTGTTAAATGGTAAGAAGTTTTTTTAATTTAAAATATGAACGTATCACCATTACGTTTTAGCTGTCTATATTTAGTGGATTATCAAACATAGTCAACTAAAATGAAAAGAATCTATCTTGATTGGAATGTAATAAGTAATCTTAAAAGAAAGGAGAATACTGACATATATAATTTCTTAATAAAGAATAAAGATACTTTTACAATACTATATTCTCCAGCTCATTTCTCTGATTTCTTAAAAAGTTACAACACCGAAAATGATCATTTCTTTGAAGACTTAAATACTTTAGAGTCTCTTTGTGATAATCACTTAATTAGGTGGGAAAATGATAAAATTGCTTTGAAAGCAGCAACTCCAAGAGAATATTTTAATAAAAAAGATGAGTTAGTTGACCTAAAAGATCTTTTCAGCCTAAATTCTGAAAATTATAAAGAATTGGATACTTTTTTAATTCAAATGGGAATTGAGCCTATTTTTCAAAAGCTTAAAAACTATAATGAAAATAGACCTTCTGAAATTTTAATAAATAGTAAAAATGATAAGTATTTAAATAGTATTTTCCCGAATTTAGATAATAATTCTTCTTTTTGGGACCTCATGGTTGAAGTTGGAGGTTTCTTTAAACAATACTTGTCTAACAAAGATTTTTATAAAACCTATAGAAAGTCTTTAGAAGAAATTGGTTTTAAACTCGAAGTCAACGCAAGTAACTGGCCATATAAAGAAGTTTTCCATAGGATTGACGACTTTTTAAAATCAAAAAATATAAATCAGAGCTTCATTGAATATGCAAAGTCTGCATTTCATCATAAGAACTATAAACCTAATAACTACGAATTATTTACTTCTACATATTACCTCTTAGATTTATTAGGTTATAAACCTGATAGCCTAAAAAAGAGGTCTAATACTTTTCAAAATATACAATTTGATGCTGAACATTCATTCTATGCTTCTTTTTGCGACTTTTTTGTAGTTGATGATATCAAACTAAGAGAAAAGTCTAAAGTTTTATATCATGAATTCAACATCCCAACAAAGACATTACCTCTTTCCGATCTTATCAATACAATAAAAAAAGAAATACCTGAAAAAACATATTATTACTCAAGCCAAGACATTATCGACTTGTGCAACAAAAGTTCTATTTCTTATGGCCCTGAAGAAAAAGACAATATTAAGTCTACTGTCTATAAACTACCTTTCAAATTTCTTAATTATTTCAATTATTTATATAAAGAGGAAGGACTTCAAACTGATATTACCCTTTACTATTTTAGAAGAGTACAAGAGTATTACGACAATGGTTTGTATTTCACTGAGATTGAAAAAATTGGCAACAATATCTTATCATTCCTAGGAGTTAATATTACTGATGATACTCACCTTCTTTTAAAGAATTTATCTCAACCAGATAATCACTCAAAAATTAAAATAAACCTAAATGATTGTACAGCATTTTTAGGTGTTGAAGAAAATACTTTACGTCCATTATTGGAATTTTTAATTAAAAAAAATGGCTCTCATATTGAAAAACTAAAACTTTAATTTATTAACTATTAAACTTATCAAAATTGATGTTAAAGCTTTGTGTTATTAAGTTCATATTTTTTATTCTCTGTAAATTGATTTTGATATATTCGTGTTATATAATTTTTATGATTTACTATGCGAGACATTAAGGAATTAGAGTCCAATGGATTAAAATATTGGCCCTCAGAAATAATTGAAAAGGAGAAAAAAATAAGTATTCTTCCTCATTTACTGAAAACCCAAGATCATTTTATATCTATTTTAAATATTTCTGATAGTGAACCAGAAGCTTGGCTAAAAGTTTTAAAACTTAATAGTAGCTTGTCAGATAATTATTTTTTAAAACACCTATCAATTCTTTCAGATGTAGGTGGTGAAGCTTTACAGAAACTTTTTGGTGATTTCTCTGACTTTTTCCCTAATAATAAACTACAATTTAATTGGAATGGGAGTAGTCATGAATATACTTTTTCATCATTAAAGAAACGCTGGTCAAATAAGAATGTTTTTATAGACGGAGATGGTCTCTCTCGAGATGATATTAGCATAGAATCACATCCCATTGTTAAAGATGTCGCTATGTTTCTAATTTTTGGAGGGTTATCTACCAACACTAAATTACCAGAATGGGTTTTTGAAAAATGTATAATTGGTTCTTTAATTGGGAAAACAGAAAAGTTAAAACAGTTCGTTAAAGAGAGATATATTTGGGTTAGTAGAATAACAGGTGGTGCTGAAGCTAATTCTTTAGGTAATATTACTGAAGCATATGTTAAAGATTTTCTCATTCAAGAATTACCTAATAATTGGAGAGTTAACAAAGATAAATTACCTGTTAGCCACAATGAAAGAACAAGCCTATCTGTTGATATAATTGTAAAATCACCTTCTGGTAATCTTTGTGCAATTGAAGTTAGTTTTCAAGTAACAACAAATAGTACCATTGAAAGAAAAGCTGGGCAGGCTCAATCGAGACAATCTCTTTTACATTCGAAAAATTGTAAAATAGCTTATGTAATTGATGGGGCTGGAAACTTTCAAAGAGAATCAGCATTAAAATCACTATGTAAATACAGTGATTTTACAGTTACTTTTGCTCCTAATGAATTAAATAAGTTAGTAACCTATTTAACAGAAAATTTATAGATGTCACACTTAAGCGAAAAAGAAAACTCATTACTTAAAAGACAAATAAATAATCTTGAAGGAGTAAAAGAGTTTAACAAATCTGTAATATTTATTAGTCTACCATATTTAAGTAATGACTATTCTTTTTCTTCTGAAAAGAAATTGATTCATCTTATAAATAATCTTTCTGAGGATAGTGTGATCCTTATATTAGGAAGTTTTGTTTACACTTCTGTACTTTTAACAAAAATTGATGATAATATCAAGTTAAAATTATCTATTGGTATTAAAACTGATAATATTCCATCAATTGAAGGCCAATTAAAAAACAATACATCATCTCTTATTGTATTGAAAAAAGACAAAGATCCTTTAAAACATACGAAAACTAGAATAGGTTATACATTCTGTCCATATTGTGACCGTACAACTAAAGATTATGGAGGAAAAAAACATCTATATCATGAATTTGGTACTCTAATGTCTGACGTTTGGAGAGATTTTATTTTTGATTACAATGGAAGTCTTAATTATTTGTCAAATAGGTTAATTGACCTTTTTAGTCTATCAATCTATAATGACTTTATAGAGTTAGATTTAAGAAAAAAGCTTACCGAAGCTACTGTCAGAACAAAAATTATTTATTCTGATCAAATTAATACTATAGAAAGATCATCATTATATAATGATGATTGTATTTCAAGATTGAAAAAAATCCCTGATAATAGTATTGATTTTTGTTTTGCTGATCCTCCATATAACGTAGATAAGAAATATTTATCATGGAATGATAACCTTGATATACAAAATTATTTTAATTGGTGTGATGAATGGCTAAATGAATTAGCAAGAGTCGTAAAACCGGGATGTACAGTAGCAATTCTTAATCTACCTCAATGGGTTATAAGGCATTTTAAATTCTTAATTGAGAAATTAGATTATCAAGATTGGATAATTTGGGATGCAATGGGGTTACCTGTAAGACAAATTATGCCTTCACATTATTCTATTTTATGTTTTTCTAAAGGAAAACCAAGAAAACTACCGGGACTTTTACAAAAACCTGCTTCACAGAATATATTAACTTACAAACCTGATTATTGCATTAGAGCTAGTTGCATAAAAAAAAGAGAAAAAAATAATATCCTTGATAAGGAGATTGTCTCTAATATTTGGTGGGATGTACATAGGCTAAAACATAATAATAGAAGAGTTGATCATCCAACACAGTTACCTCCACTTTTCATGAAAAGGTTAATCTCATTATTTACAAATAAAAATGAAATTGTTTTAGATCCTTTTAATGGCTCTGGAACCACCTCATTATGTTCTGAATTATTAGATAGAAAATATATAGGTATTGAAATTTCTGAATATTATTATAAAATCAGTAAAGATAGACATAATGAAATCCAAGATAATGTAGACCCATTTAGAAAACGAGATTCTATTCCTAAAACAAAAAACAATAATGTCAAAAGAATAAAGGTTCAAAAGTATAAAGTAGACAAAAAGTCATTACAACTAGAAGTTAAAGAAATTGCTAAAATTGTTGGAAGAGTACCCACAAAAGATGATGTGAAAAAACATTCAAAACATAAATTTGAATATTTCGAATCATATTTTAGTAATTGGAGTGATGTAACAGCAGCAGCTAGAACAACTGGCATGAAAGACGTAGAACTTAAAAGTGATTATATTAAAAAAATAAAAAAATAGATTCTATTAATATGTAATGTTTAAAATGTAAAGTCCTGAAATAAGGGTTAGGTTAAAGGTTTTATCTTAATCCTTATTTTTAATAACATTACACTCTAATTAAAATTTGCCTAAAACATCAATTTTATAACTATTAAATACTATTCTACCTCAGTATAAGTTCAAAAAATCTTCATATATAAGCTGATTAACATAAAATGAATATTACTTTAAAAAAACGATTAAACTTTAATGACTTATTTCCAGAGGATCCTAAAGATTTCTTTGAATATTTGAATGGTATATCAAAAGAGGATATGATGAAAGTTGTTCCTTTTCTACTCAATGATAATACAACTCAACTACCTGTTAAGGATTTAATATCTTCATGGTTTAGTGATCCTCAAATTAGTGAAGAACTAATCAACAAAATTGGAACAAACTATAGTATTATTGATACAACAAGTAGCCTAGATTTTTTGGAAAGAGTAATAGATTTCAAAGAAAATCTAAAGGATGAGAAGTCTAAAACTGAAATAGAGAAAGATCTACTAAAAGCATATTTATTAATTAATTCTGAACAAGAACAAAAAGAAAATAATAATGAACTAACTGATGGAAATTTAGATTTTAAAGAAAATGCAATTGCTTTATTGATTCAATTAAACTATCATAATTCTGACTATAGTAATTTCAAATTAGATAGAATTTTCCTTAACCAAATTTATAAATCTATTTTCTTTTTTAAATACCTTGAAAGTGATGAAATTTTTGAAAAGCATTTAGAACTCTTTTATTCAAAAATCAATGAACATCATTGGAAAGAATGGATTAAAAATATAACGTCTCTTATTATTTCAACAATTTCAAATCAAAGTAAAAGTTATGATGATATATGTGTAAAAAAAGATGAAAATTTTGAATCTAATTGTATGTTCTTAGATTCACTGATATTAAACGATAGTAATTCAATACCGGATTATATTAATCTGAGGTCATACCCTATAATAAAAATTGCAGATGGTCATTACAGAATACTTTTTAAATTATTTTTAATAGAAAAGTTGTTTAAAAGTATACAATTTAAATTTAGTTTAGAGATAAATAATGAAGTTGAGAAAAGTTTTAAGATTAAAGATTTTAGAGCTATTCATTGTGACAATTTCTCAGAAAGAACTCTTCTATATAATGTCTTAAATAAATCTTTTCCGCAAAATAAAAAATGGATTAATTTAACTGGAGATAATTTTCTAGAAAAAGGATTTCAAGGTGAACCTGATTATTACGTAAGATTCAAAAATAAAGTTTTCTTGTTTGAAAGCAAAGATGTTATATTGAAAGGAGATGAAAAACAATCTAGAAATTATAATACTATAAAAAATGCTTTGAAGAAAAAGTTTTATAAGATAGACAATAATGGTTCAATAGAAAAAAAGGCTGTACTTCAAATTATTGAAAACATTAAAAGAATATATGCTAATTACTACTCTATTTGTGATAACCTTTCAAAAACTAACCAAATAAAAATATACCCTGTAATAATTACTCATGATAGACAATTTGATTCACTTGGTGTGAATGCATTAGTAAATACCTGGTTCATATCTGAATTGGAAAAACTAAAAAGTGAACTCCCTCTTTCTAACATACAACAAATTACAATTATTAATATTGATACTTTTATAAGTTACCAAGATACTTTCTTCCAGAGAGGAGTAAACAGATTAGAAAAATATATTGATGAGTATCATTATTTAAACACAAACGATGATAAAATAAAACAGTTCTATTCATTTTCATCATTTATAAATGAAGCTTTTGATAAAAAGAATACTCCTAAGGCTCCAAAAGAAATTTTTGAAATAACTAAGCTACTATTCACAAACTAATATGTAGTATACAAATAAAAAAGAACTTCAATGATATATTATTATTGAAAGATATTCCAACTAAAACTTTTATAAAGTTTACTGGAAGTCGAAATAATAATAGAGTAAATTTATATGAAAAATAATACTTATCTTATCTTAGAAGAAAATTAAACACCTAATTTTAACCTATAATTTATGAGTCTAAGTATAGAATTAAGAATATAAAAAGCCAAACCTTTTGGATTGAGTTGAACAAGATTCCAGATAAATTTCCAATTTTTCCCTTCGGCTGTTTTTAACTCACTCATTATATCTGCAATACAATCTTTTTCCCATTGAAGAGACACTTTACAGGATTGTAAACTCTTACGGTAATAGTTTGCTCGTTCTAATTCTGATTCTTTGGTAGAAAGTATATTGGAAGTCAACGCTAGCTTGATCGCCTCTTCTTCTGTTCCTTTAAACAACTTTGCAGGAATAGAATTAAACATTTTATCTTTCTGGGCGATCTTCTGAAAAGCTGAAAACCTGGAATGTCCTGATAAAACAAAATAGTTTCCTTTTGGATCTTCCCATAAAGTGATAGGATCAAATTTTACCCAATCGAACTGACCGTTCTCATAATCTTCTACAATTCGGTTTACTGATTCTTCAGAAAATGAATGCTCTCTATTCTGAAAACGATTAGTATCTGTCCTGATGCTCTTCAATGGAATATCTACTACACCACTTTTCGAGACTATTTTCTGTTTCTTAAAATGCTTTTTGATAAATGGATCTACCAAACAAGAAACTTTAGCTTTGAATAGTTTTCCTAGTTCAGATTCATCAATATCATGAGTAGTTACATCTGCATCTATTCTTAAAGCATCGATTGACTTATTTTTAAGCAATAAATGATAATTCACTTGGTCGATTTTCACCCTTAATTCTTCTCCTTCTTTGATCCAATCTAAACGTACTTTTGAAGTATCATCAATTTTTAGAATAGTCTCTTTTTGTTGAAGGTATTCTTTCTGTTCTCTTTCAGAAACCAACGAAATATCTTCCTCTAGATCACTTTCTTCAAAAGTCAATGAAAGGTCTGTATCACCAATAATGAAAGTGGCAGCTTTTTGAGCATTACCTATTGCTCTTATCATAAATTCATCATCATCTTTTGACTGTTTCTGAATCCAAGATTGTAAATAAGCGGCCGTTTGGTTCTGCTCTTTTTCAAACCAAATACCACAAACTGCACATAAATAAGAAGCTCCAATTTCTGCATAGGAATTGATGGATTTTAGAAAGTTATCAACAATAGGTTTGGCCTTGTGAATATCTTTCCACCAACTGTTAGTATTTAGTGTTAGGGATATATCATTTCGACCTTTAATCGTTGTCGCTTCAGCATCATTTCGAAATGCTTCTAGTATTCCACTTCCTTTTTTTGATGAAAAGCTAAAATTCCCATGTATATAAAGGACAAGAGCTTTGTCTATATTACCCAAATTATAATAAGTTATCAGATTTTGTTATTCCTTGGATAAGATTATGGCTTTATTCCTATGAATTATGGCATATTACAGGTAAATGGCTTGGTGGTGGTGTTAAACATACTAATCCAAAGACATAATTTTATTTTTGTCGTGAAAGATTAATCCTCTCAATCCTATAATTATCCTTCTCAATAGCTTTCTTTAATAGATTATGAGCTGTCCATAAATCAGTATGAGCGCCTTTTGAAGCCATATAACCTCTAGAAACTGCATCCATAGATTTATCAAAAAGGATTTTAAATAGACTATTCAATCTATTTCACTTTCTATCTTCCGTATGACATGTAGTTAGTATAAACTTTTGGTTGTAGGTATTTAAGAGATGAAGAATTGTAGGATTGGATTGTAACTTTTTAGAAAAATCAATTACTTTTTGAGCATCTTCCAGTTTCTTGATTTCAGGGTTTTCTTTTTCTACCTCTTTCTCAATTTCTTCTAAAGTAGCACATACACTAGCTCCAATAACTTCTTTACCTATATCTTTATTTTATATGCAAAAAGCTGTTTTATCTTTTATTTCAACTTAAGGATCACATTAATTTATCTCTAGATACTATTGAAACTAATTATTTACTAAGCCATAAAAGATACCATCTCAATGGCCACCTTTCCTAAATCCTTATTTCCGGTAATTGATATTTTTTCTTCCAAATCAGCTGGTCTTAAACTCTTAGAAAATAATTTCCAAGATGCATAAGCATCAATCTCGATTATTGTTACAATATCTTTAGGAGTTGACGTTAAGTTCCATTTCTGACCATCAAACACTACATACCAATCTTTATTTATTTCTCCGGTAATACTTAATTGTATTGAATGACCAGAAGTCGTTGATGTCTCTCTTAATGTATGAGGTAATGCGTACATACACACTTCCAAAAAAGGAACAAAAAATTCTTCATTGATTATTCCTTGTTTACCAACAGCATCTCTAATTTGTTGTTGGTGTAAGAACTTTTCTGTGTATTCTCTAGCAATATGCATCCAGTTTTTACTTTCCATTTCTCCTGCCCAAGCTACCGAAAATTCAGCTTTAGCATTTAAGTCTAAAGATGCATAGTACTCACAAAAAGGTCTGGAAGTTTGTTTTAGAAACTCAACCAACATTTGCGGACTTACTCTTTTCATTGCCAAAACCCAATCAGCATTTAATTGATTCAAGAAGTCCAAAAGATCTTGATAAGATTGAATTACCGGTGGTTTTGGTTTATGACCATCTCTTAATCCAGACAATGTTCTGATGTTTCCATCATACAAATGAGCTACTACATCTTTAACTACCCATTTCTTTGCTACTGTTTGTGTAAACCATTCTTCCTCAGAAAGCCCGTCCAATAGTTCAAATAACTTTTCTTCTAATGCTGGAAATTTATTAACTAAGTCTATCATTTTTTGTTTACTTCTTATTCTGTTTATATCTGTCCATTAATAAAGATATTCATCGAACATAAATTGTAACCTTGATTAGATCGGTTTAACTCTAATCATCATTCATTTATAATATTTTAGAATAGAAAAGGTGATCAGTATAATGTTACCAATCACCTTTTCTAATCGATCGCTTCTATTTATTTGAAATGAGTTGATTATTTTCATAATCATAAATAATAGGTTGACCTGTTTGTATTTCTAATTCAATCACCTCTTCCTTAGATAGATGATCAATATGCATCACAATAGACCGAAGGCTATTTCCATGAGCTGAGATTAATATATTTTTCCCTTTCTCAAGTTCAGGAACTACCTCTTTTTCAAAAAACGGAATTGTTCTTTCAGCAGTATCTTTTAAAGACTCACCTTTGGGTGGAGGAATATCATAACTTCTTCTCCATTGATATACTTGTGCTTCTCCAAACTCTTTAGCTGTTTCCTCTTTGTTTTTACCTTGGAGTTCGCCATAATACCTTTCATTTAGATGCCAATTATGATGAACAGGAATCATATTGTCTATCATTTTTTGATCATATATTCTAGACCATTCTTCCAACTGCCCTTTAGAATGGAGTAAGATGGGTGTTTTATCACTTTTGTTCTGAGCTAGTGCAATCATTGCTGTTTCTGCTGCCCTTATTTGCATTGATGTAAATACAACGTCAAAAGAAATTTCTGATAACTGTTTCCCTGCTTGAATAGCTTCATGGATACCTTGTTCTGACAAAGGAACATCAACCCAACCTGTAAAAACATTTTTAAGGTTCCACATCGATTGCCCATGACGGATTAAGATTAGCTTTCCCATTTTTCAATTTTAGTTTTTATGCAATTGTAATCTTAGAATCAAGGTAAACAGATTGAACAGCCTGAATAATTTCAACACCTTCATTAAATGGTTTTTGAAATGCTTTTCTTCCTAAAATTAATCCACTCCCTCCTGCTCTTTTATTAACTACAGCAGTTTTTACGGCATCAGCAATATCGTTGTCTCCAGAAGCTCCACCTGAATTTATTAACGGAATACGGCCAGAATATTGATTTAGTAACTGATATCTAGCTAGATCTATTGGATTATCTGATGTTAACTCGGTATACATTCTTTCATCAAACTTGCCAAAAGTATGGCCGTTGCTATTCAAGGCTTTATACCCTCCATTATTCGTGGGTAACTTCTGTTTTATGATATCAGCTTGTATGGTCACTCCAATATGATTGGCTTGCCCTGTTAGATCTGCAGAAGTATGGTAATCTTGATCTCTTTTGAAATCGCTATTTCTGAGATAACACCATAAAATAGTGAACATTCCTTTTCTATGAGCATAATCAAATGCTTTACTAATTTCTATAATCTGTCGATTAGACTCTTGAGAACCAAAATAAATCGTAGCTCCAACACCTGCTGCACCCATTTCATAAGCTTGATCAATTGAGGCAAAACTAATTTGATCGAATGTATTTGGTGATGTGAGTAGTTCGTTATGATTGATCTTTACAATAAAAGGTATTTTATGAGCATACTTTCTGGACATTAATCCTAACACACCCAAAGTAGACGCCACACCATTACACCCCGCTTCCATGGCAAGTTTAATGATATTTTCTGCATCGAAATACATTGGATTTTTAGCAAATGACGCTCCTGCAGAATGTTCTATTCCTTGATCTACAGGTAAAATTGATACATATCCTGTTTCTTTTAAATTACCTGAATTATAAAGCCAATTTAAGTTTTTAAGAACTCTATTATTTCTATCAGAAGTGATAAAAATATCATCTACTACATTTCTTGATGGAAGAGATAATGTAGACTTATCTACTTTAGGACTCGAAAATTCTAAGAGAGATTCATCAGCACCTAACAATTGCTGAATTTGGTTAGTTTGTAACATAATATTTACGCTTTTGGGATTTAGTTATTGGATTGATACGTGTAATTAACTTCATTTATTTATAAAGCAAAATACTATGAAAAAGATTAATTCCCTATACCTAATTCTGAATAATACTATGGTACACAATAACATGATAGTCAATAGGTAAATAATCACATAAAGGTCAATCACACTAGTAATTGACCTTTATAAAATGAAAACAATTAATTGATGGGCTAGTCTATTTTTTACATCATTGAACGTTGGTTCATCTCTATTACTATACCTTTTGGAAAAAAGAGTTGACCATCATAAAATAAAACATTATCAACGGGTATACTTATTTTTTCTGGTGCCTTTGTAAGGATAATATTTGAGTGCAGAGTGATTCTTTTTCCTTTTCCAAAAGCTGTTTTATCTTCAAATGTTGTCCAATTACATTTTGTTGGATTAGTATCCAAATCCAAATAATTCGATGGCTTTTTTATCCATAAGTCTAACTCTGTATGATTGATCCAAGTAACTTCTAAATACAAGTTTTGACCATCAAAGACACTCTTAAAATGGCCAATTAATCCAGCTACATTTATTTCATTTTCTGATAAAAAGATTTCTTTTAAATTTTGGGTATTTTTTTTCTTTTGAAGAATGGCATTGATATAACTTTCTACTTCATTTTTAAACCCTAAACTTTGTGCAGAAAGCTGATAACTTTTCTTTTGTGATTGATATGGGTATTCTTTTAGGTAACTCTGGTAAGTTATATCAGATAATTGAAACCTTAAATGTTGAATTCTTCCATTTTCGTAATAGTTTATCAAGTAATGTTGTCTTAATGGGCCTCTCTCTCCTATCTGTGCATACTTAAATACGTGGTTATCTGGTTTTATTGTACCAGTTATTAGAGTGTCCATTTCAATTGAGATACTGTTCTCAGTGATATAGGCCGAAGGTCTACTTTCAATAGTAGATAATAATATGGGTTCGATGATTCCTTTTCCTTTATACTCTATGGTATATTCTAATTCATGTGATTTAGGTAAAGCATTTAAACTCACCTTACATTTTTTATTATGCATCAAAATGGTATTCTTTTCAGAACTAAATACCCAAGGGTTGATACTCTGAGAAGTTCTACTCGACTTTTGATTTATATTGCATGCGGTAATAAAAGACAGAAAAAAAAGGAAAAGTAAACGCATATTAAAAATAGAAAAAGGAGTACCTGAAAATGATTCAGGCACTCAAAATCGAAACTAACTTGAAATGATTATTACAACTAATTAAACTACTTTGTAGACCAAATTGAGAAGCTTTTTGGAGGGCATTGTATTTTAACCCATGTTCCACCTTGAGTCCAAGGTTCCCAATTTGAATGTCCTGTGTAATCTTTAATTTGTCTGTTACTCCAGTTTGTCGGAATCCAACGTTCTTGCCAGTTGTCTGAGTTATTGATATAAACTACTAAACCTGGATTACCATTATATCCGTTTCTTCTAGCGATATACTCATCATTATCCACATGAAGAATAGAAGTATTACCCGTTGCAAAGCTTTTGTGGATCCATAATAAATTATCCATCATACCTCTATCTAACCAATCTTCATAGTCTCTATAGAAAAGACAAGGATAACCTTCATGTGTTAAGATATATGCATATGCTAAGTGTTTATTCCAGATTTCATCCGTATCATGGTTCGCTACGAAAGTCACTGCTCTGTAACTATCTTTTTTCCAAAGCATATCATTATTCAATGCATTTAGATCGTTACCATCAAAAGCACTTTTCATAGCATAATACGCAGCAAAGTCAAAGGCAGATGAAGTGCGATCAGTGTTATCTACCCACCATTTTAATGTATTGGCATTACCATCCCATAATTCACCTACAGCAAATCCTCCTACATTATTCATCCATTCTTTTACTACCCAAGGTCCAAAACCTTTAACATAGTCAAATCTCCATCCATCAAAACCAACATCGTTCTTATAGTATTTACCAACAGACTCATTACTTTTCCATAACCAGTCTTGCACATACCCCTTTACATGGCTAAGGTCAGGGAAACCTCCAAAAACACCTTCATCGTTATTTGCATCAAGGTTTGGATGGAAATCATTATATGTTCTAAAGAATTTACCTGAAGCAGGCTCAAATTTTGTCCAAGTGTCAGTTCCTGTATATGGATTGGCTTCTAATTGACCACCACTATTATGGTTTAGAACAATATCAGCATAGACTTCCATATTTTGACTATGAGCTTCACCGATAAGAGATCTTAATTCTGGACCTGATCCAAACCGTGTTTCAGTTGATCCCATTTGATCGTAATCCCCAAAGTCAAAGTAATCCATTGGGTCATAACCCATAGAGAATGGACCATTCTGAGCTTTTGATGCAGGTGGTAACCATATTGAACCAACACCTTGGTTACTCCAATTTTCTAGTTTACCTTTTACAGTGTTCCACCATTCTCCACCAGCAGGAACATCCCAATAAAAAGCTTGCATCATTACAGGCCCACCTGGACTATCATAATACCTTTGGTTTGAAGATTCATTTGTTTGAAAAGGTGCTCCGTCGTGATGAGTCACCTGCATATTCAAATTGGCTTTTGGTTCGTGAGCAGGGATTCCATTTTCTTCTTGTTCTAAGAAATTGTTACAAGAGAAACCCCCAATTGCTAGTGTAGATAATAGTACAATTGATTTAAAATTCATTTTCATATTCATTCTTTGATTAGACAATGAACATCTTTAATAATACAGTACAATCGATTAAAAAAAATGTTGAATAGATTGATGATGCAAGTTTACCCATAACCACCTATTACAATCGTCTAAGATTCAAAAAATGAAATCAATAGCTTCAAAAATAAAGTGTCAAATAATAAAAATGACACTTGTAAAATACTAATAAACAACAACTTAACTATTTTTGTGTAAAATTTACGTTTTATATTTTTGATACGTATTATTTTAATTCGATACCCGCTAAATTTCTAACATTAATCTAAAATCTTCTTCACAGATGACTTTTTCATAAATTCTTTTGGTGTCATACCAGTGGATTTTTTGAAAGCTCTATTAAAAGTACTTTTCGATTGGAAACCTACCTCATATGCAATGCTTAATAATGTAGATTTCTCAGCATCTCCTACTAATACTCTTTTTGTAAATGCTTGTACTCTGTAATCGTTTACTAACTCAGAAAAATTTCTTTTGTAAGCTTGTTGTATAAGTTTTGTCAGTTTATGAGAAGGGATATTTAATAAGTTAGAAACATCGTTTAATGATAAATCTTGTTTAGTATACAGTTTTTCCTTTTCAAATAGATCCGTTACTTTTTCGATAAATTCTTCAAGTTCTTTGCTTTGAGTAATATCTTCTTCTTTTCTATAAGAACTCTTCTGTTCTATTGGTTCTAATGTATGATGATATCTAAAAACCCATGCAGATGTAATAACGAAATAGATAAATGTCGAATACCATATCAACTTGTCTGATAGATCCTGATAAAGGAAGTGTTCCTTTTCAATAAATAGATTCACAACTTGAATAACAACACCAATGGTATAACCAACAATCACTAACAGTGAATATTTCTGATAAAAAGCAAAGGACTTCTTTACTGATTTCACTACACTCCCTTGCAAAGATTCTGTATTATATTTCTCTAAATGATCTTTAGACTGTAGCCAACTAATTACTACTAATACCAAAAACAATCCCTTTATAAATAAATTCATCTGAGGGTATAGTCGTTCGAGAAAAATAACCAATAAAGTCTCTTCTTGTAAGAGATAGAAAGCATAAATGATGCAGAGTCCTAACCCAAAAATGTATAAAAAAGGAATATTCTTTTTAAAATCATACGATCTAAAAATACTGTCTTGAACATTAGAAATTACTAGATAAAGAATAGGAATAAATAAATAATGAATTAAATGAACTCCTCCCATTTGGTTTTTGAAAGGCATATAAAGGGAAAATGAAAAGAAAAGAAGTATGACGAAAGTTGATATCAGAATTAATAAAGGATATGTGAGTTCATGATTTTTATAATTCATCCATAGAAAATAAACGATCAATAAGACAATATGAAAAAGTAAGAATGATGTCAGTTGGGGTAAATCCCAAATCTCACTTTTGTTTACATCTTCCCAATCTTCAATTGATACTATTAACTGTTCTGGCCCTTTGCTTTTATGATCATATACTCTATTGGGTCTGTATTTACCATCCGACAAACATTCAATCGTTGACCAACTTCCTCTTGTTACTTTAAACTGAAAAGATGAAATTTTTGAAGGTAATGTCAAAGTATAATTCCCTTCCTCGTTTAAGGTAAATTGGTAGTTTAAATCATCCGGTCTCCAATTATTAAAGTTACCAGCAACAAAAAACTTTGATTCATAGGGAGTAGAATTTGGTAAGCTTTCTAAAACAATTGTTGTTTGTCCTGCAAGATCTTCCCATCCTAAAATATCTATTCTTACAGTATCAGATTCATTTTCTGAGATAAACACTCTATTTGCTTTAGGTTTACCATCATTCGTTGACTCTACTTTATCCCATCCTCCTCGCGTTATTTTATATTCAAAAGCATTTAGATGGTCAGAAATATAGACATACAATTTTCCATCCTGACCTTTTTGAAATTGATATTTCTGATCCATCGGATTCCATGCATTAAACGACCCAACTAAATATAAAGGCTCTTCTACAGGATGATGAAGCGGCAATTGGTTAATCACAAAGTTTACAGCTCCAACACTAAAGGATTGAAAAAGAGCACAAATGAAAGTAAAGTATGGAAGTAATTGATGGTAATAATTCGATTTCATAGCTAGATAATATTTACTGGTTGCATCAATATAATACCATACATCTATTTGATCACACACTTCAGTAAATATTCTAAATTAAAAGTAATAAATGATCTAAAAAACTATCTGAATACTTCGTTAGCGAGTCCATTCAACATTTATAAAATAAGATTAGGGTTTTCTTTATCCCTTTTCCCTTTTCAAAGTGACAATAGGTATTCACTTAATTCCTCTAATAAATGAAAAGGTTAATTATATCTGTCTTTGCTCTTATCAATACTTTATCTGTTATGGGACAAGATATTTATACTAATGGTAAAATATTTACTTCCAATAAACAACAATTATGGGCCAGTGCAATGGTTGTCGATGGAGATAAAATCGTCTATGTTGGAAATAACAACAAAGCACTTTCTTACCAAAATGAACAATCCAAAGTAATTGATTTAGAAGGTAAAACATTACTTCCTGGATTATATGATTCACATATTCACCCTTCAATTGCTGGTCCGAATATGACTTTTGTATTAGATCTATTTGGTGTTCAAAATAAAGAAGAAGCTGAAAGGCTAATCAGAGAGTTTGCTGCCAAACAACCCAAAGATGGATGGGTCTTAGCAAACGGCTATAAAATAAAACATTTTGATAGCTCAACTGCACAAGAATTAGATGAGTTAGTAGGCGGAAGACCTGCTATTATCTGTGAAGAATCTCAACATACTGGATGGTATTCTTCGAAAGCAATAGCATATTTTGATGTAAACAAAGATACTCCTGACCCTGATGGAGGATCATATGACCGATTTGAGGACGGTACTCCAAGTGGTCATTTTAGAGAGAAAGCTCATATTGCAGCTGGCTTTCTTACCACACCTGAACTACTCACAAAAGAGCAACAGGAAATTGCTATGAAAGCTATTATCGATAAATGTAATAGTGTTGGATTTATTGGTATTGAAGATGCTGCAGCTTTATCGGCTAAGGGTACTGATGATGTTTATAAAAGACTACATAAAAAAGGAGAATTAACTATTCGAGTAGAATATAATAGAACCCATTTATCTCCACTAGATGATTCAACCAATAATATCAGCCTAGATAAAAGACGTTTGAAAGGTGATGAAATGCTTTCTTCTAGAACTGTAAAGTTTGCTATAGATGGAATACCAACTGATAAAGCATTTTTATTTGAACCTTATGAAAATTTAGATTGTGAACATTCACACACCTGTATTGGTGTAGCCAATTATAGCAAAGAAAGGCTATTAAAAAACTTCAAATATTTAATCGAAAAAGGTGATCGAATTTATGTTCATGCAGAAGGTGATGCAGGGATTTCAAGGGTGATTGATTGCCTTGAAGAAATAAACAAAACACACGCAATTAAAAATGAAAGACATGTGATTACTCATGTGGACCTCATTAAAGCTGAAGACATAGATCGTTGTGCAAAACTAGGAATCATTTTACAAGTTCAACCTCAATGGCAACCATTAGATGAATTTGCTAACAGTTATATAAAACCTGCTATTGGGGAAGAAAGGTTTGATCGAATTTATCGATATGACAGACTTTACCAAAGAGATGATGTAATAGTCGGTGTTGGTGCAGATTTCCCTACTGGACCTGTTTTCTCTCCATGGGAGATGATACAAACCATTGTTACCTGTAAAAATGTGGGTGAAGACATGCAACCTAGAGGCTACACTTCTTCTGTTGAAAAAGCGGTTTTACTCTTCACCATAAATAATGCATTTGTAACATTTAGAGATCATATCAGTGGAAGTCTAGAGGAAGGTAAGAAAGCTGATTTTATAATTATCGACCAAGATATTTTCACAATTGATCCACATGATATTCACAAAACAAAGGTTCTTAAAACAGTACTAAACGGCAAAACAATCTATCAAAATGAAAAATAAATTTATAGCAACTTTCAGCTTAACTTTCGTCTTCATCTTATTTACATATATCAATTCACAAGCACAAAGTCATCCTAAAGGATACTTGTCTATTACCACGTCAGGTTCAAGAGTGATGCAACGCAATGCTCATTCTGGGATTATAAGTTTAGATTATAATCATTATTTATCTGACTCATGGATGATAGGAACCTCTATTGTTGGGGACTGGGAAAAAGAAAATGGTATTAATCAACCATTTAAAAGCTCAGTTGCAATTTATGGAACCTACCTTTTTGGAAAAAATAAACACTGGGGTATTGGAGGTGGTTATGCAAAAGATATTGTCAGTGGAAGTGATTTTAAATTAGGTAATGATTATATCGATGGTTTCATTATGTATTTTATTCCTATTGGAAATATTGGATATATCTGTCCAAGAGTAGGCTATGTTCATGATATTCAAGATCAAGAACAAAGTATATCCGCTGGAGTTAGTTTCAGTATCCCAATCGGAAAATAAAACAAAAAAGGTCAACCAAATGATTACTCATATTTGATTGACCTTTTTATTTATATATAGAAAATCTTATTTCTTAGACTCTTCTAGATCATCCATTCTATGGAAATAATCTATTGCTGCTTCTTTTACTTTAGGTGATAATAATAATGCGGCAACCATCGTCGGAATTGCCATTGTAGCATAAGCTCCATCAATTAAATTTAATATTGCTTCTAATTTAATTACCGATCCTACTACAATTAATATGATATACATATAATTAAAGTAATGTCTTCTTTCTTCACCTATTAAATACCCCAAGCATTTTGTTCCATAATATGAGAACGAAAACAAAGTAGTTAATGCAAAGAATAATACACATGTAGACAAAATAATTGGTCCCATTACAGGAAAAACAGCTCTAAAGGCTTCCGTAGTTAATAAAACTCCATTGATATCTCCCATATCAGGACGATAAATTCCTGATGCAAGAATACCGAAAGCAGTCATTGAACAAACTACAATTGTATCGATAAATGGTCCAATCATAGCTACCAAACCCTCTCTAACAGGCTCATTTGTTTTTGATGCTCCATGCATCATTGGTGCTGTACCAATTCCAGCTTCATTAGAGAAAGCTGCTCTTTTTGCACCAATAATAACTACTGCCCCTAATGCTCCACCAGCTGCCGATTTAAAAGTAAATGCTTCAGTTACTATTAAAGATATGATTGAAGGTAATTTTTCGATGTTTAATCCAATCATAGCCAAAACAGTACCTGTATATAAAACCACCATTACTGGTACAAGTTTTCCTGCAACACTTCCAATACGCTCAATACCTCCAAATATCACAATTGATACTAATGCCATAATTACCAAACCAATTGTGAAATTAATTACATTAGTACTCGCCATTGATGTAATACTTTCTGGTAAAACTACCGTTCTAACCACCTCTGTTAATTGGTTCGCTTGGAACATTGGAGTTACACCAAGTAGACCCGCTGCTGCGAAAAACATGGCTAAAGGCTTCCACTTTTTACCAAGTCCCTCTTCTATAAAATACATTGGACCTCCCTCAGCATGGCCGTTTTTATCATGGCCTCTATACATTACTGCTAATGTACAAGTAAAGAATTTTGTCGCCATACCTAATAATGCTGATACCCACATCCAAAAGATAGCTCCAGGTCCACCTGTTACCAATGCTACCGCAACACCACTGATATTTCCCATACCCACGGTTGCTGCAATTGCTCCTGATAACGCCTCGTAATGATCTATATCTCCTTCTGCTTCAGGATCATCAAATTTACCTCTAAGAACATCGATGGCGTGTTTAAAATACCTAAAGGGTAAAAACTTCGAATAGATTGTAAAAAACAAACCTCCCCCCATAAGTAACAATAGCAATGGAGTTCCCCATGCTAACGCACTAAACGCGGCGGCAAATTCTTCAAATGTTTTCATATGAATTAGTTATATGTATTTGGTTCTTAATCTAAGTAGCCGATTATTAAGCAACTTAATTATTTATTTTTATAATGATTCAATAAGGTCAATCAGTAAGCTAATACACAATTTCTAGAGAAGAAACTAAATTTAAACGTATTAGGAAGATATGAAATAAATTAAAACATTACTCTATTATTTAACTGTATTTTCTATAAGTAGATGTATGATAACTGATTGATTTCATGCGAATTACACTTATCCTATTCTACTTTGTACGACGATATTGAAGTAATGTATATAAAATATGATATACAAAAAAAGGTTAGCTAACATCTTGTGTTAACTAACCTTCTATATCTAATGAATGTGGCGCCGACTTACTCTCCCGGGGGTTAACCCAGTACCATCAGCACTGTAGGGCTTAACTGC
>NZ_JABAIL010000016.1 GCF_012641475.1 Flammeovirga agarivorans | reverse complement strand
CATTCAGAGTCTTTGAAATAACGCATAACGCTTCATATAAGGGCTGTACTTAC
This sequence comes from Flammeovirga agarivorans, assembly GCF_012641475.1. NCBI lineage: Bacteria > Pseudomonadati > Bacteroidota > Cytophagia > Cytophagales > Flammeovirgaceae > Flammeovirga > Flammeovirga agarivorans. The sequence continues at coordinate 95,848 of NZ_JABAIL010000016.1, read as the reverse complement.
GGGTGCAGCTTTTTTTTTTACAAAAAACTTTACGGACTGCAATTTTAGGTTGAGATTTACAGTATTAAGGTTATTGATAAAGAAACACAAGGATAAAAGAATAGTTTTTGGGTTTATTATAAATAGAGAGGGATTTTTCCTCTCTTTTTATTTGCCTAAATTTTTATTGTTTACATTTGTATCATTGTTTAATAAATAACCATAAATACAGATGAACGAAATACCCGAATCTATGTTAAAAGTTTCCGCTGATGATATAATTGAAAGGGGAAATGATACTTTTTTTGTACGCATGAGTATTGACATAAATGCTTGGAATATGAAAAAAGACGATATATTTGTTATTAGTAAAGGGAACAAAAATAATCTTAAAGCCGGAGAATTTTTCTTAGGCATTGTAGCTGGTGAATTTAAAGTAATGCAACGAGGCAAAAATGGAATCAATTATAGATTTCCAAATGTCATCGAAAAAAGAGAAACTAGCAGCTGGGGTAAGATTATGTACGGAATACATAAAGTTTAAACTAATACTATGGGACCAATAAAGTCAGAAGATAACATGAATGTCTCTATGGGTAAACTTCTCATTAAGTCTACCAAACACCCCTCTAAATACTTCTGTTTATTTAGGTCTAAGAACTTGATCTATCTAGCATACCGTAATACTTTGATGGAAGCTATGAGGTTAATCTACATGGAGTCCTTGTACTATATAATTAAAGACGGAAAAATAAAGACTTCTAATGAGTCAAAGCAAATTAAACTTAAACAAAAAGCTTACTATGACAACTAAAACTTGCAAATACTGTGATACTGAAATAACAGAACCAAGGGTGCGTATCTGTGCTTCTTGTAAGAGCAGTCGAAGAAAAGAGTATACAGCAAAATACCGCGAAAAAAATAGACAGAAAATTAGGGACTACGCAAGAGAGCAGTATCACCTTAATGCGGACGATCCTGATTTTAGACGAAAAAGGAGAGAGTCCCAGGTGAATTGTATAAACAGATCGGAGGAAAGAAAGCAGTACCTCAAAGAGTACCATAAACAATACGCTAAAAAGAATCGGGAGAAAATAAATGCTTATCAGCGCGACTATCACCAAAGACATTCTGACGACCAAGAGTATAGAGAAAACCGAAAAAAGTCTCAAGAAAAATACATGACAAAGCGTGAGAATAAAGATAAAATAAATGAGCGTACTAATAGCAGATACGCAAATGATGCAGAATTTAAGGAAAGAAAGCTTCTTGCGGGGAAAAAATATAGAGAAAAGAATAAGGATACCGAAGAGTACAAAGCGATGAGAAGGGAGCAAGCTAAAAGGAGACGAGAGAAAGTAAAATCTGATCCAGTATTGCTTGAAAAAGATAGAGCATACAGGAGGGAGTATTACTTAAAAACAAAGTTCAGAAAACTATCGGACAAGTTAATTTGATAGCATAATTATTACATATCGAAATCATTTTGATTACATAATGCTTGTAATATTATTACATGTGTATTACATTTGTAATGCAACTAAATAATAATAAGATGAAAGACGTATCAATATCCGTAAGAGTAAGTCAAGAAGTAAGTGATTTCTTAGAGAAGTACTTTGAGAAAAAAGGAACAGGGGTTTCTAACTTAATTGCTTGGTTTCATAATCACATGACACCTATTATCAACAACCCAGCTGCCGAGGATTCTCAAGAGTTTGGCACTCGTATGTATAAAGTACCCTCACAGCTTCGTGTGTTAGAAAGGTTGAATCAAGTAGCCTTGAATAATCTAAAAGGGAAATTTGAGAAAAATGAACTCTGTGCAATTCTTGATGTAAAAAATGATGGAGGTATGGGTTTAACACACGATCCTGCACATACACTAACAGACATTAGATATATCATTATGGAGATTGAAGATGCTGAAACATACGAAAACCTTGGTGACAAGTGGGAAATCGATGTTAAAAGCCTTTGCAATAAACTAGCTGAATTATCGGCTACAGAAACTTACGCTTTGAACCTTTGGATAACAGATGCTTGGGAGAAAGATAATGTTTTTGAGATGGCTGAAGAGCTTTCAAAAAGTAAATAAGTAGACTTTAAATACGGAATTACTATGATTTTAAAAACAAAAGAACAGGTACTACTTTATGCAGCTAATCAAGACTTGACTATTGACGAGTACGCTACAAGAGAATATCCAAAAGCAACAGGGCCAGGGGGAGAAATCAGTGCGATTACCCTTAGTGACGGCACAAAAATAGGTATTGATATTTCATACGGAGACGTAATAGAAGAAACAGAAACTTTAATGACCGAAGTCCTTAATGCAATTGCAGAGTATCTAATCTTAGAGTATAAAAACATTGAGGGTATTGTTAAAGAATTTTCAATGGAGCAAGAAGAGGATATAATTGGTGATGAAAAGTTTTTGGATTATTTAGGAGAATCGCAGACACTTATCAAGAATATGAGAATTGACGCGACTAGTAATGACGTTGAGGATCATCCTGTACTAGGAGAGGTAAAAAGAGAACTTCAAAACCTTGATAACTAAGAATAGAGATAAGACTTTTTAAAAAGCACTAAATAGAAAGCTAGCTTTAATTAGAACCCCATTTATGCATTGTATAAAGGGGTTTTTTCTTATATTACACCCTATACTTTTTTTCTTTATAAACTGACTTTATCATTAGTTTATAGTTCTAACTATCATAACTTTTACTCAGAGAAGGGGAGCGTAACTTCTTCTTTGCCTTACTACCATGAATTCAAGCAAACATAGTGATGTACAGACTAGACGATGTGATATGTGTAATTCTCCAATCCAAGGCCGAAACAAGTGTTGTGATCCTTGTAAAAAAGAGAAAATAAAAATCTATCAGAAAAAGTACAATGCAGAAAACCGAGAGGTGAGAAACCTTAAAGCTAGGGAGTATTACCAAAAAAATAAGTTTAATCCCGAATACGTTGAAAAGCGAGAATCTTATCAGAAAACTTATTATGCAAAGCAGTCAACAAAAGAGAGATTGCAGGAGTACCATAGAACTCGATATGCTACAGACCCCATCTACCGAGAAAAGCGGAAGGAGGCCAGTAAGCGGTATGATAGTTCTTTGAGTAAAAAGCAGAAAAGAGAACGTAGTATTCGATTTATTGAACGTCTAAAATCAGACCCAAACCGTTATGCGGAATATCTTAAGAAAAGGAGGGAACGATATAGCAAAAAAAGTGCATCTTAAACTTGAACGTATCTAGCTTACGTTCTTTGAGAGTATATTTAAATCAAAATTTAAATATGTGCATCCATGAAATATTTTCTTGTATATCCTGAGTTTAAAAAGGCTCTAAAGTTGGGGACTGACAGTAAAGTAAAAAAAGCGAAAAAGGATTATGATAAAAATCCCGTTAAGTACTTTCCTGCCCTGACTTATGAGCGTAACTTATTCGAACACTATTGTAAGCTCTATTTCTATAGCGCCCAAGAGGTGTATGATCTTGGATTTACAAAATCCTTTAAAGAGAAGTACTTAAAGAGAGATGGAGAAAGGAGCGGTATGGGTGGTTCAACCTTTCATTGCTACTTAAAGTCTAATGTTGAGTCTGTTATCAAAAAGAAGAACTTGACTGAAGCTCTAAAGGATAACCTGGAGAAGAGGGTGAAAAGAAGCGAAAATGGTAGCCGAGCTTGGGAAAAACGTCTATACAAAGAGTATGAGGAGGCGATGAAAGAAACCGCTAAACAGAGAGAATCTTTAGAAAAGAGAAAGGAGGAGGAGTATAAAGAAGCCGAACAAAGTGTAATTAGACAAAAAGAAATTCTCGAGGATTTTCAGTTCAACAGAGAAGCAATAAATAAAGCAGAGTACTTTGTGTTAGAAACTGCTACGACAGGACTTGACGAGTACCCTAATTCAGCATTACAAATTTCACTCATAGACAACAATGGAGTAATACACCTTAACATGTTCACTAAAGCACGGTATGGCTTAAGTGATTGGACGGATGCACAAAGTCTTCATGGTATTACTCCGTCTATGGTGAAAGATAAAGAGTTAGCCAATTCGTATGACTTGGTAGTGAATGAAATCATTAAAGACAAAACACTATACATTTACAATAAGTACTTTGACCTTTATTTTGTAAACATAGATAACCCAGAGAATGTGAGATGTGCTATGACACTATTTTCTGAGGTGTATGGAGAATTGCATGAATTCTATGACGAGTATGTGTATCAAAAATTGTCTACTGCATTTAAGTACTATGGAGGTACTGAAGAGGACTTGAAAGAGATGCTTCAGGAAACAGAAGTAGATGTAGATTCTTATAACAGCCTACATAAATGTTTTATTACACTATTTGTTGTTAAGCATTTAACAAAGGAGACTTCTAAAGAAATAAATCCTTGATTTAATGAAATTTATTAAATGAATATTAATACTTTGATTGTATTTTTAATTTGTATACACTAATTTAGTTTTCACGAATCAAGGGAACCGAATCCCGTGGTTCTAGATTTGTTGATTTCTCCGGAAACGATAGCGTTAACCTGAACATTGGCTTAGGGATATTTCCTTTGACAATCTGAGAAGTCTTCAAGTCGAATTTAAGGAACAGATTAATCTTTAGTTCCTTTTTTTTGTCATAAAAATGTTGTACTTTGTAACTACATACATAGTGACAGTACAACGAAATGAAAATAATTCACAGAAATTCAATAACCACAAGAGCTTCTAAAGTAACTGCTCCAAAATGGATGACAGAAGTATTTCGAGAGCTAAACTTCTCTGAATTAATGTTTGTTGTAGGTGTTGTCTATGGTCTAGACTATAATCAGTTTGTAGAAGAGTCTACTGAATCAACCAAATTATTAAAGATGTATCACTCATTTACGGCAAGAATGGGTGAAGAATTACCCTTTAATTTTGAAGAATCACACACAAATAATTTTAAAAATCTATGCAAACACCTTATCCAATGGAATTCTGGGCATTAGTCGTGTACCAAGTGATTTCCACAATTTACGGCGCATACCTAGTAGAAACGCACTATGAAGAAGGCGTGGGTCCACCAAAAGGGATTCAAATCATTATTTTATCTGTAATTTCTCCAATCCCATTCACTGCTCTAGTTCGAGACATATCTAAACTTTTAAAGAGAAATCACAAGAAAGCTTTGAGAAAAATTAAATCAAATATTAATAGAGATTTCTATGAAGATGATTTTGAGTTTTTGAGAAAGAATAAATTTATAAAATAAAAAGAATTAATATTAAAATTAATCATGGATCTTCTTAAGAATTTTGAACACTTACACAGGAAAAAATACGCGGGAAATATCGACAATTTAGATAAAGCTTTAATAATTTCTCTATTAAGAAAAGGGTTTGAATTTGATAGTTTACAGTCTCTAAAAGAATTTGTATCGGAGAAATGTACACATGTAAAACAGCAACCAAATGAAAGAAGTGGTGTATACTTAACAGACAGAAACGCTTCATCCAACAGCTTTAGTAGAAGTAATCTATTAATGGAATATGACAGTTTTGGGAATGTTTCCTACCCCGTAGGTCTTTCAAAAGTATTTTTAGATAATTATAGTCCAAACTTTTCTCCTAACCGAGAGAAAATAAGTTCTTGTGAAGTTGAATGTCCTGAGTGTAAGGGCATTGGTTGCAACTTTTGTAACCTTGAAGGTAATGTGATTCTTAAGTCGGAGTCTATGTTACATCATCCCGAATTTTTAAACGCAAGAAGTAGGTATAGATCACAACAAAGACAACTAGGTTTTTGTAAAAAACCAAAAAAACTTCCTGCGGGATCGCGAGTTCACTTTAAGCGAGTTGGTGAAGATCGATACCTGACGGGGAAAGTTATTGAACGTAATAAAACAAAGTATTTTGTAAATGATAAATGGCTGGATAAATATGGGGAAGTTAAACCTGTGTTTAAAAGTATCATTTATGATACGGAGTTAGATGATTATCTATACTCTGAATTCAATATACTTATATCTTAATATAAACCTAAAAAACATGGGAATTGTCAATGAAAGAAAGTACGCTTTGGAATGTGTACAACAACTACAACAGTACATCAATTCATTTGAAGGAAATGAAGACGAAATGTATGGTCATGTACTAAAACTATTTTCAAGAATTTGGTCATCAGATGAAGGTATGGCACAACATCTAGCATTAAAGCTTGTGGATAGACATAAGTTAGATGTAATCAACTTCTACCTAGAATTTGACTCTTCAAACGAAGAAATATTCTTACTGTTCTATAAAATGTAAGAGCTATGGAGGTGTATACTAAACCCATTCTTGGAGATACAGTGAGAGTCAGGTATTCTCCAAAAAGTAAGTTTGACCTAACAATTGTAGAATTGTGTGCGAAGCATTGTTGGAAGGTAGTTAGAAAATTTTCCGGTGAAAGGTATTCTATCAGACCTTACCTCTATATGCCCGAATACAAGTTAACTCTTTATGACAGTCATGGAACTCCCCTAAATTGGAGTTTGTACAATGGCTACTCTTCTATAGTGTATAGCTACAATTCAGCCCAAAAAAGGGCGGTACGTGCGATCCGAAATGTTGAGAAAGAAAATCCATCGAGTAAGGTCATTATAGAAGCAAGAGAATTCAATCGTGTGACTGGTGAGGAAGGACGATTAATTTCATTTGATAATTATGTTAGTTTACAGATTACTGAAGAAATTCTCAACGACCACTTTGAGTATTCACTCCAAAACCCTTCGAGAGATTTACTTGATAAAATCGCAATAACTGCATAAGTTATATTTTAGAAAAATAACCTATTACGGAATAAAGTAAGACGAATGTTAGAGAAAAAACAGGATTTATCCACAGCTCATGTCCTTGGAGTCAAACTAGTAGTTCAGATGTACAAGAAATACATTGTCTCATTTGACCTCACAACTGCAGATAAAAATAGGCTGAAAAAGGTTAACAGAAATCTTACTTTATTCCTAAACTACTGCTGTAAGTTTCACGGTGGTGAGGTAGGCCATTTCGATAGATATAGATCTTATTTAAAGCACTTGCATGAGAGTAATGAAATCAGCTCTGGAGAGGTACGACTAAGAAAGCTTGTTGCCAATAATTTCAATACTCATATTAGTGGATATTTATCCTTCCTACGAAGTCGGAACATTACTAGAGTGTCTAACACAAAATACTATGAGAAAGTCTATGACGATCAATTTTCTGCCCCTTTTAGTGCTTACTTAAAGTCACACTCAAAACTCAACAGAGACACCCCTTCAACGGCTAATGCTGTTCGTGTCATTAAACGGTATATGAATGTAAGTGATGGTAATATTAATGCAGATGCTATGTTACTGTGGCTTGATTCTCTGGAGATTGAACCTAGTACATATAACACCTACTTACAGCACCTCAAATCTTTTGCGCGATTTTGCAAGTACCACAATAATTATGTTGAGGATGCAGACAAGATTTTATCAATTCCAAGGAAGGAAGATAGTGAAGATGAAATAAAGAGATTCGCTATAGAAGAAGCACACTTAAAAAAGATGTATGAGGTTGCTGATTTTGAAACACACCTTATTTTAGATCTAGGTTCTAAGATGGGACTTAGAGCTGCTTCTATGGTTTCTATAAGACAAAAAGATATTGACTTTGAAAACAACATTATTCATATAATTGCAAAGGGATATAACAAAAGAAAAAAGTTACCAATCCCACCTCAAATAAAGGGTATTTTGAAAGCACATTGTACAGCAATATCTTCTGATAAAATACTTCCATATTCTTCTAACAATCTTTCTCAAAAGTTTTCTAAATTTTTAGAAGAAAATAACCTAAGAAATTCAACTTTTGATAGTAGAAAAACGATTAGTTTGCACAATTTAAGACACACTTTTGCATACAATAGTATAGAAAAGTTTGGATTACGTAAAACTTCCCTTCTTTTATTGCATAGTTCGATCACAACTACGGAAGAACACTACTTAAAACATAGGTCCCAAGATGATTTAATGAACATTTACCAGGAGGACTAGCTATCCTATGCTTTGTGGCTTTAGTTTTTTCCTTCTGAACATAACTATCGTAGCTAAAAAAGCAATCACAATAAGTAATTCTAGGATGTAAGAGGATTTACTAGAAGAATCTATATTACCAGATATAATTAGGGATCCCCAGAAAATTGGGTTTTGTTTTAAGGTTGGAAACTCTTCAAAGAAGTCAAGCTTTGCTCTTTGTAATGCAACATCTTTGGTATACCCTTTTTTGAGGTTGTCAAAAAATCGGTCAGAGATAAATAGAGATGCTTTATCGTTTACTTTCCAAAGACCCGCTAAAATAGAAGGAGCTTTTGAGTAAGCAAATGCTCTTTGGAAGGACATAATACCTTCACCATCCATGTAGTTACCATTAGCTGAGTAGCAAGAACTAACAGATATGAGAGCATGTTTAGAAAAGTCTAACTCTTCGATTTCTCTGAATGAAAAATTTTCATCTACTGAGTCATTCTTGAAAAGGTGAATCCTAGAATTTCCCTGACTTTTTTGGTCAATTGTCGTGTGTGTAGCAAAGTGTAGAACATTAAAATATGGAGCTTTGGCTAGGATGTTATTCTTTGTTGCCTGTTGATTGATCAAAACCTCTGTAGCTATATTTTTCACCTCCTGTTCAGAAAATATAAGATCCTTGTCTGCGAAGGGAGCAATACCTAAAATAGCCAGATTGCCCGAACTTCTTTCTTCTCTTTGGTAGAGTTCATATTGGTGATGTATCGAGAAGGAATTACTTACGCTATACTTTTCAATCAATCCTGTTCCATCATTTAATGTGAGAATGTCTAGGGGTATTGCAGCATTAATTCGATCTGCCGATACCATCAATCTCCCCTCTCCTTCATTAAAAAATTTGCTTGAAGTAAATATTGTACTTACCCTTTTACGTAAGTCATTAAACCCTTGACTTATGAAGTAGTTGCTTTCAAAAAGAGTAGAAGAGAATTCTTTAATGGCTAATACATCATCCTCTGAAAGCTTCTTTTTTTCTAGTTGAAACTTTCCATTGTAAGTAATTATGTATAGCGTGTTTGAAGGACCCAAATAATAAGAAACATAATCGATCCCCTTTCGGTAAAAGTATTCTTTAAAGTAAGATCGCATAGTTTCAGGATCTAATAGTTTATAACTCTGCACTTGCTTTCTAAATTTAAAGGGATCTTCGCTAAAGAGGTAATCATCAACGGATACCTTTTTCATCATAGACTGTCTTCTATACAGCACTATAGATTTAGTATTTTCAATAATCTCTAATACTTTTAGTAAATAGTCTTCGTCATTTGTTTCCCTATACCTTTCTGAAAAATGTGCAATTAAAACGTCTTGGAACTCTTTTTCTGAGTTTACGGAGTTCAGTAGGTCTTTCTCAAATACCTTATGGTTCTGTGTCTTCTTGAATTCTTCATAGCTTCTCCAATAAAGGGAATCTACGTTTGTAACGGATTTACTATAATACCCTTTATAGTAGTTGACTTGAAAGTGTTCATAATCTTTAATGTGCGATAAGCTATACTTGAATTCATCTATCTTACTTGTATTCAAAGCAAGAGAGTCGAAATAAGATTCATATGGAATATTATTTTCATAGTTAAACTTAATGATTGCCCGAAGTACTCTACCTTTTAGAATGTAGGGTCTAAGGAATTTTGTTCTAATAGCAAAGTTTACTTCATCTAGGGCTTTATGAAGTTCTTCTCCTTCTTTTTCTTTCTCTCCCTCCAATGCATGTAGCTTACTTTTAAGCATCCGACCTCTTGCAAAATAAAAGTTATTCATGTACTCTTCATCTGTACTAAACTCTCTCCAATGCTTATTTTGATACGCTCTTGCTTCCTTTAAGTACTCGTCTACATACTTTGTTGCTTCTGCGTACCTTTTTCTATGAAACTTAAAATTTGCATAGTGGTAGATATAAAGGCATTTGTTTAGGCCACCGACTGAATCATAGTACACAATTGTTTTTTTATACAACTCTTCAGCGGTTTTTTCGGTTAAAGTATCTGTCTCTACAAAAGTGGATATAAAATCCCCATGAGTACTATTTCTATGTTTTGCCAGGTACTTTATTTCTGCATCGGAGAGCTGTTTAGAAAAGTGAAATTCTCGCCTTAAATAGAATAGCCAGGAGAGTCTATTCACTAGATCATCCATAAGGGAGGAATCCTTTCTTACATAAGCAGCTTGAAAATCCGTTATTGCACTATATTCTGCACTATCAAACATCCCTAAATAAATATAGGTACGTATTGTAGATGTTTTATTCCGGTGCGACATGTATCCGTATCTGCTCGTAGAATCAGGACTTAGGTCGAAAAAATACCTGGAATCATGATTTTCTTTTAAAGCTCTTTTATGCTGTAAGAATTCTTTTGAGTATAAGTGATTTAAGAAATAGGAGGCAAAACCTTTCGTTGCAGGATTTTTACCCTGACCTTTAAGTTGCTCAAACCGATCTGCGGAAAGCGTGTAATCCCTTCTTTTAAAAGCAAGGTATCCACTGTCGGCTAGGACGTTATCGTCCCCGCTCAGGAAATTAAAGTTAATTATCTGCAGCAGCGTTGAAATGATAAGTAAAGTCTGCATTAAATAGTTATAGCTTGAAGTGTTTAAAAAATTGAGTGAAGTTTGTTTTGTTCAAAGTTACAAACTATTGAAAACTTGACAAGGTGACTTTTAGCTTCTCAAGCTCTTCTCGTACCTTCGCACTTTTACCCTCATTGTTGTATAAGGACTTTTGAACCAGCTCTAACGCTTTTGTCTCTCCCATTATATCTAAAATGATTTTATAGTTTACTTTTAAATAGTTTAGCCAGACATCTCTAGGCGTGGATTCTTCTACCACAGCCTTTTTAGGTTTATAGTTTTTGATATTTAGTTTACTACTTACTTTAGCATTGATAGTATACCCTTCGGTCACTAGTTCAAGATCTAGGTCCCCTTCATAGAAAGTGTCTAAAAATTCTTGAATAAAAATAGCATCAACCGCTGAAGGGTTAGTTACTTTTACTTTGTGTAATTTTAAATCTTCTCTAAAAAGCTTTAGTGAATAGTTTAGTACTTTCATCCAAGCTGGCGAAAGATCGAGCTTTGCCATCCGGGTAAGGTAGAATGAATTCTCCGACATCCTAGAAGTGATCTCATTGAAGTAAACACTAGATTTTTCAGAGGCGATTTTTCCCATCTTCTGCTCCTCCGAAACTTGCTTTTCTTCAACACCTTGGGAAAACATAAATCCCGTTTCATTAAAACCTGCATGATGACCACTACTGACCGTTTCGAATTTAAACTTGAGGCTTGAAGTAAGTTCATTTTCATTTAACTCTTTGATAGCTTTATCAAGCACTGATCGCTTGAATTCTGCCGAGTTGTTTACATAACTTTTTTTGTTTTGTAAGCCGAAATACCCTAATAACTGCGATTTTCTAAAGTATACAGGTTCCCCTTTATCGAACTTGTACTTAAACCTTGAAAGTATTTCATAAAGTCTTTTGGTGTAAGCTCCATTAAGATTCAGTAGTACTTCTAAACTTAACGTGGTAAAATGGTCGGCTAATTCTAAAAGATGCTTCCTTGCCTTTGAGGTGACCTCCGCAGTAATCTTAACTCTGCGTTTTCCTTCCTCTTGCATTCTAACTGATTCTAGTATGTTTATGATTTCTTCATCACGCTCTCCCTTCACTGAGTTGTGAGTGATCCTTATATCAATCTTCGAGAACTTTAGTAGTTCATCATAAATTCGTCTTGAAGAAAGTGAATTAGAAGCACTTCCTCTCAGCTCCTTTACTTCTTGGGCTTCGAATTGATACTGTGTACCAGCTACATCTTTATCTGTCATTTTTGATAAAAGAATGTAGAATAAATCACGTTGTATTGCTGTAGATTCAAAACTGCCTAGTAATAGTTGATTACTCTGCGCACCTCGCTTTTTAGGTAAGGTGTAAGTCTTTTTGTTCATAAAATATTTGTGTGGGTTTTTCTGTATTTGCCGTAAGCAAATATAAGTTCTATACATGTATAATGCAATAGAGGTTTACATAAAAATGAACTCAAATAAACTATGTATAAAATATGAGGTATTTACATAGTACTAGTATGGGTAAATTGGGATTAAAACTTCAATACTATGTAAAAGAGTGTATCCTTCCCACACTAATTTTTATATATTTTAACACTATAAATAAATATAGGCACTTATTCACAGGGTAAAGTGCAAAAACAGGGCGATATAATACAAATTGTGTTTTTTTCATCCCAAATTCCCCATAGTTTTTACTAGTTCCCCCAAATTCACCACAAGTATATCCCAATTCTCCCATAAATTTATCCCGAATTACCCACACATTACCCCCGAATTACCCATACATTTATCCCAAATCTCCCACAATCACTTTTTGAAAAAACGCTTAAAATAGGGGTTTAAAAAACTGACAATATGATTGTTATGCTCAATAGCGCAATTGTTGGATCTATAATAATACTATAATAAACTATAATCTATTAATAATACTAACTATAAGAGTAGGTAGATTTTTTATCTTTTAAGGATCGCTTTGCTCTTTCTCTTTCCTATCTTCTGTATTCTTTCAAATAAATTTACCACAGTCGGACAGGTGAAAGTTTACTCTTTCAATCTATTTTTTATTTTTTCAAAAAAGTTGCGCTAAAAAAGTAGCTAGTAGCTTGACGGTCTACATTATCCTACACACCTTTGAATTAGTTAAGGTCAAATACTATAAATATGCGCTTGATAAAAATGCTACTATGTACGCTCCTACTCTTTGTAGTTGGGGTTAGTACATTCGCTTCTGACTTAAAGGATTCTGTGAGTTCTTCTATGACAGGAGTTTCAGACGAGTTGTTCAACCAGATTCTTGCATTGTCGCCTTGGACAGTTGCGGTCATGGTACTCATTTATGGATTAAACTATTTGTTTAAACATACAGTCGGAAAGGGTAAATCTATACCATCTGTGATTTTACTCTACGCCAAGGGCTTCTTTTCCAAAGAATAGTAGATGTTGAAGGAGAAATACATCTCAATATTTGCTATTATCATTTCAATCATTGCTCCGATTACAACAGGGTATTTGGGATACTCAAGAGCCCTTGCTGTAATGAAAACTGAAATCGAGGATATTCAGGCAGACGTTCTAGACTTAAAAGCTCAGGATTCTTTAATACGATTAGAGATTAAGGAAGCTGAAAATAGTCTTGAGCAAAAAAAGGCGGATAAAACGGTAGTAGCAATGCTGGTCACTCAGCTAAACAGGATAGAAACCAAGATTGACAATCTAAAGTAACTCTTATGTACATTTTCGGAGAAACTTCCAATAAGCGAAGAGCAGGTGTAGACAGCTTACTAATTGAACTTACCGACAGAGCGTTAGCTATGATGTACCGTAAAGGGCATTGTGATATGACTATTCCACTTTGGGGAGGTAAACGTTCGGCTGAAGAACAGTTTAAAATTTTCCAACAGGGAAATAGTGAATTAGATGGGTATGAAGATAAAAGCTATCATCAATCAGGGCTTGCGATAGATGTTATTCCTTACGTAAATGGTAAGGGAACATATAAGTTTATTGAAGGTTTCTTCGATTTTGCTCAATGCATGTTTACGGTCTGGGCCAATATGGTAGCAGAAGGGAAAACCGGAAGTTATGTACTCGAATGGGGTGGCTTCTGGGGATCAACGGGATGGGATAAACCACATTGGCAATTAGTTAAAAAAACATAGATTCACAATACAATAATTTTGTTCCAACTAACCTCTTAGACCTAGTTTAAGAGGTTTTTTAGTATACTTTTCACAACAGGTACGCATACTGCATTCCCAAATTGTTTGTATGCTTGAGACTCTTTTTTGTCAATAATGAAATGCTCAGGGAAGCCTTGCAGTCTTGCACACTCTCTTGTAGTCAACCTTCTCACTGAATTTCCTATTAGGTACAGCCCTGTTTTTGCACCAACACCTCCCCCAGACGCGGATAAGGTGATAGCTTGTCCGGTTGCATCGTAGATTCTTTCCCCCTGTCCTCCTTTATTGACAATCCCTATTTGACGGGGTTTTTCTATAACTGAATTGCCTAGAGTTAAGCTGCTAGCTGAAAATAGATAGTCCTCTCTTTTGATCCCTTTTTCATGTAAATTTTCTACAACATCAAGCACGGACTTGTATCCCAATTTTTTCGGGAAGCTAAATTTCTTTGTAGAAATATCCTTTCGAATACCTACAAAATATACCCGCTCTCTTGCCTGTCCTGTTTTAAATTCAGATGCATTAATCAGCTTTGTGAATACTTTGTACCCAAGGCCCTCTAAGGTGTTGATGATCGTATTAAATGTTTTCCCTTTATCATGCGTGATGATATTCTTTACATTTTCTAGTAAAAAAAATTTCGGGCTATGGTGTTCTAAAATCCTTGTAATCTCAAAGAATAGATTTCCCCTAGTATCCTCAAATCCTTTTTGTTTACCAGAGACGGAGAAGGATTGACAAGGGAATCCCGCACATAAAAGATCATGTGTTGGAATTTTACTTGCATGAATTTTAGTAATATCTCCCGCAGGTTCTAGTTGATGATTTTCTTTATATATCGTTGCTGCATGGGAGTCAATTTCTGAAGCAAAAACACACTCATGCCCCAGCTCTTTGAGGGCTTGGTGAAACCCTCCGATTCCTGAAAAAAGGTCTATAAATTTAATGCTCATAGTTAGTTTAGGTAATTGTGCAATGTATTTATTTAATGTTAGCAACTACTTTCTGTTGGTTAATATCCTTAATCCCATTACAGCACGTTGCGAAATTTTACCTTTATCTATTGAATCTAATAACTTGCCAACACATTCTTCTAAATCTTTATGATATTGATAGTTGTAACTATCATAGTTGCTAACAATATCTATATCCAATGCTTTGTTTTCGCTCGTAGTGGCTTCATTCGCTTGCAGTATATTCAATAGTTGCTCAGGTGTCATTTTAATAACATCTAGCAATTCATCAGTACCAAACTTACCACCATTAGAGGTAAATGTTAGCTTTATCATTCCATTAGGAAAAGTCTCAGGTGTTACGCTTATTTTATAGTCGCTCATTATTTCATTATTTAATTCCGCTTTGCTCCACATTTCATATACTAATCGTTAGCCACAATTACTTTCTGAAATCAGTTTCTATCCATTTCTCAACTTCTTGTATTTCTTTCTGCGTATTGCGTTTTGTATATTGACAAATAGCTGATAAAAGTAATTCTTTTCTGCATTCATTTATGTTTTCAGAATATTCTTCAATTGCTTCTTTAGTATTTATCAATTCTATTAAGGAGTTTACCTTTTCTTCTAATAGATGTTTTTCTCTTATTAATCGCTCTAAATCCGCGCTATGAATTTCCATAACGCCCCTACCAAATTCGGTTATATCATCAATTAAAGCTGAATCAGATTTTAAAGTGTGATTTTCATTCATTTCATCTAAACTTTCTTGAATTTGTTCCCACAGATTCTTGTATTGGTCATGCTCTTCTTTAGCTTTAGCAAGTTCTGAACTATCACTAGCAGTATCTAATTGCCCTTTTAGTTTTCTAACTTTACCCTGTTTGGCTTCGTACAACTGTCCGTTGTACTTAAACTCAAAACCCGAATCTCTCATACAAATGTCAAGAAGTTCTTTGTTGTCAGACTCTAATCCTATACTAGAATAAACCTCTTTTAGTATTATTTCTCCGTTCTTATTAGTTTCTATTTTCATGTAAAAAACAAATTTTTATACTCAATACTAACTACAATTATGTCCAAAACCCCCCCTTTTCTTTACAGGTTAAGTGTCTATCTCTACAGTGTGTGTATTCAAAAACACATAAGCTACATTGGACTCGTTGATAAGGTTTCCCCTCATAGGATTTCTGTAACTCCTTTTCGTCTTTAGTTAAATCCCACATGGTATGTTTTTGGGTCTTGTCTAACTTTACTCTTCCTTGCATGGTCTATAAAATTTACCTAAACTTTTTTATAACTTAAATACCCAAGCTAATTACATATTACCAGAGTATCGCATCCCCCTCTTTTACCGCTGTAGTTTTACACTCACCGCAATAATACTTTCCATCACTAGCTGAATGGACAAAGCACCAATTACCACACCCATTGCATTGAAGTCTATTACTCCAACTCCCGCGTATTAGTATTTTACCCTCTTTTTCACAAACCCATCGATGCGTATCAGTTGATAGGTTATTATCTAATACACTAGATTTATTAGCTGTATTATCTTTTTTATCCATAGCATTTAATCGACTAGTATAGCTGTTTTTAGTTGTTCTTGAACTTTTTCGTAGTTCAATTTCTTATGAAATAAGTCAGCTTCTTTAAATGTTCTGAATGCAATCTCCCCGCTTTTTCGTAGAATATTTTTATATCTACCTCTGAATTTGAATTGCATCTGAGGAACGTACCTTCCCGCACTCTCTTTATTTACCCTAAACACTTTCATTTTCAACCATCCTTAAAGTCATCTTTGAAAGCAACATCTGCCTTTGCAAAATTTTAATTCTTTTCTCTGTTCGTTTTTTTAAATTGAACATTGCTTTATTTTTTTCTGTAAAGGCAAAAAGATTAACACCCTCTTTTGGGACCCATTTTTTATTGAAGAAGTAAACTCCAGATGTGAAGGTTATTCCATCGTCTTTCTTATAGGGCTTAATCCAATATCCCTTATCTGTTTCTGTGATCACCTCAAACTCGCTGAGGATAGGTTTAGAAATATCCGGAAAACCAAATTCAGAATTCAGGACATTTCCTTGGGTGTATCTGTAAAGCTTTATCATATTCAATTTCTAAAACGTAGTTTATAAATCTCTTGAATCTCGGTTTCGGTTAATTGGTTAGGGTGTCTTTCAGTAGTATTTCTATTCTGACTTGTCAGCCATTGAATTCCACCATACCAGGTATTTATTTTTTTGCATTGCTCCACGTTAAAGACTTAAGGTTTCATCCCAAGTAGTTTACATATTGTAACATCATGGTACTTTAAAATTTCGGAGAGCTGCTTTATTTGTTCCTCCTCATTGTGAGTAAGATTAAGTAGCTGTTTTGCAACTAACTTTCTATTTTCTAAGACAGCTTTTAAACGGAGAGTTACTTGTTCTACATCGAGATTTGCAGCTATACTCAATCGAGATAGGTTACTGCTTAATAGTTCTTCAATCATAGCTTAATCTATTTCAATTTGTAGGTAATTAGTCACCTCCAACTCAAAATCTGACAATGGATTATCTAGACTTATTGAAGCAATCGCTCCCAAGTTGTATTCAATCCACTCTCGAAACTGCTCTTCTGTGCAAGGTACAGGTGGGCTTATGTTAAAACTTACCTTCTTCATCTTATTAGTTTTTGATTAGTAAGGGATCAGAAAATTTCTGAAAGGTTTAAAACCTTGTAGTGACTACTCCCTTACTGATAGATTTATTCTGACTATTTATTAATTCTATGTACAATACTTCCAAGACAGAACTTTTTCCCCATCGTCAAAGGTTTTACTTCCTGCGTAAGAATTCCATCCCGACTCTGAGTAATAGACAACCTCATAATACTCTGAGGTTCCTAAGCTGGAGAGATGCGATATTTTCGCAAGCACGGGTATTAACTCACTAGGAGTTTGTAGATCTACTTGTATGAAGTTGTCCTGTCTTCCCAAAGCGAATGCTTTCTCCATCGCTTTTAGGATCAATTTTGTAGTTTCAGGGCTTTCTTGATAGGCTATATCTGTACCCCAAAGACTACCAAGTATGTTTAGAAATTCGTTTTCCATTCTTATGAATTATTACATTTCAAGATAACTATAATAATCTTCAAATCCAATAAAAAAGGAGAGTAATTACACTCTCCTATTACTTTTTATGAGGCTACAAATTTCTTTGCTCTTGCTATTGTTCGTGGGTTTGTTTTGTGCTTTTCCATCAGTGTTTTATTGTGTGTTATTCCCTTTCTCAAATCATTGACTATAGAGATTACTTTTGCAGATTCATTTTGTAAGGAAACTTCCCCTACTGTTGGCATTCGTTCAGGATCCGGCTCCAGAGGTTCTTCATCCAACTCTTTACCAAATTTTTCTTCAAAGATCAATTCTTCAGCAGACTTGTATTTGTAGTAAACTCGGAACCAATTTGATGTTGCTATAAAGAGATCAATAAGCAGTGCTATTATAGCAAACATTATTATAGATTCTGTTAGGTCGTTTTTAGAATCACTTATAAGAACTTTATTAGTTTCTGTAAGCTCCTGTAAGGATTTTTCATGTTTTTGTTGAAGGTCAGAAATTCGTTTTTGGAAGGCGTTAGAGGTTTTTATAGATCTTGAGTTTAGACCAAATTTTTTCTTTCCATTATCGTCTTTACCAAAGTATACGGTATTTGCTTCTACGAACTTTTCATACTCAGTCTGCAATCTTCGTCTTTCATGCATTTGTTTTTCAGCAAGAGCTAGTCTTTTTGTGTTTAGATTTTCAACAAACTCCTTATGTTTTACATCGGTATCTTTCTTTAGGTCGATAGCTCCAAAAAAGCTTGCAGCAATTGACATGCAGAGTAGGGTAGAGGCTAATACACCGATGGCGGTTGTATCTGTTTTTCTATAAAAACTTTTAAAGAAATACGTGATACTCTTACCTTTTAAGAATTCGATAAATACTGCAAATAGAATAGAAAGTACAGCTGCAAATATTGGGGATTCGAAAGGCATGCGTGTTGTCAGATAATACGCAGCTAACGAAAAGGAGAATAGAGGAAATACATAAGTTGCAATGCTGGATGCATTGTAGATAGGGCGATAGAGCAGATCAAAGGGTACAGATTGGAATTCTTTTTTGTATTCATTTAACCTTACTGACCTTTTTTTATTCAACAAGTCCATATCAAACGTTTTTAAGTTTAACCAAATAGTATAGCAAATATATACTTTTTTGTTATAGATGCTTATAAAAAGTAAAGGATATGGAACTTTTAGTGATATTTTTTATAAAAAAAGAACTATAAAAGTCTTGTTACTATTTGTAAATAATTACAAAATGTTAGTAATTGTAAGACATTAAATTAAATTTAAAAACTAACATGAGAAGATGAATTCTTGTTCATACAAATTCTACGTGGCACACTTTAACCAGGAACTAGAAGTGTTTTCCACAAAAAAAGAAGCTGAAAAGTGGGTGAATGCTCACAAAAAACTTACCGACAGAAACCTACGAAGTTTGACTAGAAGCGGAGTGGATGAATTACCCCTTCCTTTAAAAAAACAAGGAATCTTAGATGCTATAAGATCAGTGACAAACCAACTAAAACAATGTCAACCCAACCTTAGTACTTCTAATTTTGTAAGTTTATCCGAAAGCGAAACAATGTTGAAAAAACGAGCAGAAGTTCGTAAATTGAACATTGAACAAAATTTTAGCAAAAAAAGGGAGTGAATATGTTGAGTTATGTTAAGTCATCAATCTACGTGAATTATGATGAGAGTTTAGTGGAGGAGCTTTCGCAAACCGTGAAAGACTATACTTCATTTAAAGTTCGTCAGAATTTCATCGATCTGGAGGATCATATGCTAGTACCGAGAGGGCTGAGGCATAGGTTTTCAAATCAAATAGATTTCGACTTGACAAAATCTGTTCATGCATCATACAATTTTACCGCTACTCTTCGAAGTAACCAAGAACCTCCCTTAGCGAAACTGCTTAAATCATATCGTACAAAAACAGACTTAATACTTGTTGCCGAGTGTGGTTTTGGTAAAACTGTTTCAGCATGTTATACGATCTCAAAGCTACAGCAAAAGACACTTATATTAGTTCCTAAAGTACAGCTTGCCGATCAATTTTTAGATTCAATAAATACGTTTCTAGGAGAAGGAGTAGGCATTATAGCTAGTACAAAACTTTTAGCTAGTAAAAAAAATACAATTAACTCAATAGTTGAAGCCTATGATATTGTTGTGATGACCTATGATCTTTTTGAGAGTAGATTTAATCCGAAAGATACCTGGGTAAACTCATTTGGGTTAGTTGTATTTGATGAAATGCACCGAACAGGGTGTGAGACACTACTTCCATCCTTCTTTAAGCTTCCAATGAAGTATCGATTAGGACTAACTGCTACTCTAAGAAGGTCTGACGGGATGGAGGAGCAAATTATTAAACATTTTCAGGATGTAATTATTACTGAAGGCAGACCTGAATCTGAAAAGGCTACACTACACACATTTACCCCAAAGAATAAGGTTGTTTTTGCAGGTAAATTCAGTAAGGATTTTGTAAGTCAGGTAGAGAACTTTAATATCCCAGGTATCCACACCTACAAAGAAAATATTATCTATTGTTCTAACGATGAAGAAAGCATAAGAAGTGAGAATGATGAATCACTAGGGACAGAAGAGCTACTATCGTTGAATAAGATATTTCAAAAAAGATTAGAATACGTACATTTAGAGACTGCGATGGGATCCTTTGAGGAAAGGAATAATGAGTTTCTAGAATTAATCAGGAAAAAACATACTGAAGGAAGGGCTATATTAGTCCTTGGTAAAAGGATAGCTCAATTAGAGGCTTTGTTTAATCAGGTGTCAGAACTTGACCCAATACTGCTAACATCTAAGACGTATAAGAAAATTAAGGAATCACCACGATTACAGGAGCAGTTAGAAAAGGAAGCCAGAATTATTTTTGGGATAGATACAATTGCTTCTGAAGGTTTAGATATACCACGGCTTGATACCTTAATCTTTTTGTCTGTTGTTGGAGATCCAGAGCAGGCGGGAGGAAGAATACTAAGGAAATATAGTAATAAAAAGGAACCTGAAATTTGGATACCTATAGGGGAAAATGATTTACATACAGGAATGTACTACAAGTCATTAAAATACTTACCAAAGGTAGCAAAGACAGGTAAGTATAATTAGGTAATTTTCTAAGGATTTAATCTGTAAATAATCTTATTGTAAATAGTAATAGTAGAATTTAAGCTAGGAATTATATATCTTGCTCTCGTTACTATAATAATAAAAGCATTATTTGATCATAATACGTTTTTTTAAAGTAACATTGGTGTGAGAGAGGCGTGAGAAACCTCTCTCTATATTTTTAAAATTTACTTTAGTTTACATAGGAAGCGGCATCTTCGATGTAAAAACTATAATGACTTATATAAATAATTTAAAGCACTAAAAGTTAGTGCATGTTTCACACAAATATTTTGATCTAATGAAAAAGGGAAAATTAACTCTTCGTTCAAACCTTACAGCAGTATTCCAATCGGGCGTATCAATCGACACGATCCAAGATGATGAGGGAGTAATCTACTTACCTCTTATGGACGTACCTCACCTTGAAAACGCACCTACAGAGTCAGCTCCTAAAGAGGAAAAGAAACCTAAAACACCAACTAAAAAGACGGCGCCTGCGAAAACAACAAAGAATCAGAAGGCTAAGCCATCTTCGAACAGAAGAACTAAAAAACAACAAGGGGACGTAAAGCAAGAGCTTGCAGATGAAATTGCAAAAACGTTTGAGGCATCGGACGATAATTGGGAGACACTTGCAACAGAAATCTTCCAACAATTTGAGGCATCCATTGTAGTTGATGAAGACAAGTTTTTCGAGATCATTCAAATTGAAGACGAGGAAACATCAGAGTTTGAAATGGCTGACATGCTTTTGGGGAATGTAGAAGCAAAAACTAGTGAAGAAGATTCTGAAGTCGAAGAAGGAATGACGGATGAAGACTACTTTAAGCTGGTAGAAGAAACTCTGGGTATCGACATGAACGATGTTGCCAGAGAGGAGACGACCCTTTCAGCACTAGCTAAGGATGACCTTATTGAGATTGAGTTCGAAGGGGAAGTTTGTGTTGGTGAAGTTGTAGGCAAAAAAGCCCGCAAAAACGTAGTAAAGCTTGTTGGAATGGACGAGGAAGTCACTCTCGATTCGAAGAACTGTAAAAATCTAAATTACTTAATCCCTGCAGAAGAGGATTAATTGAAGTAACACACTAGAGGCTACTCTCGGCATGGAGTAGCCTTTTATTTTTTTCACACAAATATTTGATCAAAATGACTGAGAAAGAAAAGGGCATTTTATTAGACTTCTTCGCCCTTAAAGAAGAGGAGAAAAAACTCAAAGCAGAAATCGCTAAACTGAGGCCTTCCATAAACACAATCATTGAGGATCACGGCCAGACGGATGGCAAAGGGGGCATGGTACTAAAAACTGACTCAGGGGTATTAGTTGAATCTGTTTCTACATCTTTAGTTCTCGCAGAGGGAGCTGTTGAGAAAATCTTAGCGGAATTCTCTCCGCAATTCTCAAAGAAAATTTTAGGTGATCCAATTTACAAAGTCAATGCTAAGACTATTACGGGTCTGTTAAATCGAGGGGATATATCACAAGAAAAAGCAGAGGAGCTTTTCGAAGAAAAAACCACGAAGCGATTGACCACGAAATAGTAAATGAAATTTCAGGAAAAACCAAAGGTAGTAATGGTGAATGGCAAAGCTATTTATTGTTACTACCCTCACGTACTTGCATACTCGTTAGGTGTAACTACAAGGACACTAAGAAACTATCTAAAAAAAGGTCTTATTCCTCAATCAAACTTAATGTTAAAATTAGGTAGCAGCAGTGTTCATGCAAAGTTGTATAGTACCTATCTAATAAAACGAGTCAAAGTGATTCGTGATAAGTATGGTAGGTCTTTCGATATAAAAAGTGCACATGTCCAAGCTGACTTAGTGAAGGCTTTTAATAATGAAAGACGATTGTATAACCTTTAAAATTATAGGAAATGGCTGAAAAAAAAGCTCCACGCAGAAGAAGAACTTCTGGCGCTCAAAAAGAGCAGGCATCTACAAATTCTGTAGAGAATCCTAGTACGGTCAGTGCTGTAGGGGACCCAAAAAGAACGGTCACTGTTTCTCAAAAGTTCACTAAAAACTTAGGGAACTATAATTCATTTTCCTCTGAACTTAGCATTACGCTTCCGATAAATCCTACTAAAAGGGATATTCTTGAAGCTACTGAATCAGCAGAAGTTTGTTCTAATCTCGTAAAAACTACTCTTGAGGAACACTTAGCAAAACACATAGATGGTTGGCTAGACTCCTCAAGGGAATATGACAGTGACAATAACATAGGATAGATATGGCTAAGAACTTTAATCTTTTATACGAGTTTAAAACTCTACCGTCCCCAAAGGATTCGAAGCTTATCCGCAGTTTCTACACTGCATTAAGCTTTACAACTCTGATCGGAAAGTCAGAGGTTGTGTGCTGTGACGATATGGAAGAAATCATTCCTGAATTTGGGTCACACATGACTGCTCTTGAAGCAGAAGGGCTTGTAAAAAGCCATGAAGACGGGTGGATGATGGCTTACTATGATAGTACTAGTGATAGCATATCTCCGTTAAATTCTGGGGGAAAGACGATCTCAAAACAAGAGGTTCCCTACCTCCATAAGATATTGCAAGAGTACAATAAGAACATCGGGGCATTACCAAATAGTATGTTGGCGTGTGCTACAATCCTTACAAAGGACATAGCATATATCCAACAAACAGAATTTTTCGATGCAACACTGGGTTACATTGCACTCCTCCTTGGCGACTCTACAGTTTCGAATCCTACAATGAAACAGAGAGGTCAGTTTAAGCAGCTCTTCAAGAGAATTAAAGACAAGGTTTTGTTTTTTAAAATGCTGAATGAATTCCTTAAAAGCAATGAGGCGTATTGGCCTTCTAAACCTTTAAATATCGATAAACTGTTTTTAGTCTCAAAAGAAGTGGAAGCTCATGTTAGAGCAGGCACTTCAGCTTCTACCAAAAAACGCGTAAGAAGAAGAAGCACAGCACACAGTAATAAAGATACTGAAGGATTTAAATCGAGTTCAGAAAGAGGAAAAAAGTATGTACGAAGAAAAGCTCAAAAATAACCTTTTCGAAGTCTGGGGAATACCGAAAAGTTATGTCATGAAGTCTCTTGAAGACTTTTATGTTCACCCTTCAAATGAGGAGTTTTTTGAAGACTTCTTTACACCTTACCTAGACAATTTAGATCAAACTGTGAAACGCCCCGTAGGAATTTTCCTATGGGGTGATAACGGTACAGGTAAAACTCATTTGATGACCTCCCTTTTAAAAGAAGTTTATGAAAAGTTTCCTGGGGATAAGCGAATCATGATGATCTCCGCACAAGACATCATGACACTTAAGACCGCCAATTGGGGAAATACAACAGACAATGTAAACTTTGAGCGCTTCAAAAGGGCTCATAGATGTTGGCACTTGCTAATTGAAGATCTGGGGAAAGAGTATGAAGACAATCAAGGAATCTCTCTTCAAGCACTTGATAGTCTTTTGAGAACTAGAGTTCAAGCAGGATTGGTAACTCACTTTACTTCTAACCTTTCGCCCGAAAATTTGCATGAAAAGTATTCTAGGGATTTTAAATCTCTTGTATTAGAATCTACAGTTCAGCGTAGACTTAGAGGCAAAGATTATCGCGTAAACATCTCTAAAGAAAACTTCGAGTATTTTAAACGATTGAAATCATGAGGATAAATGCTTTAGTTTATCTTAAAAAAGTATTGGTGGAAGACTCTTTACAGGAGTTTTCCGCCTTACCTACAAAATGGCTTTTACCTCACGAAAAAATCGCGTATGAAGCTATTAGGAAGTACTACGCTACACATAGTAGTTTACCTTCAGATAGTTTTCTAGCAGAGGTCGAAAAGCAAACCTACTACGGTAAGGAAGCTTACGCTTTTTTAAGGACCCAAATACATCAGGACTTTTTATCGAGAACTTTAAGAGAAGGGGTTCCTGAAATCCTTAAAGAAAAGGATACTACCAAGCAGCTAGAAGGATTGGCATCTATCCTTGAGAGTGTGAATTTTTCACAGGACTCAGCGATAGAAGCTTTATCCAAAAATTCGCACTCAAGATTTGATGAATACACGGAGGCAAAGTCCAATAAGGGTATTCGTTATCTTCCGACAGGCCACAAACACTTAGATGATGCTTTTCATGGATGGGAGCGTGGAAAAGTATATGGCATTGCTGCACGACCAGGTTTAGGAAAGACATTTCTTGCTTGCGAACATATGGTTCAAATTGACCGAATACTTCCCTATACAAATGCAAAGGGTGAAGTGATAGACGGGGACATTTTAGTGTTTTCGCTAGAATTAACTTTTGACCAAATCATTAGAAGGTTTGATTCTATGCTTTCAAAGGTCAGCTATCACAGACTGAGCAAGGCAACCCTTACTAAAGCAGAAGAGAGAACCTACTCAAGGTATTTGAGAATCTCCGCTAAAAAGTCTCGAATCTTAGTAGCGGATAAGGTTTTTTCACTTGCTGAAATGAAAGCGATTGCATTAGCAAGGAAGCCTTCTATCATTTTAATTGATGGTTTATACCAGGCAAAAGCGATTAGAAAAGTTAGAGGAAATTCAACCCACGAACACATCCTAGCGATTTCAAGAGATTTGAAAATTATGGCTAAGGAAATTGATGTACCGATTGTGTACACTACCCAAATGAACAGAGAGGGCGAAGGATCAAAGAAATTTGATTCGTCATTCGATGCACAAAAGGCGGTAGCATTCTCAGATGCGTTAGTTCAAGATGCTGATGTTCTTTTAGTGGGGTATCAAACACCAGAAATGAAGGTGAGAAATTCTTTCGGACTTCAGTCTGCAAAAACACGAGATGGGGATGAACTTTCATGCGAGTACGAACTTGATCTTGTAGACATGAAATTTGGATATAAAGAAGGAGAAGATTCAGCAGACCCTTCAGGATCAGCAATTCCACATGTAACATTCTAATTATTATGAAATTACCTAAAAGGGTTAGCTACCCAAAATATCCGAAAAAAGGAACTAAAGAGCATGTGAAATCCTCCACTATTACGGGAGTTGTCGGTGGAGTAGTGCATAGGGGTACTCGAATGCAAGAATTCGAAGTTTTTGATAAAGGAAACATACACGGAGTTGACTACTTCGTAGTCCGCACTTTTAGCAGGAAATTTACAGTATCCTATCCTCAACTAGAAGGGTGGAGTGCTGGAGAGTACTCTACTTTAGAGGAATTAAAAGCAGATTTAAAAAACAATATAAAGCAAGTAAAATTATGGATACAGGGAGAATGGAAACCGAGTTCGGAGAGTCAGGAGAAACATTACAGACTGAATTATTTCAACGCCCTAGCAGCGTTAAAGGATATACATATGATCAACTTACTAAACTCTTTGCAGGACTAGTACTCTTAGTAGCGATCATTGCTGCAGGGTTAGTGTACTACTATCCCTCATTATACAAACCAACAATGGTCGTTTTGGCAATAGGAATATTGGTTGGAGTACTTCTCCAAAGAAATGCTGTGATCAGTAATTCAAGGGTTACCGCCACTTCTGCAAAAGTTTTTTCTGCATTTCAAAGGGAACTTAAAAAAGCCCCTTTAGGTGAGATCGCTAGAAACTTGCGAAAAGTAGAAAAGAATACAAGACATAGATAACAATAGGTGTCCACTATTCCGTGCTGTCTGCTATAATATTATAGTATTCAGTACGGATATTTAAACTTAAAAGACATGATGAACATTAAATATAAGGTAAGCCCTATGCCACATACGGGGCAGAGAAAAATTACACTATTTTGGATTGAACCAATAGCATCGCTGATCTGTGAAGGTGCGATTCCTCCAAAATATCAAAACAGTGACAAAGAGGAAATTGAAAAGTATCTCCTTGAGCAAAAGCAGGACTTAAGCACTATCCAAATTACCCAAACATTTTAAGCATGTATACAGAAGGGCTTTCCAATGAGCAGATAATAAATGCATACACTACACTGATTCAAAATGAATCCAGGGTGTCTATAAAAGTTATGAAAATTTCTTTAGAAAGATTTTTTAGGGAGCATGAGTTGAGTTATAAAGATCTTGAAGATTACATAACTCAAACCTTAAATATACAAGAGGTGTATGAGTAGACTACAAGAAATTTTAGAAGAAAATGACCTAAACCCAAAGCTGGCGGGAAATGAAATTCGATGTAAATGCATACACCGAGAAAATCACTCTAGCGAAGGGGGAAAGGGAGACGGTTCTAGTTCTTTGTTCATTAATCCAGCGAAGGGAGTGTATAACTGCTTTAGTTGCGGTGAAGCAGGTACACTCACCCGCTTTCTTGATCATTTAGGCGTTGAGCCTTATGAAGCTTTCGAAATAGTAACAGACTTAAAAGAAGAAGAAGACGTAGCCAAGGTCATACAAGAGAAAGAACCCCTATTGCATGATTGCAGAAGGTTATCGAAAGAGTACCTGAGCAGAGGTTATCGAAGAACGACCCTAAGAAAATTTTTAATCGCAGAAGCTTCGACAGGAGTAACCGCAATACCCTACTTTGAAAATAACAAGGTGGTTGCTATAAAAACTCGTTGGATAAATGCTAAGGGAGATCGCGAATTTCATGTAGAAGGAATTTTAGAACGCAAAAAGTTTCTATACAATCTAGATAAGGTATCTAACGCTAAAAAAATCGCTCTTGTAGAAGGGGAGTCAGATGTTTGGCGATTAGATCAATATGGCATTCCTGCAGTAGCCACTCTAGGAACTTCAGTCACCTTAGATCAAGCACTACTACTACTAGATTTCGAAGAGGTAGTTTTGTTTTTTGACAACGATATAGCAGGCGAAAGTGCTGCAAAAAAATTATACAAGGCGTTAGACAGTCACATAAACATTTCGTTTGCCATTTATTCTTCAAATGATCCAGGAGATTGTAGCGAAGAAGAGGCTCTAGAATGTTATAATAACCCAAGCGATTATTTTGAGTATTCTCTCACGTTAGAGGATACCGATCTTACAGATGCTCAAGACTTTGCCAACAAATTTAATGAGGTTAAAGACATTCCGTTTTTTTAACCTATAGTTTGTTTTTGAAGATAATTATAGTTATCTTTATATCATAAAGCCTACGGCAAAATTAGGCTTTAATTTCACACAAATATTTTAAAATATAAGTATGCGTAGAAGACGTAGTTTAGGAAAAAGTGAGTCGTCAGAAGTGACGACAGTTGCGAAGACAACACCAAGAAGAAGAGGGAGAGCAACAACTTCAGCTCCCCAAAGACCTGAGAGTTACACAGATTCATGGGATGACTTAGTTAACTCAAAAGTGAAGTCTCACTTCTTCAAACTATTTGAGGAAAAAATCTATGAAATGTTTTTACAATCCTCAGATGACCCTCACTCAAACAAATCACAGGCAGTTATTACATGCCAACCAGAAATGCCCTTATCAGTTGATGGGTTTATGTTTTCTTATAAAGACAGTAATGGAAGATTTCAAAAGGAATTCCTTCCACGACAAACTTTTAAAGGAACGCATGAAGAGTGCTTGATGGACACCGTATACAGTGGGCTTAGTCCAGAGCATCCCGCAGTGAAGGGGAAATTAATTTACCCATGTACCCGATTTTTCATAAAGATCCGCGATCACCGTGGAGAGTGGGATAAAGACTCGAAAGAGTTTCTTGACCAAGGAGTTTACCCAGAAAAATACATGGCTCTAAGTTCTGGGGCTTTTGGAGATTTACATGGCTCTTTGAAGTCAGTTCTTGACGAAGATTCGGGAGAAAGAATCATTCAGTTTACTGACGAAGATGGGGATCCAATTCCATTCTGTTTCAAGTATTCTAGAACAGGGGTGAAGACTAACACGAAATATACATATACTGTCGCATACAGCGG
Source organism: Flammeovirga agarivorans (assembly GCF_012641475.1). Taxonomy (NCBI): domain Bacteria; kingdom Pseudomonadati; phylum Bacteroidota; class Cytophagia; order Cytophagales; family Flammeovirgaceae; genus Flammeovirga; species Flammeovirga agarivorans. The sequence continues at coordinate 67,011 of NZ_JABAIL010000016.1, read as the reverse complement.
TAGTATGCGTAGAGGTTACCGCCCACAGGAACCTATCGATGAGCCTTCTGCATTTCCTCCTTTAGCAGAGATGATGAAAGTTCCGACAGAGGAAAACATCAAGTTTTATTTTGAAAAAATCGGGGTGAATTGGAAGTAATCTGATCACTAAATCTATATATACAAAAACACCCTAGGATAAATGGCCGGCATGCCTCCTAGGGTGTTTTCCACACAAATATTTTAAACCTAAAATAATCTACACAAAGGAAATGTAGTACTACAAGATGTTAAGGTCAAGTCGTACAATGCACTTGCGAGAAGTATTAAATAGTCAAAATATCTTATTTCAAAAGTAAGGAGCGCCCGACTATTTACCTAACATCTCGACATCATCCATGGGTAGAAACGGTTTAATTTAACATATTTTAACCCTATAAATTAATATATGATGCGAAGACAGGTCATTAAGAAACGAACCCAATTAGAAAAATTCGCAAAGGAAGTCGATTTATCTCAAGATTTAGGCTTTGATACGGAGACATTGGGAACTAAGATTGATAGACTACAGATCACAAGCTTACAATTCCATGATAGAGAGAATAAGGTGAGTTGGTCTATCCTTACAAAAGAAAGTACTTTCGGAGAGATTACCTTACGTGATCTAAAGGAAGTGCTTAATCCTATTTTACCTAAAATGAAAATTGTTGGTCAAAATCTAAAATTTGATCTTTGGGTTTTAAAAGTAAATGGTTTGTCTGATCCTATTTTGAAGGATGATACTTTAATTCTCATATATCTAGCTGATGCAACCATATTTACAAAGGCATTAAAAGAGAGACTTCATAAAGATTTATCAGTTCCTAAAACACATATCTGGGGACTTGACGAAAAATGCACAGAAAGGTCAAACGAAGTTTTTGGACTCGGCATCGGATCAAAAGGAAAGCCCCGATCAAAAAAGATCAGTTGGGATTTTATAACAACAAATTGGAAAGCGGTAACAAGGCCCTGTCCTCGATATGACTTAGTAGTTGAGAAGTATGGGAAAACGACCCTAACAGATTTTTGGAATAACTTTCTAGAGCTTTCTGAGGATGAAGAAGTTTGTGACATACCACTGATTACAGAGGAAATCTTTATTGATTACGGATTAAATGATGTAGAATACATCTTACCATTAAGGGACTTTTGGCTTGCTAAACTAAGCCCCAAACAGGTGAAGCTATACGAAGAAATAGAATTACCATTCCTTAAAATACTAGTAAAAGCTTTGGATAAAGGGGCATACATAGATAGACAGCTCCTAGAAAATACGGGTAAAAAAGTAAAAGAGAGTCTTGATAAAATTGAAGTACAAATCTACAATCTTACAGGCATTCACTTTAACATTGGATCGAGCGACCAACTTGCAGAAGTACTGTACCAACGATTAGGATTTCCTATACTCGCAAGAACAGATAAGGGTAAACCTTCTACTAAGGCTTCAGTATTAAAAGATTTAAATAAAACTCACCCACACAAACTTCTAGACCTACTTCTTCAAAGGGCAGATCTTGCAGCACTTTGGAGTAAATTTTATTCAAAACTTCCCGATCACATAGTAAATGATAAAATACACTGCCAGTTTAATCAGGCAATTGTAGAAACAGGAAGACTTTCGTCTTCAGACCCAAACCTACAACAAGTAGTAAACCACAAAGAATATCCTGTAAGGGATGCATTTGTACCCCGACCAGGGTATGCGATGGTTGTATACGACTTTTCGCAAGTTGAACCCCGAATTCTTACACACGCTTCTGGGGATCCTTTTCTCACAGAAATCTACCAAAATGACAGGGACATCTACCAAGAAATAGCAGACGAAATAGGCATTAAAAGATCTGAATCGAAGACACTTGTGCTAGCCATTATGTACGGTATGGGTGCAAAATCTGTCTCAGAAACGCTCGGAATCACTGAGCTTGAGGCTAAAAATTACCTTAATAATTTCTTAGCAAAAATGCCTTCTATTTCTAAAACAAGGAAATCAGTTGAAGATGCTGCAAAAGCTGCGGGTTTCGCTGAAGACATGTTTGGTAGAAGAAGACCACTAAACTTTCACAATAAGGAAGATAAAAACAGAGCTTTAAGACAGTCCTTTAACTTTTTGATCCAAGGAAGTGCGAGTAGTGTATTTAAGCTCTCTACTATCAAAGTGGAGGAAGTAATGAAAAAGTATAATGGATTCATGACAATGTTTGTTCATGATGAAATTATCGCAGAGGTCCCAATAAAAGATGTTTGGAAAGCATCACTTGAAATGAAAGAGGCAATGGAATCTACCATAGCACTTTCGGTTCCACTGAAGTCTGACGGAGGTGTGGTAAAAAATTGGGGAGATGGTAAACGTGAAATCACACTATCTAAACAAGAAGTTGAGGAGCTTATGACTCCTAAGTTGTCTATTCAAGAAATCATCAATCTATCATTAGGATACCAATGTCTGAATTAAACGAATTAATCGGGGAGTTAGCGGAACGTTACGGAGGATCAACGATCATTAGACCAGCTACAGAAACTCCAAAGGTGGAATTTATTCCTACAATGATCCCAACGGTGGATAAAATTTTGGGAGGCGGTGTTGCTATCAATAGGATCACTGAACTGTACGGAGATTTTTCTTCGGGCAAGTCATGGTTGACTTATAATATAATTAGTCAGTTCCAGAGGTTTGATTGGAAAAATAGAATCCCCAATGGAATCAGAAAAATCGATTTTGAAAAGAAGTTGATTAAGGGAAAAGGTCGAAGAAAAGACCGCACAGTATATGACATTAAAAAAATCCATTCGGAAGTAGAGGATGCTGAAACCAAAGTAGTAGTCCTTATAGACTTTGAGAAGTCCTACTCAAAAGAGTGGGGTGAAAAGCAAGGGATTTGGAACGAACACTTAATTCATATTGTACCTTCTTCGCCTGACGAGGCTATTGACATAACTGAGACGTTCCTTTCTTCAAACAGCGTAGGGCTAGTCTGCTTCGACTCAATACATGCTGTTGGGGGTGTAAATGAAGTGAATGAATCTATGGAAAAGAATACCGTAGGTGAGTCCGCTCGTCTTTGGAACAGAGGTTTCAGAAAGTTTCAAGCTGCACTGAATCGTAATGAAGGGGATGATACGACCCTTATTTTCATCAACAGTGCTTACACTGAAATGGGAATGTTTGGCGGTGAAAAAGTTAAGGGCGGTAAAGGTGCTGCCTTTGCAAAGTCGGTATCTCTTCGAATGCAGGGATTAGCTCCCGAAAAATCGAAAGAAGAAGTATTGGGAAAAGAAATCTCTATACATAACAAGAAAAACAAAGTTGCAAAACCTCACCTTTCGGGTAGAATATTTTTATCACTGTCGGACAATGCTCGCGTTCCTTTCGGGACATGTGACCGAACAATGCAGATCATAGAAATAGCAGCGGAAGAAGGTATTGTACAACAATCAGGGGCATTCTTTCAATATGATGGGCAGAAAAAATGCCAAGGTAAATTAAAGTTCGCAGATTGGTTGGAGTCTAGTGGGGAGTTAGAAAAAATCGTAGCAGACGTTTACGAAGCACTTGGAATCACCCTTTAGTAGAATGGCTAGGCATACACTGTCTAGCTAAACTTTCTAATTATTAAATCACACAAATATTAATATTAAACTTATATGAAAAACGTCATTGTCTCAAACCTAACAGGAAAACTGTTAGACGTATTCGACATTTATACTGTAGCAAAAGCGGTAGTAAAAGATAAGGGCTTTGAAGCCAATTTTTTGCTAGTGGAAGAAGGAAAAGAAATTAACAAACGTTCTTACGAGGATATAGAGAATTTCCTTAAGAAGAATAAAGAGACTTTTTTATACACAAAAGTTCGTAAGGAGGAGCTTGACGATGCAATTGATCTTGCAGTACTGATCCTACCAAAAACTTATAAGGAAGATGTCATGGAGGTTATTGACGAAGTAGCTTCCAAGCATGCGTGTATTGGTGTTACATACGAAGGAGTAAGGTCATGAAAGCAGCAATTGAAAAAGAAATAGCATACTTAAAGATGCTTATTGAGGATGTAAAAAAACATTCTATAAAAGAAATGCCTTCAAAGGATATTGTACTTAATAAATACAATACTGAGTTAGGTAAACTACAGCAGTTAAATAAATAAAATCAAAAAGACACACTGTTCGGCATGGGGCTAAGTATATGTGATCCCATATACAATAGGAGTGTCTTTTTAATGCTCAAAAACTTGAAGACTTATGAGGCCAAAATGGATGAACAAGCCTAGGGAAACTACGGTTAGCCGATCTCGAAAACAAGAGAAGAGACTTGCAGAGCAGCTTAAGGCAAAAGAAACTATCGCTTCTGGGGCAGCCTTCGCAGAAAATGATGTAGAGAACGAAATGGTTTCTGTAGAGGCTAAAACTACTTCCAAGAAAAGCTACACGCTTAAGGCGGATACTTTTTTAAAGTGCAAAAAACGCACGAAGCTAGGACAAGTACCTGCAATGATCGTGTACTTTGAGGAGTTTGATTTAGAGCTAACTGTGTTGGAAACTAAACACGTTAGAGAATTTTTTAGGCAATCAATCGGAGATAAATAAGGCATGCTTGTCTTCGATAGCTTTTTTATAATCTAGTATATAATCACAAATATTTTAAATTAATATGAATCAAGAATTTTCAACGGTATCCTTTTCTACGGATACAGGGGCGTTTACTGCAATGCGTGATGAAGCTGTGCAGTGCAACTTTGGAGGTGTTGCTACCACTATCGTAAATGTAAAAGCAGGAGAACATATCGTCCCAAAAAACCAAACTCGCGTAGTTTATTTTGAAGGAGACGTTCAGAAAAACCTAGAGTTTACAGCAGCATTTGAGGATGAAAATTTTTTGAAGAAAAACGAAAAAGCTATTTTCTTAGCCACCCTTCATAGTACGCAGGATGGATCTACTAATGATGGATCACACTACTGCGGGGTACTTTACCTTGTAAAAAACAGCCCAAAGAATTTGGAGTATGATAAAGAAGGCCCCGATAAATTATCTTATGCAAGATCTGTGTTTTATGAGGAAATCTTAAAAGATAAATCCCTTGAAAAGCAGGTAAAAGATACCTTTAGAAGAAAGCTAAAGAAAAAGACATTCATAGAAAGGAAATGGAGTGCATTTAAAAAGATCACTGTAGAGGATGATAAATACTATGCAGATGAATTCTTACAAAAGAGGTTAGTGCACTCTTTTTCTAGAAAGGCAAATTCTCTCTTGGTTGGACATACCGGAACAGGAAAGACGGTGTTAGCCAAACTACTTCTTGAAAAACTAAACATGGAGTATGCATACATCAACATGGGAGCCATGCAAGATGCTATCTCTGGGTTGATTGGTAATCATATCATAAAAGATGGAGAGTCAGTATTTGAGTATTCACCTTTTGTTAAGGCTCTAAAAGATCCTAATGTAAAAGGAATACTGCTAGACGAAATTAGTAGAGCGCCATCTGGGGCAAATAACATTCTATTTCCTGTACTTGATGGAACGGGAGTTATGAAGCTGGATACGGCTTTTGGTGAAGATGCAGGAGAAATTGATGTATCAGATAAAGTATTTATTGCAACAGCTAACTTGGGTGCAGACTATTCAGGGACACATAAAATAGATCGAGCATTGCTTGATAGATTCCGACTGTTTGAGGTAGAATATGTCAAGTCTGATATTGAACAAAAAATCCTCATGTCTAAATATCCTTCACTAGAGGAAAAAGAAGCTCAAAAAATTGCGAGTGTATTTGAGGCAATAAGAGACTTATACCAAAGTGATAGTATATCAACCTTTGTATCTATTCGATACAGCGAACAGGTTGCAGAAATGGTTGCTGATGGGTTTCCATTAATTGAGTCGTTAGAGTCCGTTGTATTACCTCTTTTTGAAAAAGGAGATGGTGGTGAACAGGATCAAATAAGATCTACTTTTCTACTTAAAGCATAATTATGAGAGATATTTTCAACAGAAGCGAAAAGGAAACTTCCTTCACGCATAAGCAAGAAGGGTATGTATCTGCATGGGCTTCAAAGTATAGACATGACTCGTTTTCTACATACCTTATAGAAAACTCGGTTAAATATAGAAGGGTAAAAGAACGATTTGCCTCAGACTCGAAAGTTCGAAATACTAAGGAAGAGAATTTATTCGTCAACGTAATGGAAGATAAGGCAAGAGCCTTACTATGCTCTTTAGGTGTAAGGGCCAATCTTGTTGTAAATCAATTTTCGAATAATTCCTTTACGGACGGCAGCACTATTCAGGTTGGAACAGGTTCGTTAGAATCACCTCCCTCAAAAGAATCGAGTAAAAGGTTATTCGTAGATGGCTTACAAGATATATTTTTAGGACTAACCGTTCACGAAGCATCGCACTGTCTTTATACTCCTATTGGTAAAGAGAAGACAAAGCCAAGGCATCCTTTGGAGCAGAATCTTCGAAACATTTTTGAAGATGAACGAATAGAAAGGATCATGACAGAAGAAAACCCTGGGACCCACTTGTTCATCGAGAAGTTAAAAGAACACTACTTTGGCAGATATGATGCTAAGTGTAAGGATAAGTATAGAGAGTCAAGCCCTCTTGAAAAACTTATAAACTTTGTATTCCTTTCGGTAAGGTATCCCTCAAGAATCCTCCCGATCATGGAGAAGGAACTTGCAACAGAAATCAAAGAATTTGAAAAAATCGTAGAAGGTAAACTTCCCGAAACCTTTGAAGAAGTTTGCGAGTACTCAAGGAAAACCTTTGATTGGATTAAGTCAAAGTTTGAGGATTCCTCAGACTTAAATAATGAATCTAGCAGCGACTCCTCAGAATCAGAGGGAGATGCTTCTTCTGACTCTTCTAATAGTAGCGGTAACAAAAAAGTGTCTGACAAGGGTAAAAAAAGTAAACCTTCAAAAAATCCCGAAGAAGAGAGCGATAGAGAAGGGGACAGCGAATCTCAGACAGAGAAAGATAGAAGTGGGGATAGCGATGAAACAGAAGACTCAAAAGATGGCGAGGGGGGAGACAGTGACAAAGACTCAGATTCAAAACCTGAAGGAGATACCTCCGGAAACGGGGATAGTTTCGAAAATGTAGTGGATAAATCAGAGAATATCAAAGATATTGTTGAAACTCTAGGCGGATCTCCTTCACCTACAGGCGGAGATAATGCAGAAAAACCTAAAGAGCAAAAACAACACATACATATCACATTTAAGGAGTACTCAACTATTGATGGTGTTGTAGTTGTAGAGGGTAAAGAATGTGACAATAGACAGTATAACAGAGCTATTGCAGAAGTTAGAGGAGATGCTCAATTCCTTTCTAGAAGATTAAACGCTGTAGCAGAAACGAGGGAGTATGTTCGTAATTCTCAAAGAACGGGAAAAATGGATCGCTCAAAAATTGCAGAAGTAAAGGCGGGAGTTTCTTCTATCTACATGCAAAAAGAAGTCGTAGAGACGGGAGTAGTTGGTGTTGGAATCCTTGTAGACAATAGTGGAAGTATGAAACTAGAAGAACCAGGAGGAAGAACCCGATCTGATGTAGCAAAAGAAGTAGCACTTTGTATTACGAAGGCTGCACAGTCCGTTCCAAAAATGGAAGTTCGTGTTTGGGCGCATGATACCGCAGAGTCTTATCATGTTTCTGGAGGAGCGACATTGAGAGAGCTTTATACTAGAGGTACAAAAACTCTCAAAAAAATTCCTCAACTAGACCCCGAAGGATCAAATGCAGATGCGGATGCACTGATTAAAACCAAAAAGCTGATGGAGGAGGAATTTGGACAGAACTTTATTCTAATTCTAATCAGTGACGGGGAACCCACGGATGTATCCGTTCAACTGGAAGGTAAATTAAAAACGGAAGATGCTGAGAAGGCATTAAAGCTTTCCGTTGATAAGATAAGAAAAGAAGGGATACCCTTTATTCCTGTCTTAATTGGGCCTGTTAGAGCTGCAAATTATCTGTATGGAAATGGTAAGTTTTTAGATTTTTCGTCTGGGGACTTCTACAAAAGCTTTATTAGATTCTTTACTAAAGAAGTCTCTAAGAAATTGAATACCTATTAGGAATTCAAGATAATTATAAGTATCTTTAACTATGTTAAGGTCAGAAACACTACGCTCATATTTAGAGCGCGGAATTTCTCAATTAAGTATAGAAAAAAAGCAAGCGGGAATAGAAGCTCGCAGATTAGGTCAAAAGATCCTTCTTGGCAAAAGGATTGATGAACACCTTGGAGCAATGCTTCCTGTACTTATGAGAGGAGAGCGAAAAAGAAATAAAGTACATCCGTCAGAATTACATGACGGGTGTTCAAGAAAGTTATGGTATGACATCAACGAAGAGGAGTTTTCGGATTTACCCGACCCGATTCCCGCAAGTCTTCAGTTGACCTTCGATATAGGGCATTTTGTTCATTTATATGTTCAGGAGTGTCTACGTCAACAAGGGATATTAGAAGCAGCGGAATACCCGATAAGAAATCGAAAACGAAAAGTTGATGGTAGAGCAGACGGGATCGTAAATCTGCGTAAAAAACGATACGTCTTAGAAGTGAAAACTCACGGGGATTTTACTACAAAGCATCTAAAATATGCTCCTATTGAAAAGCATGAAGGTCAAGCTTCTTTTTATGCAAATGAGTTGATCCAACAGGGAGAGCAGATTGATGGAATAATCTATTTGTACATCAACAAGAATACTAGTGAAATCAGGGAATTTATTCGACCTGTACGAAAGGATCTTGTTCGAGCTATGAATAAAATTGTTGATGAAGGTTTAAGTAAAACCCTCCCAAGTAAACGCAAATGTAAAGTAAGCGACAGCCAAAGGGCATGCAGCTGTCCCTACAGAACCACATGCTGGGATCAGTCCTAGCATCAAACACACAAATATTAAACTTATATGAAAACCGAAGCAGTAAACAGGTTTAAGAAGTTGTTAGGAACGACTCAAAGAGCGAAACCGGAAGGGGAGTTTACCCACCTTCCTGCCGATTTAAACGAACTCTCTGCTGACGAGATGGGTTCCATGTTAGGCAACTATAACGCTTGGCGTGAATTTGTCGAATCACAATTGATTATGACAAGGGCAGCACTGCAGTCAGAGGAGCATAATTATAATACCAAAAGAGCTTCGTTGATCATATTAGCGAAAGGGAAGTCTGTAAAAGAAAAAGAAGCTTCAGCGGATTCAGACCCCGTAGTTAGTGGGCTTAAGGGAGAACTCCTCCAAACTCAAATTTTATATGAAATGTTGAAGGATAAGCATAGCTCAATCCTCCACTCCTTTGAAGTACTTTCAAGGGAAATTACCCGAAGAAGAAATAATGTTTAAAAAAATTAGATTAGTTGAAGTTTTAGAGGTGTCAAACGCCTCTAAAGCCTCTTTCAATTCATGGTTCCGATTGAAGGAAACTATGAATCTTTTTTTGGCTATTGAGAGGAAAAATAGGTCATCAAAGAGTACTAGAGAAAATCTAGAGAACATCTTTAAGAGAGTAAGGAAGAAAAATGGATTCCTTTCTATTGGAGAGTTGGAGAGAGCGGGAGCCAAATCCGTTTCTTTGGACAAGAAAACAGGGGGATATGGTAATGCTCTTATTGATGTTCGTTTAGCTTCAGCCTTTTTAAATAGGGTATGTCCTGAGTATGTATTGCTGCAGGTGAACTCTATGCAAGATTTTTCTTATTGGTTTAATAACCTAAAAGAAGTAAAAAAGTAGTGTGATAGGGTCGGCATACCTCAATCCGCTATTCCTTTATATTTTGCCTTGTAACGTCACTTACAACTTAAGTAATGAAAATATATCTAACTATATTTTAAATGCGATGTGAGAAGAAATACAAAGCAAATAAAAGCGATTTTAAAAAGTAGAAATACACACAAATATTTAGATCTTATGTTACAAAATGAGGAAATTGCTTTCGTTGGAATTGACCCTGGAAAGAGTGGGGCGATGGCTATTATATATCATGACGAGGTGGTAGTTTATCCCAACCCAACGACTGCAGTAGAGGCATATGCATTTATAAAGGATTTTCAAGAAAATTCTCGCTTAGAAAGAGGGCAATATATTTGTATCATGGAGAATGTACATTCGATGCCCCGCGATGGAAGTAAGCAGGCGTTCTCTTTTGGTGAAAATAAAGGTATAATGAGTTTGATTGCTTATACTCTTTTTGCACGGGTTATTTTTGAAACACCCGCTACTTGGATGAAGCATTTTAAACTCAAAAAGGGTAAGACTGAATCAACAACAAAATATAAAAACAGATTAAAATCCTTGGCGATTTCGTTCTTTACAAATCTGAAGGTAACTTTGAAAACGAGCGATGCATTACTGATTGCACTATACACAAAGGAAAAAATGCACTATGCAAAACATCATCAAAGTATCAACACAGACGAACGTACAAAGGCTCGCAAAGTCGATAGAGCAAGGTCTTCGACAGCAGGAAAGCGTAAACCTCGTCTCCGTAGGAGCAGGAGCGCTTAATCAAAAAATAAAAGCCGTAATCGAGGCCAGTGGTAGATTTTATACAAAAGGCGTTAAGCTTAGTTATAATCACTCTTTCACAAATGTCTCAGACGGAAAGGTAGCAATTAGTACTAAGGTGCTTAAAGAACGAATTGGTTTAATCCAAGCTACTTCTGCCCTCTAAGCAAACTAGAGGAGAAAACGTAAACCTTAATTTTTTGACAAGATGGCAAAATCTAGAGGTAGAGCGGTTGGACGTAGAACTACGAGAAAATCCGGAGGTGCTAAAAAAGGTGCTTCAGGAAAAGTAAAATCTCAAAGAAGTGCTACAGCCCAAAGAGCTAAAGGTTAGCAGGCACTAACCCACAAGCTAAAAGCGCCCCCTAACAATAAGGGGGTGCTGCATAAAAATATTAAGCGATGTCACACAAATATGAACCTAAAGTACTTCTGTATTCAGGAGGCTTTGACTCTTTTTTGCTTAGAAAGCGATTAAGGGAATCACTAGAACCACTCACGCTTTTACACTTCAATGTAGGTGTAGATTATTCAAAAAGAGAACAGGAACAAGTACGTAATCAGATATACGCCCCTAATGAAGATCTTAAGATCAATGATACATTTAGGATGGAGTCTGAGGCAAACCATTATGTTCCTCTTCGCAATATTTATTTTTTCCTCAAGGCTTTTGAGCATGCTCCAAAAGTTTTTGTTGGAACTACAGTATTTGACTTTTTTAGGGACACTAACGAAGATATTCTCAAAGCTGTAGAGAACTTTATGAAGGTATATTATTACAATGTACCTAAACCCGAAAACTGGAAAGGGTTCTCCCCCGAAGTTATTTCCCCGCATAAGGACTTGTCCAAGTCTGAAGCATTAAACCTATGTCTTGAGGAAAATGTGGTTACAGAAAAAGAAATTTCTGAACTCATTTCTTGTTATGCCCCTACTACAGATAAGGGGTGTGGTAAGTGTTCTGCCTGTGTAAGAAAAGCAGTAGCACTTGCTAATAATGATATAGGGATTGATTGTTTCGATCAAGATGTAAAACCTCATATTGAAGCCTTATATAAGGACCAACTTGAGTATATGTCAACTTTCTCACTTTTTGATCAATGGCAGGAAGAGTACGAAAAAGCACTAGACAAATAGTAGCAAAGGAAAGAAAGATTCGCTCAAATAAATCCAAAGAGTTTATCTATGATCCATGTGTAGAACATAGGGTCACCTTTTTTGTATCTACGAATATTCAGCGTATTCATCAACTGTGGAGTTGTGGGATACATGAAGTCTTAGTGTCTTACCATTACATCAAAAAAAATCTAGAAGGTTTTACAGAAATATTATTCTCAGACTTTAAGAAGGATGAAACAAAGAAAAATCTGTTTATGACGGATTCAGGGGCATTCTCATTCTTTAACCAAGATGAAGCGAAAGAGGAATGGTATGATCCCAATTTTTGGATTGGATACATTGAGGAGTATGTGCAGTGGTGTTACGATCATGCAGAATGTCTTTATGTTGTTGCAAATATGGACTTAGACGGATATGTGGGGAGAGAAGTGGTGGATGAATGGAACGAGAAATACTTTAGACCACTTTCGAAGGTGGTTAATGTTTGTTTTATAGCCCATGCGGATACTTTAGGCATACATGGAGATAGGTATGGGTTAAAAAGGCTTGAAGAGTATGCTAGAAGTTTCGACTATGTTGGAGTTGCTTCTGGGATGTCTATTACAAAGTTACTTCCTCAGATACACCAAATTCAAAAAATATACAATGTACCAATTCATCTGTTTGGGTACACGGAAACACTTCCTTCTTTTGATCTCCCAACTTTTGCAGCGGATTCTTCATCTTGGCTAATGGCCGATCAGATGGGAGTTAGCTTTCATGCGGATGGAACAAACTTTATAAGGCTTGACCCCGACATGAAACACTATAGAAAAAGAGAAAAGCATAAACTAAAAAATTGGGGCAATGGAACGATGGATCTCAAAACATTGGTAAAAGGAAGGAATGCATATCATAATAATATTTATGGCGCACAAAGTTGGCTGACGTTTAGAGAGCAGGTGACTAAGAGAGCTAGAATAAAAAACAAAGAGCTGGGAACAGTTTGGAGTCATTGGAAAACCTAAAAACATAAGGATAGATATGGTAGCACTTATATACACATTTTTCGGATTTGTTATCGTCTACGCGTGTTGTGTAGGCTTTGAGATTATCAAATTTCTTGTACTTCAATTCGTACAGGTTTTGTTTAAAAACTTTGTAGCTCTAATGCTGATATACTTTTTCTGTAGGCTATTTGGAATACTATGATTACAAAAGAAACAAAAGAACAGGTAGAAGAGTGGGTAAAAGCTCTCTCAATGCACTACTCGGAGTTGATGCATAAAAACATAATATGCAACTGCTTCATGAAGAATAGGCTAGAAGAATTCGGAGATGAAGACAAGTGCGAAGGATGTAGTGATCCAAGCATCATGTCTAAGTGTAAAAAGGAATTTCTTCTTAAAATATCGGCAAGACCTCAGCTCGAATGGAGTGCTACTTGGGATGCTCCTGTAAAGAGGACCAAAAAAATTCCCGCCAAAGAAATCGGGATTAGTTGTGTGAAATGCTACATGAATACCTCTTGCCCATATTTTGAGGAGTCGTCAGAATGTGCCTTCGACTGGGAAAGTGAGAGCATGAAAGAACTTTCACCAAAAGAGATCATAAAAGAACTTATTGATATACAGTCCAAGAGGATTGCAGTTGAAAGTGCAGCAGAGAAAACCGATGGAGGTAAAACGGACATGATACTATCAGGTGAAATTGATCGTATGGCAAAGCTTGCTGACTTAGCGGATCGTATGGGTCAGAATAGACAAACACTGACGATACAGGCAAGCAGTACCTCCAAAGATGAAACCTCGAAACCTGCAGGCGGTATTTTGGCTTCGTTTTTTGGTAAAAAGACTGAGGAGGAACTACCCGAAAAAGCGGAATCAATAGAAGAAATTCCGCATGAAGAAATTACTACAGAGGAAAAGGATCCTCCTAAAGAAGTTATAAAAAGAAAAAGAATAAAACGTAACAAATAGATGGAAGCAGGTACACAAACATTCTACAGCAAATCCTTTCAGGTGAAATCACTAACACCAAAGTTGAGTGATGAAAACAGCATTAATTCTCCAACAGCAGCGAATGGAGGTGTTGAGTTGGATTGCACAGGGGCTAAGTCTGTTCTCTTATCAAACATCAACGGAGCTACAGTTGAAGTTGATGGTGGGAATGGATATGTGGGGGCATATACTTCTACTCAAGATTCTATGCAATTACCCCTTGAAAATGTAGTCAAAATTAGGGTCACTAAAGAAGGTGACATTTCATTCATTTTTTTATACGCATCATAATGGACATTTACGTAAGAAATCCACAAGAGGTAAACGCTATACAGTGGACAGGGAAAAACGCACAAAAAGTCATCGAGTTTTTCTATGGAAAAGGGACGGTGAAGAACACCTCAGAAAATAAAGCAAAGTTCAAATATTTTGAGAAAACGGGTAAGATCGAATTCTATCAGAAAGAGCTTCCTACACTCGTAATATTTAAGGATGACTATCTGGTAAAAGACTTGGGTAAAGAAGATGATTATCCTCTTAGAATCTCTAAACAGATTTTCGAAAGCAGTTTTACAAAAAAAGTGGAGGAAAATGTCAGTAATTAAAAAATACGATCATAGTATAAGCTTTGCACATGCTAATATGATTTTCGCTGAAATGAAGAAAGGTGAAGATCCATGTGCAAGCTTGCACGGGCATAACGCTAGTTTAGAAGTAGAGGTGAAAAGTACCTCAGAAGTTGATAGTGTAGAAATGCCCTTTGGCGATGCGGGAAAAATTGTAAAAGAAGTAATTGAAAAATTGGATCACTCGTTAATCGCTGAGGAGAATGATCCCTACATGCAGGAGCTTGCAGCATTACAGGACAGATATTTAGGAAAAAGATTTGGGATGAAAGGAAAAGTTGTTTGGTTACAACAACCCCCAACATCTGAGGTAATCTGTAGGTATATAGCAAACTATATTAAGAATAGGCTTCCTGAAGGAATAGTACTTACAAGGATTAGATTTGAGGAAACTCCAAGAAGTATTTACGAATTAAACTTAACCTAAAATGACTAAGGTAATAGGAATGAACACAATGGAATACATAAAACTCGATATTGAAACACTTAACTCCTATCTAGAAGAGGAGATTTCGTGTGAAGATGGTGACTTTATTTATGCAGCCTTTTATTCAGAAGAATTAATTGGTTTCTACTTGTTAGGCATACATCCTAACGTAGCAACGCTCACACTCTGCTACCTTTCTGACAATACAGATTTTTATAAAGAAATCATAGCTAATGCAGTTGAGAGGTGCGAAGCAGTTGGCGTAAATGCCATTGTTGCCCGATGTGACGAGGAGGAGTACAAAAACTTTAATGAGATTGGATTTGCTTTCCAAGGAAAGTATGTAGAAAGCATTTTAGAATTTTAATATCATACCGATACACTTTTTTCTAAAGGGCTAACTTTTTTAGTTAGCCTTTTTATTATGCCTATATAACAAATAAGAAAAGCAATGAAATTTTTACTTGTATCATCTGACGAAAAAGTACAGGCGTTAAGCACTCTTGGATTGTTGAATTCAATGATCAATTCAGGGGAGTCTCATTCGAAAACATCTAAGTCTGAGTTAAAATCCACAAGAGAGATTTTAGAAAAAGACCGAGGAATAAAAATTGATTTTGCTTTACTAAGAGAACAAAAAGAGGCTTTATCTGAAGTCATTCTGGCCTATGGCGAATCAAAGGATAAAAGCCAAAAAGATACAGCAGAAACGCTAGACGGTGTTTTGGGTCTTTTAGACGAAATCCAAGATTTAGCTGTAGACCACTTTGGAGTGAGTGAAGAGGAAGTGTTTGGACTTTAAACTTAAAATTATATGTATTTCATCGATCTATTCTGCGGTGCGGGAGGGACGAGTACAGGCGCTCACTTAGCAGGAGCAAATGTAATTGCGTGTGTGAATCACGACAAAAACGCAATACTGTCTCATACAAAAAATCACCCAGGAGCAAGACATTTTACGGAGGATATTCGAGACTTAGCCGTATCCGCTGCTTTGGGAGTTATGGCTAAGGACTTAAGAAAAAAAGACCCGTCAGCTCTCATATGTCTCTGGGCTTCTTTAGAGTGTACGAATTTTAGTAACGCTAAAGGTGGAAAACCCAAAAAAGCGGACTCAAGAAGTTTAGCAGAACATATGTTCTCCTACTTGGAGGAGATCCAGCCCAATATATTCATGGTTGAGAACGTCAGAGAGTTCTTAGCATGGGGGCCATTGGATGAAAATGGAAAACCTCTCTCTAGATTTAAGGGAAGAAGCTTTTTAAGATGGTCTAAAAAAGTGTGCAATTTGGGATACCGAATGGAATCCCGAATACTAAATTCGGCTGACTATGGGGCATATCAGTCTAGATCTAGATTGTTTATACAGTTCGTAAAAGAAGGGCTCCCGATAAGCTTTCCCCAACCCACACATGCAAAAAGACCAAACCCAAGTGACCTTTTTGAAGGATACAAGCAACCTTGGAAACCCGTAAAAGAAGTCTTAGACCTCGATGTTAGAGGGGACTCTATCTTCAATAGAAAAAAGGCTCTAGCCGAGTCAACATTAAATCGCATCTATTTAGGGTTAGAAAAGTTCGTAGCCGGAGGAGATACTACGTTTCTGACTTCCTACTATGGACAGGGATCCGCACATAGTATCGATTCTCCGTCAGGAACAATAACAACTAAGGATAGATATAGCATGATCTTTATTGATCAGCAATTTGGAAATGGAAGACCGAAATCCGTTGACGAACCCTGTGGGTCACTCACAACGATACCCAAGTACAATGTAGTAGAGGCTCAGTTTCTACTAAACCCTCAATACGCTAGCAAAGGGAAGTCTTTAGAAAACCCTTGTTTTACTCTTATTGCTAGAATGGATAAGGCGCCTCCGTACTTGGTTTCAGTACAAGAAGGTGAGCATTTAAAAATTGACACGAAGGATTCTGACAATACACAGAAGATAAAGAGGTTCATGCAGGCTTATGGAATCAAAGACATTAGCATGAGGATGCTGAATATTGATGAGTTGAAAAAAATACAAGGATTTCCTGAATCCTATGAGCTGGTGGGAACCCAAACGGAAAAGAAAAAGTACATCGGCAATGCTGTTGAAGTAAACATGGCAAGGAGCTTAATTATGGCAGTAATTAATGGTGTGGAATGCTTAAAAAAATCTGCATAAAGTTATCACAGGAAGATCTTACTTATTTAGATCTACTATAATACATATATCACACTAAGAAAAAACTCTTAATGTAAAACTTAAATTTAAATATGCTTAAGCAGGAGATTATTGATAAGATTCGAGAGCATAGAGGATGCGACTACCATACGGCATTAGCTGAGGTAGATGTCTTCTATGATGTTGTAGAATCTAAAGTGACAGACCTCACGGAAAAGCTTGAGGGAGATGGATTAAAATCGCTAATAGAAAAAGCGGTAAAAGAAATGGATGAAGAGAAGGTAAAGCCCTTCTTAAAACTCCACGATTACTTCAATAAGGTTGAAAGCATCTTCGATTGCTATGTGGCGAAGAAGAAAACCAAAAAGGTGAACGAAAAATTCCAAAGAGACATGTGGGAATTGCTTTGGCATGCCCGATATGATATGAACTACTTCTATGATAACATTCAAGAAGTGTTAGAGGAGTTTGAAGAGTTTGTTGAAGTGTACAAACCAAAACAGGACTAGAACGGCAAATTTATTTTTTTCACACAAATATTAAACTTAAAAATGAAATTCAAGAACGAATTCAGAAGCTATCTAAAAGCACAAGGACTATCGACAAGTACAGCACAGCAGTATATTTATAATGTACAGCGAGCAGAAGAGAGCGTGGGGACTCTCGACAACATTGGCCGTGGGGAAGTGGATACCTACATAGAACTGATTTCTGAAGACTCAGGAATTCCAAAAAAATCAGCACTAGGACTAAGACCCGCAATCTCTCGATATTCAGAGTTCATAGAACAAAAAATTTGGCTAGAAAAGGAAATTAAAGCACCTCAAGCAATAGTTCAGTTTGAAGAGGTAATTGAAGAAGTTGAAGTAGCGCTAAGTACTATTAAGGATAAGGATATTGAAGACTTTATTGAAGAAAATGAACTTTCTTTCAGTGAAGGTCTAATAGTGCAACTAATCTGCACACATAAATCAGAAGAGGACATAAATAGAATCATGGATTCTTGCAAAAGGATTCTTAAAAAGAAATATAGCTAATGGTAAGTATTCACACAAACATCAACGGACGTAAAAAAAGCGGGATAATAATTCGAGCTTTTGATGTCAACAGAAAAACAGTAATCAATCAAGTTCCGAAAGGAGAGTTTGCTACAGGGAAGTATTTCCCTGTTGTAGCTCTCGTTCATCAGGGATACTCTTTTATACCCGTACAACTCATGCAGAGTAAATATGAGTCGTGGAAAAGAGGAGAACCTACATACATCTATAGTGCTGAAATTGGTGTAACACACCAAGGAGGCAGACAAAAATTAGTAGAGGTCCCAAACCTTTCGCCAAGTAAGGATGCCTTAGTTTTAGGTGACAACATTTCTGGTGAAATTCTTATTGAAAGAGGGAACCTGAAAATAGGAATCGTTAAAGCATCTTGAGTATGATTTGGGAACTAAAAGTACAAATGTCAGATCTTGCGAATGATCAGAAGAGGTTGGCAGAGTTCGCAAAGAAAAATCTAGAAAACTTGGATAACCAAGCAGGAGAAATCTTGATATTTTCTATTGTACTAACAGACCCCTTAGTTAAAGAGAATTGGGGGTGGCTTCTGGAAAAAGGCTCTTTTATGGAAGAGTTAATTAGCCATCATATTGTAGCACATCATAGGTGGCAGATCCTCAAGACCCTACTAAAATAATTAACCCAAAAAAAGATTAAATAGGTGATACTTATGTATTACCTATTTTTATTATACCTTTATACCCATTAAATAAAAACTAAAGAAAAATGAAAAAGCTGATTAGCACCCTTTTACTGACAGGAGCAGCCATGCTCTCTCTACCCTCATGCGATGAAGTAAACAACCTAACACCGGAGGCCGAAACAGTATCCGATACAGTATATGTTCAGGTTGAAGTATACGACACTCTAACGTTTGCTGACTATGACACCTCGAAGGTTACTTTAGAAGTTACCTTTTCAGGAATTGAGGAATATGTATCAAGTTACGAGGATACGATGACTAACACATCCCCATACCAGGTATTCTTTATGGTTAATATGCATGCGGAGGTTGACACTTTCTATAGTGCTGAGGATGGATACGCTGTAGATAATCTGGGGGAGTCCAACACTGCTTCTTTACATGATAGAATTCGACATGAAGAAGATAGGGAATCCTTGAAAGATAGTTATACTCTTATATTAAAGGATCTAACTCCGAATACTTACAACTTCTCTGAGCTAATGTACGCACACACGTACACTCTCCCAACTACGTATTGGGATACAGCAAGAGACGAAGAGGTGAATCACATTACGGCAAAGAATTATAACTACGAGGATAATCTGCCTGAGTGGGTAACCCTAGAAAGTGGCTATTATAGGATAGAAATTGATGTAAATGAGGGATATAAAGACCTCAATAAAATAAGATAAAACGCAAAGAGGAGTGCTTGATTAAGCACTCTTTTTTTATACTCAAAATAATGATTGACTTAAGAACAAGTGCAGAAAACGCACAAGATTTAAGGATTAAACATCCTGATACCTTTTCAGCTCCAAATAAAGAAGAGCTTGATAACTTAAAGGTTCACGATATAGTGAAAATCTGCTATGAAGCAGAAAGATTTTGGACTAGAGTATTGAAAGTAGAAGGAGATAAAGTTATAGCTTCTGTTGACAATGACCTACTAAACCCGTCTCTGTCCTACAAGGACATCGTTATTTTTAATAAGAATAACATTTATGCAATCTATAATTGATAACATAGATCTATTAAGAAGTAAGTATGGGGAAATGCTCATGCTGTTTGATGGATCATGTTTTGAAAACCCTCCAAATTCATATCAGTTTGAGGTAACTGCAGATAAAATCGTTGCCTTAGTATTTATGGAACGGTGGAGTTTAAAAAACTGCGAAATTGTTGGGAAAGAAGTCAAGCATGAAGACTCCCTTAACTTTAGATTAGGGTTCTGTACGAATGAATCTGTAATTAATATTAAAGTTGAAGGGGTTGAGATTTATACAAATACCAAGTCATTTACCCAAGGATTTGAAAACTACATCGACAGGGTAACCCCCCGTATTATAGAGTTAAATTAAACAACATGAGGTATAGCAAAATGCACATCATTAATACAGTTGTGCTACCCCAAAAACCCGACATGTTTCTGGGAATCCTAGAACATGATAATGATTTCTCCGAAAATGAAGAATACTGGAGAAAGGATACCAAAGAGCTAGGCTTTAAGAGTGAAGCTGAGCGGGTAAGTTGTGAACTATCCCGTCAGTTCTCGAATCAGTGGGAAACCTCGATGGAGAAGTCATACGCTAGATGGCTTCAATTACTAGAGGAGTTTGTGGAGAAAGTCCTCAATTATAGTTTAGAAAGCACTTCGTTTATTACTAAGGGAAGTGTCTACCGAAAGACGTTAATTCCAAACGTCCAAGAAAATTTCGATAAAAACGAGGAAGTCCTTGTGATTGTTTCATATGTCAGTAACCGTTAATTATGATTGGTATTAAAATTAAAGACAAAAAATTAAGGCGATATGGTCTTTGCCTTGAGTTTGAATTGAAGGGGAAAGGAGTCATTCTCCTAAAATTTCCACAAAAGAAAACTCAGTTTCAGTACGAAATTGAAAACGTGGAAGGGGACTTACTAATACACCCCGAACAGTATACAAATTATCAAGAAGCAAGAATGAGAATACAGGAGTTATTTATTGACTCCGAAGTGCTTACTGTAGTGAGGTTCTAGATAGCATTTTTTTACTTAAAGTCACTCTACTTTGTGGAGTGATTTTTTGTTCTTCTACAGAGTTTTCCTAGGCATACCAACGTGAAAAATTGACCCTTACATTTACATATATAGAAACACACAAATATTTTAATTTAAATTTAAAAGTCATGAACGTAACGGATTACCTAAGAAGAGTAGAGGAAGTAAAAGAAAATCTTAAAAAAGGAAAGTCCCCTAAGAACACTTTCGAAATGGAAGTGAAAAAGAATCTTGAGGCAGATAACGGCCTCTTAGCCCTTAAACTAAAACTAGAAAAAGAAGTTCAGTCTTTTACTGACGAAAGGATTGAAAAACAGCTTGAAATCTGCAACAGAACAGCCTACCAAAAGGCCGTAGTTGATTACAAAGAATCCGCCAAAACATTGGATTACTTAATCGAGAGGATTAAATCAGATCCACATAACCCTAGATTTAACATGAGCCACAACAAGCGAGTGTTGGAGGTGGAGCATACAGAAACCGGAATCGAGGAACGGTATTACTTTGTAAATCGTACCTATGAGAAACGAAAAAAAGCTATAGACCTAACCCATATTAAGGATAAGATTGAAACACTTTGGTACGATGGGGTAATGTCACCCCAACCTATAGTCTCCCAACGTGAAGGCCAAAAGTTCCCAAAATTGAACTTTCGATTAATGGTCGCACTCAACTTAGAGTGGACAGGGCGATTTGATGAAGAAATGCCCGTATACAAAAGTTTAGAAACAGGGAGAATCGTATCGAAATTCCCGAAAGTAATTAATGGTTTATATGAGGGGGTGTCTTACCTCTCAAGCAATGGCAACAGTTACCAGGTTCAGAAAAATGGCAACGTCAGAAGTCAGTATGGAAACAAAACAAAACTACTAAAAGCTGCAACCAACGGAATTACTCAGGAATATACTGATTGGATTAGTGCCTTGCATGATCACGCATTTGATCCCGAAATAGTTAAGGATAAAAACGTGGAAGATGGTCTGGAGGTAAAGTTTCCTGAAGCACATAAGGCATTAAGCCTACTTAAAAGAACACTTAAAGATTTAGGAATCTCACCTAATGGAGAGAAGTTACAGTTCAAAGAGTACCCACTATCAATTAAGTATGGGGGAGTGGTTGTATCACCACTGTCAAAAGACAAGTTTATTCTTAGCAATGGAAAGGTGCTGTCAACAGAGAAAATGATAGACCAGCTAAAAAGGTTGACCCAAAAAGAGGTCGATCAAAAAGTTGAACAAATCCTCAACTCGAAAGAGTTAGAAGAACTAGCAAAAGAAATTTATTAGGCATGATAAATCAGTAGAGAAAGGGGAGTGCTTTTGTGCTTCCTTTTTTTGTGCCTTTTCAGATCTGCTAGAGGTGTGCTGCGAGATCCCCTATATGCTTAATATTACGATACACACAAATATTAAACTTAAAATTAAATGAAGAAAGCATTTTCTCCTCTACAAGAGGTTATCGCCCAAAAAAGGATAGCAATGGCAAAAGCAGCTGTCCAAGGACTTAAGAAGTCCAACCCTCTATACATAAATAGAGGCTCCCACGCTCTCAGACTAATCGAAGACTCATTGAAGCGAAAAAATCGCATCAATGAAGGTACACTAAAAGATTTAAAAACATGTAGCAAGAACTTGTCTACAGCATTAAAGGTAAAGAGAGCATAATGGAAGACTTCATGATAAAGGAGTTGAAATACTCCTATGAGATAAACAGAGAAAAGTCACTTGGAAGGCTTAGAACATCTAAGGACGGATATAGAATTATTCTCCCGTTTTATGGGGACGACATAGCTTTTTATGAGTCCCTAAAAATAATCTTAATTGACAGAGCCAACGAAGTGATTGGGGTGAAAACTATATCCATTGGTGGTATTGCAGGAACGTCAGCAGACCCCAAAAAAGTTTTCGGTCACGCACTTGTCGCACAGGCAAGTTCGGTGATCTTAGTGCACAATCACCCCTCAGGTAATCTTCAGCCAAGCTCGGCTGATATACAGTTTACGAACAAAATAAAAGCAGCGGGGAAATATCTAGAACTACCCGTGTTAGATCACTTGGTAATCAGTGATCAAGGATACTACTCGTTTGCAGACGAAGGACTTATATAAACTTATACAAGAGTAATACTTTTACTTTAAAGGCATGTTTCACTGAAATGTGTCTTTTTTTTATACTTTTAGAAATAATTATAATTATTTTGAAAAAGCTTTTATATTTGCTCGTATAAGCTTTAAAAACTTTTAATGTATAAATATTCCAACTACTAAATAAAATCTACTCACGACAAAAATAAACAGAAATAAAACGGTTGAATAGTAATTTATAAGAGGCATTGATTTCATGAATCCCCAATGTAGATTTAAGTATTATTAAACTTAAAAAACATTATGGAATCAACTACAAAAGAGGTTATTGATTTAACAAAAGTATTTAGCACAATTAGTACTCAATACGAGTACATGAAAAATCTTATCAGTACAAAACCCGCAGGGATGCCCTTGCATGTTTGGTCATACCAGACTCGCGAGGAACGTTATCCTGAGATGTGGTATTTGGATAAGGATGGCCTAGCCATGCCTACAAAGAAACAAGAAGAAAAATTTGGCGGAAAAAGAAGGTACACTCTTACAGAGAATAGGAGTGCAACTATCCATATAAAAACTGAGGATAGCAGCGTAATATTCATTTTGTATTTGTGGGACCACTCCAAAGCAAAAGGGGAAGACGGAAGATGTTCTAGAATGTTAGTCCATAGACTCCCCTATAAGGTATAGATGATTAATGAAGATTAATGAACAAGAATAGAAAGGCATTG
This sequence comes from Flammeovirga agarivorans, assembly GCF_012641475.1. Taxonomy (NCBI): domain Bacteria; kingdom Pseudomonadati; phylum Bacteroidota; class Cytophagia; order Cytophagales; family Flammeovirgaceae; genus Flammeovirga; species Flammeovirga agarivorans. The sequence goes on along the minus strand of NZ_JABAIL010000016.1, from coordinate 43,570 downwards.
CTCCTTGAGCGGTGTTTTTCTTTCAGTCAAAAATTTGGCGGAAAAGAAGGATGTAGACTACATAAAGGCAATAGCAAGTTATGCTTAACGTTCACAGAAGTAATTATTAAGAAAATCACATGTATAAAAGGCACAGTTCTATGAGTTGTGTCTTTTTTTATGCCCTTAATCTAGGAAACTTATATAAGTCGGTTGTTGGGGCTAAAATTTTCGCGCGAGAAAAAGGTATAGCTTTATATAGGAAATAGCATTAATAACAGTGAAATAGAGAGAGAAATGGGTGAGTGTGCTTCTTAATAGTCTTTTATCTCTTTGTGTATTTGCGTGTGTGTTAGGCGGGAGAGAAGTGAACGCCTTGATTTTTAGGAGGTTATGGGAGGTATGGAGCATTTAGGCTGTCCCGCATGTGTGGGAATATGGGCAAAGGCATCACAGAATATTCTTTGGTGAGGTGGAGGTGGATCCGCGAGAAGGAATAAAATGTATTTGGAGGAATTTAGGATTGACGAAAGATTGTTTTGTTGAGGATGTGTAGGGAATCTAGGCGCGTATATTAGAAAAGTACAATTTAAAGGTAAGGAGTTTAGCACGCGAGTACATGCATCGGAGTGAGGTGTGTGAATTTCAAAAAGTTGCTTAGTGTATGTTTAAATAATGATTTTAGTATACTGTATTTAAAATTTAGTCTCATATACTATCCATATTTATTAAATATACTATATGAAAAAATATAAAAATAATTCAAAAAATATTTGTGTATTAGTTGATAATTGTTATATTATAATATGATCATTTAAGATCAACAACACCAATGACGAGCGCGACATCATCAACCGTTCTCGTTTCTCAAAACTTAAAAATATGCAGTTGATTACTGCGCTTAGTATTATGGAAAACAATAAAAAATACATCGCTAAAATCGGATTGATTCAAGTAAAAACTAGACTTGTTGAGTATTTAAACAACGCATCTATTACAGATGCATTAGCTGACTTCGGAGCGCTTGCTCCTGATGAAAGAACTAAAAGTGAGTTCACCAAAACAGTCAAACCACTGTTAAAAGATTTAAAAGCAAAAGCAGTAAGCGCAATCTTTATCCTATGGTCGATTGAAAAAGCGAAAGATGCTCCTTTAAAAACAGTAGCTGGAAAAAAACAAGTATTCAATGAGTGGTTGACTGAAGCAGTCTTCCCTTATTTTGGAAATTGTTTCGAAAAGAAAGAAACCATATCAAAGCAGAGTAGATTTATTAGCGCTAAAAACGAATCCTTGGAGTATACATTGGAGTCAGTGTACGCACTAGAGATGGAAGCGCGACCACAAGAAAGCCGTTCTAAAACTTTAGATGAACAAGCTAAAGAACTGTATTCAGATGATTTTTTAAAGTCTAACGATATAGAGCAAATAAAGTCGGATATTTTATCGAGACAAGTGCGCTCGATCAGAAATGTAGCAGTAACCGATATTGTCTTTAAAGATAAATTGCTAAAAAGCGCCCATAATGGCGTACCCGTTGAAGAGCTTAGTGAAGCGCAGTTGGAAGAAGTTATGATGCATAATTTTATGCATCACATACAAGAGCATGAGAATTTTAAAAGCGTGATGTTCTGCGACTCTTCACATTCGCACTCAAAAAACGCGTGCCTCGTATACGCGTACAGAAATGCGCTAAGAATGGTAACGCTCAGAGAGCTTACAGAAAAAGAAGTAGCTAACCTAACCAAAGAGAATATGCATATCAAATATGCGGTTTCTGTATCTGATGTTCATTGCGAACATGATGTAGTTTCGCGCGCCGACCAAGTCGGTATTAACGACGCGCCAGAGTATGACGACTTTAATATCAATCAAGTTGGTGTCAGATATGGCGGTGAAAATGCCGCGCGTATTATTGGACTAGATCAGTTTACTAAAGAAGTAAGCGGTAAAGAGAACCCGCTTTCATTTGAACTGATAAGCGCTCTTAAATCTTCACATCTTCAGATGCGCAAGAATGAAATAAGATTTAGCGGTGATCTAGAAGTAGTTACTGAATAAGCGCTCCTTAAAAAATAAAAGAAGCCATGTACCTTAGTCGGCGCATGGCTTTTTTGTGTCCTAAATAAGACCCCCCCCCGTTAAACGCGCATCGTGCGCCTGGGATCGGCTGCCCTAGACAACTGAAAAATTTTTTTAATATTTTTTCCTGAACATACAGGTACGCAGTTAATTAGCGTGCGAGTAGTTTTTAGTGAACTGTAAAATGTCACTAGTTTTCATTTTGTTGCTTCTAATCCCATGATTTGAAATTTCGAAAGATAGCAATCTGTCTCCATCTTCTTGCTTAGTTGCACAAACATCATATCTTCTATGTTCGTACTGAAGCATTACAAGGTCGTAAGCAAATGCGGTGCTTGGTCGCTTAGACTCTTTAATTCGAAGTAGCACGCCTTCCTCTAATTCTGTTCGAATATATTCAGAGTCGAGTAGATCAGATTCGTACACGTACAGTCTAACAATTTTGTTCATTTTCGTTAATCTTTGAACACCCCATTCTAAAAGTGTTCCCTTGTTAATTTGATAATATTCATAGTAAGTTTTTGGTTATTGATAGCAACTTACTATTACTAGAAATATGTAGTATACGAGCAATATACAAAAATTATGACACTCGGATAATATTAAATTTTATTCTATATTTGAATTAGGTGAATAAATCGGATAAGGACGGTTTAACTCACTGAAACACACAAATATTTAAAATCTAAATTAAATTTAAATGAAGACGGCTCGCGGCAATAGAGTACGTCTGAAAGCTCAGTCAAAAAAGAAGCTAGAGGATACGGCAAAGAATCTGGCGGATGATGACTTAATTCAACTAATATTAAATATAATCGAATTCGGAAAGGCATTAACGGGTATCGAATTATATTACTATCAGTTCTTAATAGTTTTCAGGGCAATCTATTCACTTCTGAAGGTTGATGGAGAAACCTTTACGGTTTTGATCAGCCGACAAGCAGGAAAGACAGAGGCAATCGTTTTTCTTGTTCCCACCATTACAGTGCTGTTCCCTGCAATGGCTAACATTCTACCGGAATACTTCTCACAGTTTAAAGACGGTGTTATGGTTGGACTATTTGCACCCCAAAAAGAACAGGTTTCTACAAGTTACCAACGTATTATGAAAGCCCTCAATAGCCAGTCGGCAGTTGAGATCATGGCAGATCCCGACATTGATGTAGAGAATACAAGTTCGGTAAATCTGAATCTATCAAATGGTAGTTTCATGAAAGGGCAGAGTTGTGGTAAAACATCAAAAATTGAAAGTAAGTCATTCTCAATCGCATTCATAGACGAGGCTCAAGATGTGGATACATGGATAATAGATAAATCCATTATGCCAATGCTAAGTGCTGTTGGTGGATGCTGTGTAAAAATTGGTACTACAGGTAGAACTAAAAACCATTTCTGGGATGACATACAGTACAACTCAAAAAGGTCTACAAGAATTAAGGACCCAAGACTAAAATTGCATTTTGAATTCAATTGGAAACAGGTTTCAAAATACAAAAAAGAAGTTTACGAGAAGACGAAAGTAAGAATGCACTCCTTCTATGAAAAGTCTGTATTGAATGAAAAAGCGAGAGCAGAGCGTAGGGGAGATACTGAAGCATTTGAACTAAACTATGAGTTAAAATGGGCGTTAGAAAGTGGTCAGTTTGTAACGGACTCTCTTTTTAAGAAAATGGCTAATGGTCGTAAAGGTTTGGCTTCCTACTTAAATGATGGAGATGTAGTTGTTGCAGGATTGGACATTGCAAAACATCCTGCATCTACTGTCCTTACTATAGCTAGAGTGAAGGAAGTTGACCAGGAAGGAGAATCAGAATTTGCTTTACCTATCAGAAAAAAGGAGATCCTACGATGGTACGATTTCGGAAACATGGACTACGAGCAACAGCACTACGCACTGCTTGATGCATTAAAGCTTTTTCAAGTTTGTATCCTATACGCGGATTATACCGGAGTTGGGCGAGCGGTAGTTGATCGACTTACGCATGCCTTGATGGAAGTTGTTGAGGTTGTTCCTTACACATTTACTCAACAAAGCAAATCCGAAATGTGGGTATCCTTATCAAACGATATGGAAAGTGGACGTATTGAATTTCCTGCTAACAAAGCCACACGATCTTCAGAAGAATTCACTAAATTTGAAGACCAACTGAAGGGTGTTACGAAAAGGTATGAGGGGTCTTATTTGATCTTGGAAAAAGACAGGGGAACGTTCGATGACTACGTGGATTCTCTCGGACTTATGGTACTTGCAGGCAATAGTATCATGGTTGAGAGCAGTGACTATCAAGTTGAAGTTGTTGATAATCCTCTTTATGCTGAATTGCAAAATTCAAGATCTATTTACTCAAACCTTTCTCATTAATACCATGTCAACATGTCAAGAATACTTATTGTATAGAAAACTAGAACGCGTTATCTCTCCCTATTTAAACAGTAATGTCAAAAACAAAATTGGAGGATATTCAAAGAACTTGAATAAACTAGAGAACATGACATTAGATGAACTTAGAGAATGCTATAAAATATACAATGAAAAGGGAATCGAAAGTTGTGTGAAATATCTTAGCGAAGCATCAGGTCAAAGGCTTGTGGATCGCAAAGCATCGTACCCCTGCAGAGATTCGATAAACTTAGAACAGAAACTTACAAACTTTAAACGGATTAAGTAATGCCAAGGAACAATTATCTATCCTTCAAATTTCAGAATTTGATGAAGGGGCTACCATATCTCAGAGATACTACACAAGTTCTGCAGGAGCTTGATGTTTTAAATCAAAATATACTCGAAGCCCAAGGTAAAGAACAGCTACAAAGGTTATTCGTTGATGTTGTTTTATGTCTTGCAGAATTATATGCATTAAACACTGTACTTAGATTAAGTGCAAAAGCTTCTCACAGTGAGAAAGTATGCATTACTTTCAGTGATTTAGTTATAAGCGATTACATCACAAAAGTTATCTTCTTGTATAAAAACAATACGGGAAGACATTTTTATGAGCTGTCATACAGTTGCTCAGAGATACTAGCATTAGTGTCTAGATTCTTTCTAGAAAGTACTGATACTGATATTAATTTACTTCTAAAAACTCGACAAAATGAAAGAAACAAAAAAGAAAAAAGCTAAGAATCCCGTTGCTGAAGAAACTAAAATTTCTCCTCAAGAAAAGATAGAAGCATCTGTACTGAGTATCATACAAACGCTTGGCTTAAACGCAGAGTCGGAAGGGTTGAGAGATACCCCGAAGCGAATAGCAAAGTTCTTCACCAATGAATTAGTCCACGGTCTTGATCCTACCAAAGTACCTAAAATAACGGCATTTAAAGAACCTAATGCTGAGTTTGTAATGCTATCGGATATTCGTTTTTACTCTTACTGCGAGCATCACTTTATGCCCTTCTTTGGTAAAGTTAGTTTTGGATACAACCCAAAAAATGGATTGATACTTGGTCTTTCAAAAATACCTAGACTGATACAATACCTTGCAAAGCAACCAACCACACAAGAAAATCTAACAAAGATTATTCATCATGTATTTTCTAAGATACTGGGACATGGAGAAATTGCTGTCATGGTTTCGGCAAGACACACATGCATGATGGCAAGGGGGGTAGAAGAAGCAGAGTCAATTACACATACCTCAAAATTTGCTAAAGTGTTTTATACTCAATCAGAACTGTCACATCAAAAATCTATTATGGTAGATTCACATAGCAGAGCTGTAGCGAAAGGATTATAATGGAGCAGTATCACAAATTGTTAAGCCATGTATTAGAGCATGGCGAGTTACGAGAAGATAGGACGGGTATTTGTTGCTTTTCTGTTTTTGGTTATCAAATGCGTTTTGACTTGAATAAAGGATTTCCATTACAGACGACTAAGAAGCTGCATTGGAAAAGCATCGTTCATGAATTGCTTTGGTTCCTGAAGGGGGATACCAACATAAAGTATCTGAATGAAAATGGTGTACGTATTTGGAATGAGTGGGCGGATGAATTTGGAGACTTGGGACCAATATACGGTAAGCAGTGGAGGAGCTGGAGAGATAATTTAGGTATCGAATACGATCAGATTTCAAAATTGATTTATGATTTGAAAAGAGATCCTAAAAGTCGTAGACATATTGTATCTTCGTGGAATGTTTCGGACTTGCAAGAAATGGCCTTGCCTCCGTGCCATCTACTTTTTCAATTTTATGTTTCGAAAGACAAAAAACTATCTTGCCAATTATACCAAAGATCAGCCGACCTCTTTTTGGGCGTTCCTTTCAATATCGCTAGTTATGCTCTTCTTACGCATGTTATCGCACAAATTTGTGGGTATGGAGTCGGTGAATTTATACACACAATTGGCGATGCTCATATTTATAGCAATCACATTAATCAGGTTAAGGAAGTCTTAAGTAGAGTAGAACGGCAACTACCTACACTATCCCTTGACATTGAAAAAAACGCAAACATCGAGGATTTAGATTTCAATCAAATTCATTTAAACGATTACAACCCTCACCCAGCTATATCGGCAAAAGTAGCTGTATAGGGTTTCCACACAAATATTTTAAAACATGGCACTTAATCAGAAAGTGACTGTCAACCCTTATAACAAGGTTAATGAGGAGGGCAGCACTATACTTCGTGATTATGTAAGTTCTACTTTTATTGCGGGCGCACCGGAAACAGAAACAAAAAGAATTTTACGATACAATCTTTTTTGGAAGTTCTATAATGGTGAACATTGGAAAGATCTGAACGAAACACTTCTTGCTTTTAACTATGTAAAAGCCTTTGTAGATAAGATCAATATGTACCTTCTTGGTAAAAATGGTTTTTCTTTCAAAGTGACAAAGTACTCTACTGATGTAGTGGATGAAGATATAGAGAGAAAAGCAGAACAGTTTTTACTTCGACATTGGAAACTGACAGGCAAAGCGATCTTTGCACATGAACTGCTTCAGATGGGAAGTGTTTGCGGAGATGTTTGGGCGATGGCACAATGGGTCCCAGACATGAATTATGTAAAATTCTCTGTATTAGATAGTAGACATTGTTACCCCGAATTTGATAAGGGGGAGTTTGACGATGTAACTGCTTTTATGATTCGTCAGCCTTTAGTAAAAAACAAAAACAACTATAAACTAAAGATTACAAGGTTTACCAAAGAAACGATTCAGACTTGGTTCCAAATAGATACCTCTTACGTCAATCCCCAAAAGTATGAATTCAGCGAGGCAGAGAATAAGTTTGGATTTATACCAATAGTCCATATAAAAAATAGACCGAGGGCAGGACACTATTTTGGAGTATCCGATGCAAACGACATCCTAAAAATCAATAAGATTTATAACGAAATGTCCTTGGATATTAAAGCCATAATTGATTATCACTCTAGCCCAACGACTGTAGTTACAGGGGCAAGCGTTGGAGGATTAGTTCGTGGTCTTGGAAAAGTTTGGTCAGGACTTCCGCCCGAAGCACAGGTATTTAACTTGGGATTGGATGTAGATCTTTCGGCAGCAAAAGACTATAGAGATAGTTTGAAAATGTCGATGCATGAACTTTCGAATGTTCCCGAAAATTCGCTTGGAAAAATTCAAGCTATATCCAATACTTCTGCAGCAGCTCTTAAGCTAACCTATCACCCGATTATTCAGGAAGCGGATCAAAAATGGATGTGCTATGCTGAAGGTATTGCAAGTCTTAATGCATTAGCTTTCAAAATTTCGAGAATTATGGGGGGCAATGTTCCCTATATCAAGAAAACAATTGCAGAACTAGACTCTATAGAAAGTGTTCTTTTTGAAAATGAATATAAGATAGAGCCTGTCTTCGAATACGGTTTCCCTCAAGATAAGATCCAAGAAGTTCAAGTTGCACAAACAGAGCTTCAACTTGGAATCAATTCAAAGAAAAGAATCATGAATAATCTGGGTGTAAATAACGCAGAAGAAGTGATGCAAGAGTGGAAAAATGAAAAGATAGCGGAGGCCGAAGTAGAAGCGGAGAGAGCCAATATGCAGCAAAAGGTACAAACTGAGGTGCAGATTGAAATGCAAGAACTTCAGCAAAGGCAACAAATCAAGCTACAGGAGATACAGCAGCAAGCTCAGTTGAAAATGCAGGAAGTTCAACAAGAAATGCAACTCAAACTGCAAATTGAGCAGCAAAATATGCAGAAAGAAATGGCAATATTCCAAGCTGGCTTACAGGAGGAGCAGCAGCTTAGACAAATGAATTATCAAGAAGAGCAGCAGCACAGACAAAGAATAGCTGAGGAAGAAAGAAACATACGACAAACTCAGTTTACAAATGCAGAACAACTTAAAGTTGCCGAGAAACAAAACAAGCTTTCCAATGATCAACAGAAAGAAATGGCAATTTTCAATAAAGAGTTGGAAGCACAAAAATTAGTGGAACAGAGGGAATTAGAATCCTCGGGAACCCCCCCGCAAGAAGAATAAACATAGTAAGTTAATTTATATAAGATCATTAAAGCCTTGTAATTTTTTTGCAAGGTTTTTTTAGTTCTTGTTGACGGTCTGCAATTTACTAGTCAGCTTTGTATTATAAGACTAAAAAATCCACACAAATATTTTAAGTCATGAGAAACGAATATGATGCAGCTTCTTCACTTGCGGCAAAAGTGAAAGCTGATGGTAAAAAAACTTCGGGAGCATTCGTGAATAACGTAAAGGCTCCTTTGGGAAATCAGCACATGATGGAAAACAGCATTAAGCCTGAAGCATCAAGCCGATTGAACGCACAATTGCGTAACCCAAATGTTCACTACCCGAACACTGAGTATCACAAATAATCTTTTAGCATAATTAGTCAAAAGCATGTCACAAAATACAGCACAACAACCCACGGCAACACCTAATCCACCACAATCTGTACAGACTACAGGGACTACCCCTGTTCAAACGTCAGCTTCGAGCCAACAGGTTCAGCAACAGATTCAAAGCAACACTTCGCAGAACGTGACACATACAGTTCCGCAACCACAACAGAATCCAACACCGCCACAGCCACAACAGGTTCAAACAATTATGCTCGACGGCCAAGCTGTTCCTTTAGATCAAGCTCAAGCTTATCTGAATAGTCAAAGACAAGTAGAGAAAAATAGAATGTATGATACGGTCAACAATCTTAGATCTCAACTTGCGACTAACCAACAGGTTCAGCCTCCTCAATCCCCACAACCTCAGAATCACAACCAGACTCAACCACAGCAAGGGGTAGAGACTGTTCCTACAGTACAACAAATCCCCGCTGCAAATCAAAACTTGGACCAAATCGTAGCTAGTAAAGTAAATGATATTTTACAGGCAACAGTAGCCCCACTTACTCAAACGCTACAGTCAGTACAGCACCAACAGATTGAGAACTACCGACAGCAAAAGATTTCAGAATACGGTGATCAGATCATTCCCGAAATGATCATGGGAGGAACACCTCAAGAAATCGATGCTTCAGTTGAAGCCTCAAAAATGGCGAGAGCGAGGTACAACAACGCTCAACCACAACAACCGCAACAAGGAGTACAGCCAACTGCACAACCTACACAACAAGCAGTAGCTCAACCACAACAACCGCAGCAACCATCTGTTGCTCAAATGTATCAGACTCCTCAAGCGCAAGCCCCATACCCGCCCGTTCAGTCCGTTGTCACAACACCAACCGAGAACCAACTGATCGCTCCAGGTATGAGGGGGGACTCTCCAGAATACGCCAATGTGCGTGAAGCTGCTCTAGCATCAGTACGAGCGCAGATGTCAGCGAATTACGGAGGGTAGTTCTACACACAAATATTTAATCTAAGATGTCTTTCGTTAATAGTAACGGTCAAGCATATTCTTCTGCTATCCAAGGCGGGTATAACGCTACAAGCCCAGGCACAAATGGTACGGTACTTTCTCAAGCAGTTCGTGATGTTTACTCGCGTGAGCTTTTATATCATGCACAACCACGACTGAAGTTTCTTCAATTTGCTAAGGAGAAAACAAACTTAATGACTGCACCAGGTAAGCAGGTAATCTTCACTCGTTTTGATGATTTAGGCGTTAGTGGTGGCACATTGGATGAACACGCTACAATTTCATCTCAAGCACTTAGTTCCAGTGAAATTGGAATTACGGTTCAAGAGAAAGGTAATGCAGTAACACTCTCAGAGTTTAAGTTACGTGTATCCATGTTTGATTTGATTGAGGAGGCAACTATTGCTCTTTCAAACGATATGGCAAAAACTCTAGATAGTGAGTTGAGAGATATTGTAACATCTACACCAAACGTATTGTATGGTGGTGGTAAAGCCGATCTTGCATCACTATCGGGATCAGATAATTTTGATTCAAATTCTGTATTAGATGCAGTTGAACTATTAGCCTCTAATGATGCCCCTAAGTTCAATGGAGAGTACTACGTATGTATCGCATCTCCAAGGCAGTTAAGGCAATTACGCGAGGATTCAAGATGGATCGAGGCGAATAAATATGCTGGTACACGTCAACTTTTTTCAGGTGAAATAGGCACTTATGAGGGTGTAGTCTTCCTTGAGACAACTCAAATGCCTGTTTATGATCCCGCTGCTTATGCAACGAAGTATGGAGTAACGGCTCCTTCTGACAGAGTATCCGAAGCAGTTATCTTTGGCGAGAATGCTTATGGTAATGCTTGGGGTTTAATGCCACAAATTCGTGAATCGGGTGTTAGTGATTTCGGAAGAATCAAAAGTCTAGCTTGGTATGCTATCTGGGGTACGGGCTTGATCGAAGAAAAAAACATCGCAAAAATTGTAACTAATTAATTCACATGAGTATCGCTAAAGAAGTAACCGATAAGTACGTGGAGCTGTTTGGAAAAGAACCAAACAAGTCTAAGAAAGAGGAAACTCTTCTTAAAGAAATTGCTGAAAAAGAAAGTGAAATTCTAGCACAGGAAGCTGTCTCTATGGATACAGTTCCCGTTGTTCCTGAATCAAACGAAGCTAAACCAATTGCAAGCCCTGTGAGTGCAGTTGTACAGCCTAAAGTAAAAAGAGAAACGGAGGTTCTTGTCCGCAAGCCTTTAAAGGCAACTGTGGGTAAAACGACTTATAATATCACAGCTAGCCAAGTTGGTAAAGCTGTCATATTACCTTCGAATGTTGCTTCAGTGTTCGCTTATTCAGGACATGTGCAGATCATTAGCAGATAGATAAAACATGAGTACGTTGTATCAGAAATTTATTACATCAGTAAGAGAACTTTCTTATGATCGTTTTGTCACAAATTTGGGACATATACAGCATAATGAAGGTGTTCTTACAATCTCAGACAACATGTTGAAAGTTGTAAACGGGGGTGGCGACTATTTAATTCTGGATTTCAGTCCTGAGACTCCTGTAATAGATTTGATAAACGTACTCATTGTTCAAGCTCCTGATATTGTTCTGTCTCTTGGGCCAAGTTTTTATTCAAGTACGGATCTATGTAGCGACCTTGTTCAAGTATCTGATGTTAGCATAGATAGTCCTTATGCTTTTTATAAAAAAAACTTCTTCAGTGAAAGCACGATTGCAGAAGTATTAGCATGGTTTATTGAAGTGCATGACGTACAGATACTAAGTACTACAACAGAAGAAATCTTTGACGAACTTGGTAGATTTTTTCCTGTAGGTCACTTTGCTACTTGGTGTGCTTATCGATTGTTAGAGAAGAGAAGGGTTGCAGAAAAAGCAACAATGTCATTAGATGTTTCAGTTACAAAAAATGGAATAACTCAAAATCCTGTAAATACGGATGTGACAGTCAATGCTACTATTGGCAACCTATCTTTATCAGAAAATCCTTCATCGCAAGATTTTGCTAGAATAGAAAAAATTGGCAGTGAAAACGTTTTTGGTGATGAGTCTAGCTTTTGGTATAGACTGCAATTGCATTTGAGAGGTATAGTTGAGCAACGATATAAAGATTTTTCATTAAGACCAGATGTATTGAGGGTTAGTGATACTCAATTAGAGAAGACTTCGAATTATTTAGCTCATTTCGATTCGTATCCATATACGCTTTCTCCTTATACACGAGGTCTTCTTGATCCATCGCATACAATATTCAACGAATGATAACAAACTCTCTCACACTACAGCGGTTTTTAGCACTTCAATCAAGAGTGCATAAGGAGGTTGAAAATTCCCCTTTTTCTGTTCGTCTTCATATACGAAAAGCACTTCCTTCAGAAAATGGATTTAAAAATTTTATTGGAGAAGTAGAAGTAGTAGAAAAGTCGTATACGATAAATTGTTTATATAACAAACAATCACAGCAAGAGGAGCGTAGGGAGGAAGGTAGATTTTCAAGTTCTACAGCAGACATCATGATTTCTCCTATACAATTAAACCGAATAATAGGGTCAACTAGCCTTGACAATAAAAACCTCAGAGTTGAATTTTTAGGTAAAGAGTACTTCTCCCCGAAAATCACTTTAGAGGATGAACTATATAATTCTTGCTTGGCTATTCGAATTGAACTAGAAAGTAATAAACAGTTATACAATGAGTAGTTTTTTACACACACTTGAAAAACTGTTCTCGAATATGGAAAGGTCTTTGGATAAAGCTTCATCGCTTACAAAGACCTTTTTTCGTACAAAAGAGACAGTACTTAAAAAAGAAGCGAAAGCTGAAAAAGAAACGTTTCATAAGAAATCGGAGGCGACTAAAACAGAGTTTTCTAAAGCATCCGAAAAAAAAGAAGTTGAAAAAATAGCTAGTAGCTTGAAAGAGCGCAATGAACTAGCTAACTTGCCTAAAGAGCTACAAGATAGACTTAAAGAAGTCTCTAAACTTAATGCTGAAGCATACATAAAACAACTTAAAGCAAATCTCCAAAGCAACAAGTTTGGATATGAGCTTAACGAATCAACACTAAAAAAGCGAACAGCAAGAGGTTCTGAATCCAATACCCCCCTCATAGATACAGAATCTTATATCAACTCACTAGAAGTAACCAAAAGTGATACTGACGGATTTTATGCAGTTGGTATAAAAGAGGGCGAACATCCCCGTTCAAAAATACCCCTCTCAAAGCTAGCACTACAATTAGAATACGGTTTTAAGCAACGCCCACATGGAATGCCCCATTGGCGCCCCACTTTGGATGAAACGTTGCCCGACATGAAAAAGCAACTTGAAGAAGTAGTCAGGAAAGAGCTAAAAGCACACTTCGAAAATGCAGTTGCTTTAGGGTTGAACCCTAAGAATAATACGCCCCTTAGCAGAAAATAATGGGAAGATTTGTTCGAGTAAAATCTCACTTCAAGAAGAAGAACGGAAAACTTGCTACAGTTAGAAGCCATGTACGTGAAGTTCAAAACAAGTACGGTATTCAAACTCCTATAAAGGTTAATCTAAACCATAAGGCAGAGGGTACTAGTCTTGCACATGTGGCTACTAAAGTCGATGAAAAAAAGATGAAGCCAGTTAGTCATGAGCTAAACATGGATGTAAATAAAATCGGCAAAAGCGGGGAGAACTTTGGGAAGATTCTTAGGCACGAATTGGGTCACATCGTAGATTCTGAAAAAGTGAAAATGAGCAAACCAACAGACACTTGGAGCAAGAATACAAAAGAAGGTAAGAAGGCCATGAAGAAGTTGCGAAAAAAGTCTGGATCAAAACAGTCCGCAAAAGAATTGTTTGCTGATCACTTTACAATCTAATGCAACATATAAGGGTACTCATTGAAAAACTTCTCAAAGATTTAAAAGAAAATAGACATGCAAAAAGTCGGAATGTACAAACGCCAAGCAAACAAAGTTGGTGTTCACAAGCGAAAAATGAAAAACGGTAAAGTAGTAACCGTCCGAGGTTATACCCGTAAAGCTTCAAACGTAAAAAGCTACTCCAGAGCAAACAAGGGAATGGGTAAGAAAGTTCGTGCTGCATCTGGAAAGATGGTGTATGTAAAACGAGGGGTTTAATGGCAACAGTAAAAGCACATTACAGAAGGAAGAAAAAAGGAGGAGTTAGTGTAGTTAAATCACACTTCAGATCTAGACATTCTATTGTTAGAAAATTTAGCCCTGTAAAGCGAGCAATTTTAGGACACTTACCTCACGCAAAATTCCTAGATCGAATTTTTTATGTAAGTGCTTTGCTTCAAAAAAGAAGAGATGAATTTTCTTCAAAAAGTCCTTCTCAATCGATCCCGAATGTTTCACATGAAAATCACTTACGAATATGATAACGGTCAAGTCACATTTCCGTGGGGGTAAGCTTGTTAGATCACATAAGCGATCACTAAAAAAACGAGTTACAGACTTTGCTAAAAAACATAAAAGTAAGCTTACACATTCAGCAGCACTTTTGGGGGGAGCTGCTTTAGGAGCTGGTGGAGTCAAACTACGCAATGACATAAAAAAGTTACCATCAGAATTTTCAAGCGCATTGTCTGAAAGTATAGGTAAGGGAATATTTAATACAAGAAAAAAATGACAATAGTAAAAAGTCACTTTCGTAAAAAACGCAAAGGTGGGGTTTCAGTCATAAAATCTCACAAGAGAACAACTGTCAGAAGTCATTTTGTTTCGCGTGTAATTGGCAACCCTTTTTCTGAATCTGAAAAAAAGAGAAAGAGATTCTATAGCAACCTAAAGACAGGGGCTTTACTTGGTTTAGGATACTCACACGGAAAAGGTAAACTGATTCCTACGATAAATAATACAGTCATCCCTTCAGTAAAAAAGTATGGTCAGTATGGAATAAATATCCTAGCTGATGGAATTAAGGCACAAAAACAAAAAGCACACAGATGATTACAGTAAAATCACATTATCGAAAAAATAAAGGCGGTGGAGTTTCTGTTGTAAAGTCTCACAAAAGAGATTCTAAAACTATTAAATCCCACTTCCGAAAAGGAGTAGCTACCGGTCTAAAGGTGGTGGGAGGATTAACTACAGCGGGTGGTAGTGCGTACCTAGGGATGGCACAAAGAGACGAGCTGAATAAGTACTACCTGAAGCGAAGAAAAGAAGGCCAGAATTTTATCCGAGCAGGTTTTGGTCAACACCTCGATGCAAGAAAAGCACATAAGGAGCGCTATACAAAGAATAGGGATTCAGGGCAAAACATCTTTAAAGCAAAATGGAATGCTTACACAAAAGAAGAAAAGCGTGCAATAAAGGCAATGGCTGCAGGTGTAGGTATTTCAACGGTAGGAAGTGCAATTAGATAGCTCAAATATGATTACAGTAAAATCTCACTACAGAAAAAGCAAGTCGGGTGGAGTTAGTGTAGTTCGATCCCATAAACGGGGAAAGATTCGAGCGAAACTGAAGAAAGCAGGAAACAAAGCCTGGAAGAGTGCTAACAAATTTGTTGCCTCTCCAATTGGAGGTCTTGTTGGTGGAGTTGTCACAGGAAAAGCGATAGATGGCATCACAAAAAATGCTGTCAAGTATGGTTCAAAACTAATTAAACGATAATAAAAAAATGGTAACTACGGTTAAGTCACATTACAGAAAATCCGCATCGGGTAAGATGTCTGTTGTTAAGTCTCATAAACGCTCAAAAAAATCCCTTAAAGAAAGAGCTAAAGGGATGTATACTAAAGCAAAAGGTGCTGTAGGTAAAGCTGGAGCATTTGCAGGTAAACACAAACGTAAAATTGCAGGCGGTATCGGAGCAGCAGCAGCTTTAGGTGCAGCAGCTTACGGTGCAAACAAAAGATATGGATTATCAGGTAAAGCACTCTCTAGTGCGTTCTCTGCAAAGGCTGCAGGAAAAGGCAGATTTGGTACAGCTGTAAGTGCAGCAAAAGGTGCGGGTCGTGGACTGACAAAAGGTATCGCAGGCGATGTTAAGTCAGGGTATGGTAAAGTTAGAGGTGCAGCGCGAGGTGCTAAGCTATCATACCTTAAAAAGAAAAGAGCTTCAAGAAATAAGAAGTAGTCTATGGCAACAGTAATTGTAAAATCCCACTTCCGTAAAAAAAGCGGAGGTGGGGTAGCTGTCATTAAGTCTCACAAAAGATCGACTAAACAACGTCTTAGTTCAGCAATTTCAGCTACTAAAAAATTCGCAAAAAAGCATAAAGGTAAGCTTGCAATTGGAGGAGCGATTCTTGGTTCTGCAGCTGCGGGTGCTTTAGCTTATAATAAAGGGTGGATTAACCTAAAAAGAGATGGAGCTAACGCTGATCATCTAATGGAGGGCAGTAAGCAGGTAGCAAAAAGAAACACAAGTAAAGGTAAGTCAAGCAACTCCCTTACTTGGATGGACGGAGGGTACAGAAAAAGAAAGTATTTAAGAAATTCTGATATGTATGCTCAAAAAGTAATTGGATTAGATTCCAATAACATCTCTAGCTATAAAAACTCAGTAGGCAAAATTTCTTCAGATGACTTGAAGAATGTAAAAGCCATTAATGCTGCGGTTAAGTCGGGAAAGATGGATAGATCAGAAGCTGCCTCTTATGTAGGCAACATCTTCAAGAATAGAAAAGATGCAAGACTGACTGCAAGAAATAAGCCTCGTAAAATAAGAAAGCGATGATCATAGTTAAGAGCCACTACAGAAAAGGTAAGATCATTAGATCACACAAAAGAGCCGTTAAAAAAAGCTTTTTTAAAAGACATCTAAAAGCTATTGGTATAGCAGGAGCAGGAGTACTTGCCTTATCTGCAGCAACAGCGGGGGCTTATAAATATGGAGCAGACAGGGGATTTAATTCTGGATTTGTTCATGGTGCAAGAAAAGGTCTTAGCAGGTCTTCACTAAGAGCTTTTAGTAAAGGAGTTTCCTCAACACAAAGCCCTGATAAAGTACTGAAAGAATATAATCAGTTAGCGTTTACGGAGCCTGTAAAAGCAAAAGAACATCTAGCTCAAATTGTAGTTAATGCTAAAAATTTTAGTAGTGGAATGTCTAAAAGATGGAAGGCTAAATATAATGAACCTGCGATCACAATTAATGCTAGAGTGAAAGCTAGAGGAAGAAGAATTAGAAGAAAGTTTAACTCTTAATGATAGTAGTAAGATCACATTATCGAAAAGGAAAAACTGTAAAAGTTAGATCTCATTTTCGTAAGCAATTTAAGTCTTTGAATGAGAAACTTTCTCATGCCAAAAAGTTTACAAAGAAGAATAAAAAATACCTAAGACTTGGAGCAAAGATTGGCGGTATTCTTATTGGTAGTGGCTTGGCTTATAAACATAGACACTCTCTTGATAATGCGATTGGCAGTACTATAAATAAGTTCAATAATAAATTTACTACGTCAGGAGGGAGCTTCAGAAAAATAGCGGGGTCAAATAATTTTACAAACTCCTATACGGACGACCTTGGTAGACTGCGTGATAAAGAAACTGACATTATTCTAGCAATGCCTGTCGCGCTAAAAACAAAGATTAAACTTCCAGGTAGTGATTCAAGCATAACGAAGTCCATTGGTGCAAGAGGACGTATGTCTGAATTAGCACAACTTAATAAACATTCCGGTGTAGCCTATACAGGAGAAGGATTTACTACAAAGCCCCTGCAGGATATGCTTACGGATGCAAGAGCAAATGGTAAAGACTTCAACTTTCAAAAAATGATCGAAAGTTTATATGATCCACCAAAGGGTTCCCCTGCAAGTCTTGGCAGTATAAATAAAGGTGTTCAAAAAGCAACCTTACCAGAATCCCATGAAAAGGTTTTTGGTACAGGTAATCAAACCAAGGGCGCCGAATATGTAAATGATTCATCCAGAGCTAGCCAAAAAGAAAAGTGGGCTATGCTTATGAAAAATAAAAAGAAACGCTGATGAATACTATAGTAAAATCACACTACAGAAAAGGTAGAATCGTAAGGTCCCACAAAAGGAAGTGTGGAAATAAGAAAACAGTCAAGTCTCATTTTATAAATAAGAAGACAGTTACAGGTTTTGCGAAAGGGGCTCTTGGCAGAAAAGCGGGAAGTTTTGTTGGCGCTGCGATGGGTTATAAAGACGATCAAGGTAGTGCCTCTAATACACTTGGAAAAACTGCTAAAAAGTGGTTAAACAATGATCCAAAGGGTAAAAAGCTAAAATCAAAAATATGGAAAGGAGTTAGATCACTCTCCAAAACAAAAACAGGAGGTGCATTACTAACTACTGCCAATCGACTAAAAAAATACATTAAATGATACATGAATTCATAGAAGGGGATGCACTCTTTTCAAGTCAGTTTTGTGGTCAAAATCACGATGAACCTTTTGATGCTACTAGAGACGGAAAGCAACTCAGCTTGAAGGTAAAGTTTTCAAGAAAAGGAGATAGCAAAAATCTGACGGCTGAAGATTATAGTGCTAATAGCTTGCTTATTATTCCTAGAGGTCAAGCTCCTTCTACAATGTATCATAACATGCCCTCGATTGCACCAAAGGTAATTCTTCCAAATAATCTACTGTTAGAGTCCCCTTACTACATAGAGTATAAGTTTGATGTCAAATCGATAACATCTAGTTACGAAGATAATCAACAAGTTAAGACGGTTTTTCTTCAAAAATTTGGTAGCGAGGGATGGTTTGAATACTCAACTAAGTACTATGGATTGTGCCGATGCCGATATACAGTAAACTATAGGGACTTAGACACTACGGATGGGGTGTTTGAACATGTGGCAGACTTCACGGTATTCCTGTGGGTTGCTCCTAGCCAACCTGAAGAGTTTGTTCCATCTATAGTAAACATCAACTTAAATATTAAATCACCTTCAATTTAAAATAGATATGTCAAAAAAATTACTGGGGTTAAATCTCCAAGAAGGCATTTCAAATGCAACGTCCCCAAAAGCGGGAGTCTCTAAGCATAATGTTGGAATGATAATGCAGAGAAGTAAAGGGCCGGTAAATGTCCCTATCGAAATTACTTCCCTTTCTGAAGACAGAGAAGTTTTTGGGGTCGGATCCCCAACCAAAGCGGATGTGCAAGTAGAAGCAATGTACAAACACGCAGGTCAGTATGGCGTTACCATGTATGGTATTCGTTTAGCGGGAGAGGGATCTACTGCAGCAACGGCATCATATACGGTTGCTCCAATTAATGATCAAGCAGTTGTAGAAGACGAACTGCAGGCGGTTGAAGCGGATAAATTAGCCTCAAAAAAATACTCTTTTTCTGCACTAGAAGAAGGAGATAAAGTTATCATCAATGACGGTTCTTCAGACCATGAAGTTGTAGCTCAGAAAGGAGAGTCAATTAGCAATTTTGTGAAAAGACTTTCAGAATGGCTAACCTCTCAGAAAGTTAATGCTGTAGCTGTATTTGAAGACTACACGTATGCGTATTCAAAAAATACACTTACAGTAAGTCACACGCAAGCAAATACTGCAATTGCTTTAGTAGTTTCAGTAGCAAATACAACTGTAGATCCTTTGAAGGTATTTACCGTTACTTCAGCATTTAATGGAACGGAGTCACCAGGAGAGCATGGCAATCTACTAATGGTTGATGTATTTCCTCCAAGTCAGTCTATCTTGGATCACCCTTCTCCCTCAGAGTGGGCGATGGTTGTGTACGAGGATGGTGTAGTGGTAGATACCCTTTATGCATCAGACATGATTGAACTTTCTGAGCGTTCTGAATCCTCAAAGTATGTACTACTAGAAGCTAATTCTCCAGAACACACATTAACGAGTAAGGTTACTCTAATGCTGACGGGGGGATTGTATGTTACTCCAACAGAAGCAGATTATGAAGGAGTAGTAGAAAATGACGAGAAAAAAGGATTCAAGCTCTTTGATGGTCAAGATGTACAAATAGTCCTATCGGATGTACAGACTCTTGAAATGGCTCAATATGGCAATGCCTACGCCCTAGAAAACGGCAGAGTAACCTTTGTTTGCAATACTCCAAAAAATGCAAGAGAAAGCGATTTTATAGCCTATAACGATGCTTTGAATAGTGGAGAATCCCTTTCAAATACTGCGGTGTATGTGGGGTGGATGACGATCCAAGATGGAAAATATAAGAAGATTATTCCTTCAGCATCTTCAATTATTGGTTCAGCCTATATCCATCTATCTAAAAATCAAGGAGGACACGCACATATTGTACCTGGAGGAGTTGGTGCAAGGATCAATGCGATTACTGTAGATACAAAATCATTTGATAGAAAAGAACATACAAAGTATTTGGAAGCATACGGTGTAAACTTTATTGGTCACACTAACAAAAACGGATTCTTTGTTGTCTCGTCTAGAAGTCAGTCGAAAGCTGAATTGCATCAGTCAATTTCCATTAGACGACAAACGATGTTTTATCTCAATTACATTGATGAAAACTATCAATGGCTATCTCAAACCTCTAATTCGGGAGATTTGGTAGGGCAAGCAAAGACTTCTTTACGTCAATTTTTCAAGAGACAATATGAGCTTGGGGCTTTAGAAAACTCTATTCCATTTGAAGAAGCATACATCTTTGTTTCGGATGAACAAAATAATCCTGTGGGACAAAGTAGAAAAGAAAAGAACATCGATATAAATTGGATTCCAACGGAGGTATTGGAGTATGCTAACATCTCATTGAATAGAAATGATGGTGTCCTAAACGTATCATAAAAATAAACTTGCAAGAAATCGCTGTCGGCTATCGGCATTTAGTCGGCAGTATTCTTCATTAATCACACAAATACATTTAAGCTTATGTCAACAAAACCAGCGGATTTGATGGTGAATAATGGATGGTTTTTAGAACTATCTCTTTCTCCCGAAATTTCTTCTTCTCCGGCTACTCAGGCAGTTCTATCAGCACTTGGACTAGACAATGTCTTAGGCGGTGGTAAAAACTACAGGTTTGAAACACTCTCAGGTCTTCAAGAAACAATGGAGCATGTGGAGACTGTAGACGCGGGTACTAACAAGAAGAAAAAATTCGTAAATCAGATCCTTGATTTAGGGGAGCTTTCACTTGCTCGAACAGAAGAAGGTACAGCTGAAGATATTGAATTGGCAGGTATCGTTAAAGCATGCCAAAAAGGACTGAAACTTACAGGAAGACTTACAAAAAAACATCATGGAATTCCTTTAAGAGTTATCATTCTTGAAGGGTTTGCTTTTAAGTCTAGAACGTACCCCACATTCGATGTGCAAGGAACTGATAAGTTTCAAATGCAGTACGGTGCTTTTGCTGATGATCATTTTGACGAGAACTAATCTTGATGCCCCGCATTTTTTTTCTCAGCTTTGTTTAGTTAAGGTCAAATACTAAGTATAATGAAAACAATTAAACTAGACGTAACCTATTCGTTTTCGGGCGATAGAGTAGAGGAGGCCACTCTTCTACCAATTAATGGTGCTGCAGAAAAAATCTTCACTAAGCGAAATTCAGAAAAACCGTTTTCTTGGTTCGCTAATGTGATCAGTGCGGGGTGTTCCCAATTAGGGAGGCATTCAAGTGCTGAAGAAGTTCGCAAGAAATTCGCGGAAAGTGGGGATGTGAAAATTCCTCAAGTAGTATTAGCGATGCCTATGGCTGTTGCAAATACACTGCTCCTAGAGATTCATAGACACTTGTGGGAGGACTTATTGGAAAATCAAGAAGTGATTTGTAAGTACTGCACGAAAACGCTAGCGATGGATGTAGACTTACACAAGATAGACTACTCGGAAGAAGACTATGAAAAAATTGACGAGGCAGATGGCGAGTTTGATGTGTTGACTACAAAACTTACAGAAGGGTATGTCTACAAATCTCCTAAAAAAAGAGGAGAACTTGTTGAGCCAGAACTAGACGGCATCACTTTTAATCAGTTTGAATTTAGGGCCCCAACGTTACGCGACTGTATTCAACATGAAAACAGCTATGACGATGACATTGAATTTTGGAGAAAAATAGCAATGAACTGTATCATTGGTATTAAGCAAGTCAGCGATTCAGGAGAAATTATTAGTGAACTTCCATCAGAGCTTTTCAAAAGAAAAGGGTTAAAAGTTTTTGATCAAATTTTCAGAAAAGACCTTCAGGCGATCCGTAACTGCGTAAGAGATGAAATCCCCGCTTTATCTTTCGCATATGAGGACACTTGTGCCTGCTCAATGAGTAAACAGATTCCTGTATCTGCACAGTCGGGAAACTTATTCTCTTCATAAGCAATCATCTATTAAATAAGGGCATTTCTGCGGATAATCCTTTATGTACTTCAAAAGCACATGAGGTATATCATCAGATTTATAAGGGAGTTATACACCTATTTAAGCCTACTGAAGAGTATAGTTTTGACTCCATGTTCCACTTGTTTCTCAAGCGGTTAAATTTTTCTTCATATAAAGACTTTCTACTTCTACCTACAAAAACACGTAGGTCTATTCTACAACAAGAACTGCGGGTAATGGAAGAGGAAAGCAAGAACTCAAATACCAGACAGTAGTCATGAATATTTTCGATTTTGCGGTAGATATTAAAAACATCTCTGTAGTAGATACAGTAACAGATAAGTTATTGAAACTTTCTGCAGCAAGTAAGAATGCATACAAGTCTATGTATAACGCACTTGATCCAAAAAATCTAGAAGAGATGATGAATAAAAGTAAAGTCAAGGCTTCCACAGCCAAAAAAGGCTTTACTTTTTCTGGGCTTTGGACAGATGCAAAAAAGCAAATAAAAGATGTTGAAAAGCAAGTAGATAAGCTTAGTGATAAGTTGAATAAACAGCTTGGACTAGAGTCAACAGGTAAAACAAAAAAATACCTCAAGTCAATAGCAAAAACACAAGCTGCTATTTGGGTGTTACAGGGTAAAAATCCTTTACTAGAAGGTGCTAGACTTCTTGGCTTAAATGCCGAAAAAGCTGAAGCTGCTCAAAATGCCGTGAATGGCCTTTCTAGAGAAAACAAAGGATTGATTGGAACAACAAGAGCTGCTTATGGATCACTTCGAAATCTGACTTCAGGGTTGATCGACTACATTGCATATGTCGGAGGTGCTTACCTTGGCACACAAGCCTTTGTTAACTACTTAACAGAGATGGAGTCCCAAACTCGAAAAGCATATTTGGCTTTTGGGTCCTTAGAAAATGCAAGTGCAGCTTACGCTAAGATTCAGTCAAACATCGCATCAGGGAATTTTTCGGGTAATGTAGAAGACCATATTGGTATAGCTCAAGAACTAAGTAGAAAAGGAATCAACTATTCAGACAAGGACTCAAGAATGATTTCTGATATGTCAGAAGTGTTTGGAGTTAGTGTTTCTGAAGCTGCTCAAAATTATACCAACATTCTTTCCGGTGATTTATCTTCTCTTGAAGGGCTTATCGCAGGAGCTACGAAACATGGAGAACTTTTACAACAGCAATACTTAGATCCAAGAAAGCTAGCTGAAGCAACTAGAGGGTTCCTACACGAACAAAAAGAAATCCACAGAATTGCACTGAAAATTCCAAGTTCACTTTCTCAAATATTAGAGAGATATAAGGCGATGGGAGGCATATTCATGAAAGCCCTTTTTGGTGATGTGAATAGCCCCGACTCGTTTGGAGAGATGGTGAAAAAATCATTGACGGATGTTCTAGAATACCTTAGAAAAAATCAAGGAATCATTACAGGTTTTGGTCAAGCTATTGGAGGTGTATTTAAACTTACTTGGACGTTTTTTAGAGAATTAACTAAAGTGTTCTTTCTCTCTGAATCCAAGTTTTCTGCATTGGTCGGAGGTAAAGATGGCATTAATAATCTTCTCAGAAACTTCATCATCAAAACGGGAATTTGGGTTGAAAAAGTAAAGTGGTTTTTTCAAGAGTACGGTTCTGAAATAAAGACTGCAATTTCCTTAGTTGGTAAATGGCTACTTGCTGTTTATGGATTTAAGCTTGCCAAATGGTTTGTTGTATCTGGACTACAGGCAAAGCAGTTTTTCAATGTCATGTCTTTGGGATCTCACCTTATGACTAAAAAAGCGTTCCCTTTAATGAAGCGTTCATTAAGTGCTTTAGGATTACAGTCTATTACAACAGCAAATGCATTTAGAGTACTGCGTATTCAAATGTGGAAACTCTCAAAGATGTCAATAAGACAAGCTGCTGTTGGCTCTGTTAAATCATTAGGTACTTTGGGTAGAAGCATCATGTCTCTTGGAAAATCTCTTCTTGGGGTTATTCCTTTAGTTGTATCGTTTGGTGCTGCTATATGGACGGCTATTGCTCCAATACTCCCGATAGTAGGGGCTGTGGCTGCTTTGATTGGAGTGGTCGCTCACTTCTCAAGAACGCTATACAATTTCTACAAGTCAAATAAGAGCTTTGCTTTAGGGGTGAATATGATTGCCGAGTCTGTAAAAAATCTTTGGAAGTTTTTCTCGTCTTGGTTTGATCAACTAGTACTCGATTTTAAAGTAACCTATCACTTTATTTCGACATTCATAAAAAGTATTCCTGAGATGTTCCGCAATGGAATGCAGTCTATTAAGAACTACCTAGAGAGTGAGGATAACCCTTTGGGATTTCTCTTTAAAGATCATGCATTTCCTTTTATAGACAAGCTGTTTGAAAACTTAAAATCAGTGATGAATTGGTTTGAAGGAACTCAGTTTGGAAAGTTTATTTTAGGAACGGGGGATTGGATGTTAGAAAAGATGACATCTTGGGGATCCAGCATCGCAAATGCAACGGACACAATGCTTATAAATCAGCAGGCAGAAACCTATGCCTCTCTTATGGCTAATCAGGCATTGAAAGCAAACTCTGAAATCACTTTAGCTGAACTTTCTAAAATTCGAAAAGAAGCAAAAAATCAAAAGCTTTCTGAACTAAAAGGCGGAACATCTACAGTTCAAAAAGTAGTTGAGAAAACGGACAAACAATTCGAAGGAAAGAAGGGCAACGCAACCTTACTAGAAGCTACAAATCAAACAACCCAAGAAGGGATTGATTATACAAAAAATCTATTTGGTTTTGGCGATGGTAGTAGAGGGGTTGATGTTAATAAAAAAGCCTTGGAGATCAAATCTAATGCCTCGAATAATGAAGGAGGTACTATGATAGGTACTGCAATAGATAAGGTAAGCATCAACATAGAACCTGGAGCTTTTAGCGGAACGGGAGTTACTTCTTCAGAAGTGGAGATGGTAATCAAAAAAGCACTAAAAGAATTTGAGAAAAACATGAAAACTAGGGTAGCATATGGCGGATAGTCTCATTTCAAAATTAAGTAATATTTCGGGTGGCGGTTCCGCAGATCATAATCTTCTGTGGATGGAAAGGCTTTTCAGAACTGCACCCAATCCAATTGCATCAAACCAAGCAGGTTTTTCTAATAACTCTCCTTACTTCATTGAAGGCGAAGATGGAAGCAGAAATACTTTCACTCTTAGGACCAACACGCTAAAACTTGTTCCTAGAGGAGTTATTGCTTTAGCTAAAGATCTGAATTCTTATTACGTCTTTCAATTCAACCCCGAAGACTTGAAAGATAAGAAAGAAGTGACCTATACAGATAGAGAATCCCCCTTGCGAAACTATTTAAAATACGCATGGACAAATGGCGGATCGAGGAGGATAACGTTTACTCTATTTGTTGATGAAACAGAAAGGTATTTAAGTATTAAACCTTCAGGCAGTTCGCCTAAAGCATACGCTAGATCCAACGTTAATTCCCCTGTTGCTGAATCTTCAGTACAGCGTGTGCAAGACGATATAGATTTCTTCAACTCTTTGATCAGACCCGATATACAGGAAGAAGGAGGAAGACCAACCTTTGCAGGAATCCAAGGAAGAGACTTCTACACCTTTAGAAAATTCTCACCTCCTCCACGTATTGTTTTTTCCTACGGGGATTCTATACATGTTGAAGGAGTCATAAGTGACTTAGACATAGACGTTTTACTCAGAGATGAAAATCTATACCCCGTTAGAGCGAAAATTTCAGTCACAATCCGAGTCGATGAGGCAAAAGAACCAGACTCTTTAGCTAAAACTTCAATAGCTGCTATTTCAATTTCTAGAGGTTCACTAGGCACATCAGCAAATGATCTGTACGCAGGAAATGATTCAATACAAAATAATAATCAAGCTTAATGATTAGTGAAGATTTCTACAGCATAAACGATTCTAGAGTGTATTTAAACAACACTCCAATTTTTCCCCTAAAACCAAACGCGAAAGCGTTGGAGAGTGAGGAGTATATAATGTCTCATGGAGAAACTTTATATGATGTTGCTCGAACTAAATACAGCGATGAATCCTTATGGAACATCATCGCAGAGTGTAATGATTCAAGACTTCCTGATGACTATAGTGCGGGAGATAAAATTTACATACCAAAACTAGTTGTACTAACATGAGTAGATTAAAAACATTTGGCGTAGGAGAAAAAGTTCTTTACGCATCCAAGGGTAAATATAAAAGAGGCACGATAGTAAGCATATTTTCGTCTCCAACGGGGGTAGAAAAATGCATCCTGTATTGTGATACTCGAAAGAGAAATATTAGAAGAAAGCTTTCTAGTCTTTCAACATTTGCAGAGCAAAGAAAAAAGCAATAAATGAGTTTTTCTAATTCATATTGGAAGGTATTTGTAGACGGTAGAGATCTTTCCGATTCGGTAAAATCAATACATATCGACTACAAAGCAGATCTGTTAGTTCACGCTAGTTTTTCTGTCACAGGAGAGTTTGCGATTGCAAGTTTAAGGACTATGGCGCCTGTGGAACTCTCGCTGGGTACGTTAAGGGGATACACTAATAATGATACGACCCAGTACAGAAAAAAAGCTTTTAAGGGGACGATCAGAGCTGTAGATCTTGAGTTAAGTGATTCGGGTACAGCTAAGGCTAATGTCACATGTGTTGGAAAGGGTTTCTCTCAAGAGGTACATTATGAAGCGTACCCTTCAGCAGAAGAATCAGATACACTAAGAACTTGGGCTAAGAAAGAAAAAATAAAAGCCTCTGAAATACTAAAAAATATCGCAGAAGGTATGGGGCTTAAAACAAACAGCTCAGACTTAAAGCTTCTTGGTGATTTAGAATTTTCATTAGATGCTCCTTTAATTCAAAAAGACCTTACCGACCAAGCACTACTTAATAAGTTGGTAAGCTATTTAGGTTGCCATTTATACATTGAAAAAAATGAAGATGGAGATAGCTTTTTAAGAGTTGTTGCAAGTACAAAGCAAGAAAGTGGTGACTTAGTTTTCTTCAGAGTAATGCTTAGAGAGGGGGAGAGTTTAGATAGCTTCGAACCTATAGAGCCTTCAGCAACAAATCAGATTCAGATCAGAAATGTTTCTGTATCACATGATGTTGCCGATGCTTCAAAAGTTAGAAATAATAAGGTTACATACTTTGATGAAGGAGAACTGAAAGAGCTAACTACATGGACATATAGTAGAAAAGACGAAAATGGTAAAGACATCAACGAATACTATACCTATGAGTTGAATGACTATTACAAAAGTCTTTCTGATGAAGAGCAGAAAAAAGTTGAAAGAAAATTAAATACCGAAGGAGGCCTTACTAAAGAAGAGCAGACAAAGTTTTTTAAAAGAGCGAGGTCTTATGATACAAGAGCAAGATTTAAGATAAAGCCATATTTCGGTATTGAAGTGGAGGCGACATGTGATGGAGACTTTAGGCCAGTGCGAGGTAAGTACTACAATGTAAAAGGCATTCTTCAATACGATTCAACATCACAAAGATACACCACAACGGATGCTCGTTTTTTGTTAGTATCTGTACTACACAATTGCGATAAAGAAGGTTTTACTACAACATTAAAATTCAGAAGATAATGCGAGAGCTTCATGGAGATGAACAGATCGGAGTATTGCGAGCTACCTTCTTAGGTAAACAACTCGAATCAAGCGAGGGTATAAAATTACTGCTTCGACTTGAAAGCGGTATTGTTGTGTACGCTCGAATGTCCTATTCATTTCCGCACTTTTTTACTCCAACGCAGAAATGGTTAGACACTATAGGTAATGAAGTTTTTTTCTATGTATCCTTTGTCGATGGAGATCCAAACGCCCCTGTAATTGTTGGATGCACCCCGAAAAATAACTCAACATTATACAACAAAAATACTACTGGGACCAATAGCATTTTTACAAGTAACTATAACATAACTATCGATGATGAAAACAAAAAAATCGAGATCAAAGATGTCGAAGAAACATTCAGCATCGGTATTGATCCATCGAGTATCGAACTTAGAAAGGGAGATAAAACCAAAGTATCACTTACGAAAGATACGGTAACTGCTAGTGTGGATTCAAGGGAGGTTTCTATCTCGGATAAGATTAGTATTACGGAGGGAAGTGTTTCTGTAAAATCCTTGCTTGATGATGTACTCAGCATTATATCAAAGATACAAGTTACCACTCCTGTAGGAGTAAGTGGAACACCAATACCAACAACAATTACAGCGATAGAAAAAGCAAAAGTAAACATCTCTAAACTCCTAAAATAATGCTAGATAAATCAACGCTCACCACTAACATCAAAAGTTTGCTGACAGAATTGTCAAAAATGGATGACGGTAACTCGCAAGGGGATGCTTTAGAAAAGTTCTCTTCTTCACTAGCCAATGCCATCGAGACATACGTAAAGTCTGCAACAGTAAAAGTCAATAAAGGAATACCGGTTGCTACAACGGGAAGTGCAGCTGCACAATCAGGGACAACCACAGAAATCGGCATTGGAAAACTAGAATAAAAAAATAAGAGTCATGAAAAAATATCTAATTAGCGAAATATTTTACTCGGTACAAGGTGAAGGAGCAAGAACGGGACACCCTTCAATCTTCATCAGATTTTCGGGATGCTTAACAAAGTTCGCATGTGCGAAAATGGGAGTAGAATGTGATACAAATTTTGAAAGCAGCGTAGAACGTACTGCTGAAGAGATCTTAAATATTCTGTCAGAAATAAACTGCAAAGAGTTAGTGTTGACAGGAGGAGAGCCTTTGGATCAGTTAGATGATGAGTTAATTCATATACTTAAAGAAAATGGATACTTTATCTGCATCGAAACCTCCGGCATTCATCCTATTCCTTTAGGCATTGATTATGTTGCCGTAAGTCCAAAAATCGCAGAACACGTATTGGCTAAAAAAATAGGAGATACTAGAGTAGATGAAGTACGATATGTCCTACATAAAAACTCCTCACTACCTAACCCCTCGATTGATTCAAACCTATACTTTTTATCTCCTCATTTTAGGGGCAATTACCCCGACCCCGAAGCAATAAATCATTGTATGGATTTAGCATTAAAAAATCCGAAATGGAAAGTATCACTTCAAACACATAAACTAATCAATGTTCTATGATACGAAAAGGAATGTCTTTCAACTGCGAGATCAAGGGAGGTAAGATTAATCTACTAGAAGGTAAAAGTAAGATTGATGACGGAGTGAAATTTATTTTTCATTCTTCAGACCAGGTTAGAGTTTACTTTAATGAAGTCGTCCCAAACCTTTCTGAAGTTCTCCAAAATCCCAACCGTGAATCCTTAGCAGGAATGTATGCAAATCAATTACAAAAGATTATTAGCAAACATACGGGAGCAGTACTTGAAGAGGTAAAAATCATCAAAGAATCCCTCAATGAACATGGTGCAGTGTTCCAATATAAATACAAAAAAGCCGAGTTGGATAACTCAAGCAATACAAAAGGATTTATAGCAATATCATGATAAAAAGAGATAAACAACTACACTTGCTTGCAGGATTTACGATTGCTTTGATTACATACGTAGCAAGTAAGACATTTATTTTTGAAGGAATTTCAAGCTACTGCCTTGCGATTGCTGTTAGTGCTATTGCTGGCCTGTTTAGGGAGCTGTATAACGAAGCTGACTATGGTGTGTTTGATTGGTATGACTTGCTTGCTACTGCTATCGGAGGAGCATCCATATTAATTCCTCTTTCACTTTATTACTTACTTTTAATAGCTCTGTAGGATGACTAAAAATGAACTTATATCAAGAATATCAAAACTTGACTATGAGGTAATCAAACAAATATATGATTACTCTACTTTAAGTTTAAAACCTTCTCTTGCCAATTTAACTTCGGTCACTTCAAAACAGTTAGTAGAGAAAGCACATGAATATGCAGATACTCATTTTCCAGAGTGGACGGATAGGAGTGCTTCTGACTTTGGTCAGTTTCTTGTCGAAATTTTTGCTCAATTCAGTGAGAAGGATTTTTGGTATCTAAATAATTTTGCTTCGAATAGTTTAGTCTATAATACTAATGACTATACAACAGCATTCATTAGATCGATATATTACGGACATACACCGAAAAGGTACTCTCCTGTAATTTTAAATATCTCAATGACGGTTAGTGCTGGCGAAGAATACCTGATACCAAAAGGAGAGCTGCGACTTTCACTAGATGATCTAGGGTTGATTGCAGTAAATCGGGACCCAATAAAACTAGTCGAGTCTAATGTATCAAGAACTATGAATGCGTTTTTCTCAGTAGGGGAGTTCAACACGTATTCTGCAGAATACCTTGGAAAAGAAATTTTCTTGCCCGATACGGATATTGATTATAAAACAATCTCAGTAGAGATCGAGGGGGAAAATTGGACTTTTCTAGAAGACTTTTTTGGCGAAGCTTCTTCAAAGGTGTTTACTGCATTTCCTCGTTCAGAAGCTAGCTATAACCTACACTTTGGAGATAACATTTTTGGTCAAAGACCTAACATTGGTTCCTTGGTTAAAGTAGACTACCTCACGGCTCCCGATAGAGTATCTTATGTTGATCCGACTTCAAATGTATCTGTAGTTTCAAATCCTTCTTCAGAAAGAGATTTAAGCCTTATTCAAGTAGTCTCGTCAACTAAACAGACAGAAGAAGAAACTCTAGCAGACCTCAAAAAAAATTGTGCTGTTGGTGTTAGTGTTCGAAATGGAATAACTAATAAAAAATCGTGTGAGATATTAGTAAACTCTATTCCCGAAATCTTAAAGTCAAATGCACAGATTGTATTGAATACTGTAACGGTAAGAATACTGCTGACCAGCACAGAAGAAGCTACAGAAGAGGATAGAGAAAATCTACTATCGGAAATCGCGGACTTCATTCCTGCGGGGTATGACTTCTACACCTCAAAAAATGAGTATGTTGAATTAGAAGATTTAACTGTAACTCTATATGTCATTTCTTCTGTAGATATTAAAGAAGCTTGTAAGTCTGCATCCATTGTTATTAAGGATTCTATTGCAAGATATATTGACGGAGGATATGGTGTTGGAGTAGATGCTACAACTATCCGAAATGCCTTAGCAGCAAAAGTGAGGGGCTTTACCAATATCTCAATAGATTCCATAAATAATAAAGCTATCAGTAATCTTTCAATCTCTGAGTTTGAGTTACTGACAGACATTTACGCTGAAGAAGATGAAGAGACTTTTGAGAGATCTTCAACAGAAACAATATTTAGAAAAGGTAACTTAACTATTAAAGCCATCTCAATATAATGAAGCAGATTAAGGACTACATTCCGGAACAAATTCTTGAGATACAAAACACCTCAAAATTTATCGCTCTTTTTGATGCGATGAATTTAGAGAAGGCAGAAGTACTTTCGAATATACAGGCAATTACAAACCCATTTCTTACAAAGAATTTTGAGTATGTGAGAAAGTATATTTTAGATGCTTCAAATGTAGACCTTCCTTCAGAGACACATCCCGAAATACTTAGACATTTCTTCATCAATCTTTTTGCTATACAGAGTTTGAAAGGTACAAAGAAGGGCATTGAGCTGTACTTAAAAGCTATCAGTGACGGAGATGTTTTAATTGATATGTCTCAACTGTATGCGGGGTATCCATTTATTACTCCTTCAGTAAATAAAGAATCAGCAAAACCGCTGAATGTTGGGGATCCTTCAAGCGGTCAGTATGGTCTTTTTAATATCACTCTTGATGATAGTGTAAACTCGGTATTTAAAGCTGCAATGCTTACTCCATTTGCAAACAGTCAAAGCTTTAGAGAGTATGTATTAAAAAACATATTAGACTTTCTTCCTTTTACTTCTAGCAATACCACAATTGAATTATACTTCACGGACTACCAATACCACTATGAAGGATACTTTTATGACTTCTCGGATATAGAAGAAAATATTGGCGGAAGTATGGGTATTAAAAGCTTTTCAATTGATAATCAAAATGAGTTTGTATATCCCGTTTCATATGAGGCTTACTTAGACGAGTTAGTATACCAGCTAAACGCAGACGGAAATTACAATCTACCGGATAG
This sequence comes from Flammeovirga agarivorans, assembly GCF_012641475.1. Taxonomy (NCBI): domain Bacteria; kingdom Pseudomonadati; phylum Bacteroidota; class Cytophagia; order Cytophagales; family Flammeovirgaceae; genus Flammeovirga; species Flammeovirga agarivorans. The sequence goes on along the minus strand of NZ_JABAIL010000016.1, from coordinate 11,311 downwards.
AGTAGATGCTATGTTAGGTACTGAACTATTCTCTAACGTACAGAGTCCCGAAAGTCTTGATCATACAATTATTCGGAATACTCCTTCAGTTATCTACTCTTCGATTAAAGCCTATTCAGAAAATAAATTAGTTGATACAATCAATTTTGAAATAAAATTTATGGCACATGTATTTTACAAAGGGGGAGTTCAAATAGACCCCGAAACATTTTTAGACGATGCTTCCGTACTAATCGCAGAAAATACGGAGGAGATGGTTTTGGAATCATTTGACAGCTCCCACACAGAGGGCTTTACCTACATTATGTATTCCGAGTCGGAACCGATGCTTACGGACATTCGAGCAATAAAGCCAGACAACTACTACGCGGGAGATATACTGAAGGCATTCACGTATGAAGGCATGAAAGAGTTTAAGTACAAAGGAAAACCTTTAACGCTTCACGTTTATAAGTCCAACGCTCCTAGCGTGTTTAGTACTGAATCAGCTTTGAAAATCAAAACGACTTGATGCACCGCACTTTTACAAGTTAATTTGTAATAAGATGACACCCCCCATGTCACACACACACAAATATTTTAAAAATGGCTTTAAGTTTTCCAGATCAACTTGTACACTCGAATGACAATTATCCGATTGTAGATTCAAAAAGTGTTTCAGGGGCATCCTTTACGGTTGGGTCTATTGCAGAACGTGATTTAATCCCCCAATACGCAAGAAGATTGGGGCAAGTAGTTACGGTTGCATCCCAAGATGGGGAAGGTAAAGTGATCGCTGCAACATACCGATATGAGGGGGATGACAAAAAAGAACATCCAACTGCTCCGGGCGTTTTTCCTGATTACATTCTTGATACCGATTGGAAAGATGCTCTTAATTGGAAGGACATCACACAAGACGTTGACGGAGATGGAAACATTATCCAAAACGCACAACTTACCGCAGACCTTACAGCAACACTTACTGTAGGAAATATTTCGCAAGGAAGAACCTTTGTTGCAGGCACAACACTAGAGACGATCCTTAGAGAAATGATTTCCCCATACATTAAACCGTCACTCTCTTCTCTTCAGGTAAGTTTCGCTGAGTCGGGGAGTGTATTTGAGGTTGGAGTAGAAATTACGGTACAGTCTGCTTCTTGGACTACAGTTGTAGATAGTGAAGGCAATGAACCAACTACGTTTAATCTAGTGGGTACAGGTTTTAGTGGTCAGCCGATCAATGATGTTGACCGTTCACTTACAGCATTAGTTGGCTCAAAAGTTCAGAGCCTAACTCCAGGGATAATTTCGTGGACATTGACTGCAATAGGGGATCGTGGAGATAACTTATCGAGAACTTTCTCTATTAGCATTCGTCAAAGAAGCTTTTTTGGAGGTACAAACTACCCACTTCCTGCATCACCAACAAATGCGGAAGTTACTGAGGTGATTGATAGAATATCTACTTCAAGATCCCTAGCAACTTCTAAAAACTTAACGATCAATAGTACTCAAGCTACTGAAGATGCAGGGGACCATTTTACTTATTATATCTACCCCGCGAGTTATGGAGACTTATCTCAAGTCACTCAAGACGGGTCATCTCCGGTACTCTCAGCTTTTACTAAAGTAGGCGACTTTGATTATACAAATTCATATGGAGTCACTGCTAGCTACAGAGTATACAAAAGTAATGCTCCTGGGGCATTTAATGTAGGGACTAAACTTGAGTTTGAATAAGATGAGTGGATTACCATTTCCCGAAAAACTTGTACACGCAAATAGCGATTATCCAATTATTAGTTCGGAGGATGTGCAAGGAGGATACAAGTCTGTATTTAGTACTACTGAGAGAGATAACATACCCTTACAAAAAAGAGGATATGGCGTTTTGATTTCGGTAAAAAATGCGGACAATACCTACACAACTTTTAGATATGAAGGTACAGACCTTTCAGACGATTCGTGGACTAACACAGAAAATTGGACTGAAGTAGGTAAAGATACTCCAGGTATCTCAAGCTATAATGACTTGACTGATAAACCTTCAATTCCTTCATCTACATCAGAGCTTACCAATGATGCGGGTTTTATTACGGAAGCGTTTTCGGGGTACTTTACTACACAGCATGACGGCTCTTCTGACTATGGTTTTGAAATTACAGATAGCTTTCTTTTAGGATACTCTGCAAAGATCATTGCCAATGCGTTTAATGGTGCTACGCTAAGTGCCACTGACGGAGTAAACGAAGGCATCATTACAGGGGGTGCGGGTACTGCATATGTTGGTATCAAAGAAGTAGCCTCTGGAGATCCAAAATACATAGAGATTTCCGCAACTGCTATGCGTGTTAGAGATGCACAGAACAATAAGGGATTAGAATACGATGCTGACTACTCAGCACAGTACACAGATCTTTCCCTTGTCAATAAAAAATTCGTAAAAGATGACTTCCTTTCTTTAGTAAATACTCTAGAGAGTGAAGGAGTTCTTAATGCTTCACAGGCAACGAACATTAAAACAGCGTTAAGTATTTAATACTTTCAAAAACAAACATGTCTACTATTATTCCCGTTCTTAGAACGATTACTTCGGGTTCAGAGCTAAATGCCTCTACCCCAGATTCACTTAGAGATTTCATTGAGCAAGGAGATGACTTAGGTGCATATCCTTCGTTTCACGCAGGTACAAGCGTGAGCTTCATGAAGGGTACGAGTGTCACATTACAAGGGACAAACCTTGCCCCAATTTCCGTTTTTGGTAAAGTCTATTTTGTCACTGATGGTTTACAATCAGGTATGGATGCAGACTACTACAATGCCAATAAACAAACTGTCGCATGGCTTGGCGTAGAAGGCTTAGTCATTGATGGTGTAGTAGAGTCAAATGAAGGTCAGTCTAAGCTTACAGTTAGATTCGATGAAGATTTAGTCGATGCTGCATTCTCAGGTGACGGAGTTGCGTTAGAGGGACACTTCGTATATACTCCGTATTACCAACAGGAATCCAACCCCGCTTTTAGAACTTCATTCCGTGCTACGTTCTACTCGGATACAGCATCAGAAGGGGCGCCTACAATTGACTATGGACAGGATGAATTTGGCAGTGTTTCTTCTGAAGCTTCTGCGAATTCTGCTGCAAACCTATTAAAACCTAACTTGATTTTTGAATACAGAAATGAGTCGGGTGATGTGGTAGCTACCGGAGATGTAAACCCAACTTCGGATACTGAGTGCGATTTTGAAAATGCTTGGAACATCGTAAAATCTGTATCTAAACCTGTTAGCGAGACTTGGAACATGTACTTTAAGTGGACGATTGTTGATCCCGCAGATACTTCGGGTGCTACGTCTACAACGCATGAGGAATTCCTTTTCTCGGTTCCTGCGGATCTTCCTGTAACTCTTTCGTCAATTAATGCATATGTCATGACTGACCATGTGTTGCTGAAGTGGAGTACGTCTACAGAAATCAACGCAGACTTTTTTCAGGTAGAGTGGTCGTTAGATCAAAAAAATTGGAATCCTGCGAATAAGGTTAATGCTGCGGGTAACTCAAATGTCACTAAACATTATAGTGTTGAGTTGGAGCCAAGAGAAAGCATTCCTGCAGGTAAGATCTATCTTAGATTATACCAACAAGATTTTGATGGTCTTAACGAGTATTTCACATTTAATACGGTTCAGACTTCATTTGAAATCGTGGGTACTGAAACTCCTCAAGATGTACTTATTTCGGGCTACAATGGATCTTTCCATTCATCAAATGGTTTAGATCGAGTTTCATTAGAAATTCCTTTACCAAGTGCATCGATGGATCCTTTCGGAATGAAGCAGGCGGCACTTGATAAAGACATCACAGTATACCTTAAGCATATCAGTGGGGATAAAGTTCTTGTTGAGAATGCAGGTAATGGAGAAGCAACATCAAGAAACATTCAGGCATATTCTGCTTGGTCATTCTTCTTTGCTGAATTCCAAAAATCGGGTGTTTCTGGATCAGGGGAGTACGAGCTTTTTATTGCTTTCACTTCTTCTACTAGAAACGGTACAAAAGTAGTTATTGAATATACAAAAACATTAACTGCGTACTCTATCATTGGAGCCAGCCATGTCTACATTCAATTGATGGGTCGTACTAAAAACACTAATCAGATTGGTGGAGCAGGTATTACGGAACCAAGATTCTCGATTGGTGGTTCAAAAGAAGCCTTAGTGAACTTAGTTCATATGTATTCTGATCATGATTCGAACAGCTTTAGAACAGAGGCTCTAGCGAAGATGTTAGGGATTTGGCCTTCAACCCAAGTTCCTGACATTAGATATGTCTATACTAGACCTATCAAAATAGAGTTGCAATTAAAAGCAATGACAGCAACTAGTGGCTATCAGAATTTAGGTACTCCTGTAAAATTCGAAGGACTAGAAAAGTTCAAAGATGATTACATGTTAGCCTCTCAAGTTCCGAGTCACAAGCTGATTGAGACTTTGGGTAAAGTACCTAATATGTTCAAAGCAAGTTCTACGGGTTACCATTCGGGTGCGTTCAGATTCTTTGCTATGGAAGTAAAAGTTACCTATGGTGTTAACTATAGAAGTAGCGACCTTCCTCTTAGAGATGTTGGTATGGTTAAAACGTTCGACATTCAATTGAATGGTGCGTTTAACTTCAACAATTCAGTAATGAATAACTTGCCTGTCGCAGAGACACACAGGATTGAACCTGTAAACGAGATCAAGCATTATTCAGTTGATGTGAAATACTCTACTACAGAGTACTCTTCAAGAAATCCGAACAAAGTTTGGATTCCTACATCATAAGGTAATCTTAAATAACTAATTGCTAACCCTCTCTTTTGGGGGTTAGCATTTTTCATACTATGATTAAAATACAGTTACCAAATCTACCTCACTATACTAACTACTTTGAGTTAGATCTACCAAAACCCGTAAAGTCAGTAGCCGGAGGAAACAAACATGTAAAACTACTCCAACTTTCTCCGACAAAAATTGCCTTTATCGCTAACTACAAAATTTTTAAAGAAGCAAAAGGTTTCGCATGCATCAAAGGGGACAAACTTCAGGTATTTCAAGAATACACCGTACCTAAAATATTTGAGCATGATACAATTGTCTATGGAATCGATTTAATCTAAGTATGACAGGGAGATATACAATTTATGGAGATGTCTGTGCAGGAGGCATTGGAAAAAAATTTCCGCATTGGAAAGTTTGGGGTAAACTATGTCTGGCTCTTTCTTCCCAAACTTGGAGAAAGAAGAACGGTAGAGTAGTATTACATACTGACGACCCCTCAAAATTTGATCAGGAACTCTTTGACGAAATAGATACAACTTGGTATGAGGACTTCAAAGAAAATTCAAAAGACATTGACACTAATACTTTTTGGGCTTGCGGTAAGTTGTTTGCTTATAAGAAAGCTTCTAAAGGTGATAGCTTCATAGATGCTGATTTTATTTTTTGGGACAAGTACCCCGAAAAGTTTAAAAGATCAGCTACCAACAAAATTAATCTTACCTATGTACACGCAGATAACGGAGTGTATACAGGAGCTAACGCAGGCATTGGATGTAATGCAGCTTTCATTACGTTTTGGGATGAAGAGCATTTAAAAGAATATATCGCAAGATCTATAGCCTATATGAAAAAGCCCTTTTATGGAGATCGTTCTTGGAAGGGGAAGAATCCAATAGACCCATTTAAGATTATTGAAATGTGTTACGCGGAGCAAGGCATCATGTACGAAACATTTACAGAATTGGGTAGACCAAAAGAAATGTTTTTAGAAAATATGCTTAGAGAAAGCAGACAGACTTCAGTAACTCACATTTGGGGGTTAAAGAGAATAATAGAAAACGACTACAAGCAAGCTCTAGATTTAGTAGACTTACTTTATAGTCGTTTACTTCAGGATTTCCCAGATAAAAAAAGTTTATGGGATTCTTATAGAGAGGAGGGTATTGAGCAATGCTGCTCTTACTTTATGCAATAGAATCTTTTATTCTTTCTAGCACCTCGTTAGGATCATGAGATTTTAAAAAGGGCTTGATTGAGTTATATATTTTCTCTGTGATTTTATCTAACTCTTCATGTCCTTTTTTTGTAGGTTTTTTCTTCTCTTTATTCTCTTCTGTCACCTCCAAATACGCCTTGTGAATGGACACTTTTCCACCCATTACTTTCTTAATTAAATCGGCCTTTCCAGAGTTGAGAATTTTTGTGAATTTGAAGGTCTGTCTTCTTGAAACATTAGCATAATTTGCTGCTACTTGCATCCTGTCAATTTTCTTTTCTCTCGATAAGTGCAAATTTGCACTTACGACTGACGTATCCAAAAACGCGGTTTTCTTCTTTTTTTTGGCTAATTCTGCAATACTCTTAGTTACCTCTAATCCGTAGAAAATTCTTTCCCCATCTGTGAGGTTTCTTCTACCTAATTGGTTCTTGAGCATCCATAGTTTTACCTCCGAAAATGACCCTACATTTAGCTTCTTTGCAAGCAGTGATTTTATGTTTAATTCTTTCGCTGCTTTTACTCTATGATGTCCGTCAACAAGGATAGTTTCACCAGACTCAGGATCCTCGAAAATTACAATTGGATCCCTAACTCCCTCTACCTTTACAGAGTCGAAAAAATCCATGTATTCAAGCTCATTCTGCTGCCTTATGTACTTCTCTAGTTCTGTAGATATTGTTATCTTCTCAACGTTCAGAGGGAAAGCTCCCCCAAGCACTAACATGAGTTCTTCTTCTTGTTTATTTAACTCTTTCTGTGCATTTATTTTCTCACTACTTTCCTCGTAGCTATCTTCCTTTATCTTATTTAATCGATCTAATCTTCCTAAAGATTTCATACCCAACTCTCAATTTCGTTTATAAATGCCTCCACTTCCTTATTTGTCAATGCTCGATCTAATGATAGATCTCTACCATAAGTTACTTTAGATGTTAAATAAGCATCCATCATCTCGATATGGTCGCCAAGCTTTAAATCTTTACGGTATTTCAACTCACTTACATTAGCTTTCATTTTATTAGCTACAGCAAGTGCTTTGAAAGTCTTACTCTGCTCTTTTCTTCTACTAGCTGCATCTTCAATCAGAGTGATTGTTGGCAGTGTGCCATGAACGGTTAAGTCTGTCAGCTCAAGAGGAACGACTGCTAGATTGGTTTCTGAAAGTACCGCTGAGATGAACTGAGCTAATACAACGGATCCTGCTGTATCTATAATCACGTACTCACATTCCTTCTTTACTTTCTTTAATGTATTTAAGAAGTCAACGACAGGAGAGGTTGATTCGTGAATGTCTACTCTAAAAACCTCTACCAGGGGATTTTCGGAAATCTTATGAACAAATTCAGAACTACTCTGAAAGTCTAAGTCTAAGATTGCAATACGTTTTTCAGGATGCCTTTCCTTAAGGTTTGTTGCAGTAATCACACTTAGAGTTGATTTTCCTGTACCACCTTTTTGGTTTACAAAAGTGATTACTTTAGAAGGGACTTCAGCAAATAATTCGGTTAAATCTAGGTTTAATATATCTGCAATTTTCGTAAGTCTTGATATTTCAATGTTCTGTTGCCCCAGCTCGATCTTCTTGTAGGTAGTATCTGATACGCCAAGCTTTTCAGCCATCTGCTTCTGCGTAAGTTTATTTATTTTACGAGCTATTTTTATTCTTTCTATTACATGTTTAGTACTCATACCTTTACTTTTTTGTAGCAATATACTTAAAAAAGTATATAAATAGTGTATCTTGTGACGTAACGGGACACTTTGTTGATACACCTCTCAATTATTACGAATTTTACTTTACAAAAAAATTGGTAAACTATGTCAGCAAAAGCATATACAAAAACAGATCAGGTAATACGTACAGTATTTCAAGCCCATCCTCACATTTTCTTAGCAGAAGATCTTAATAGAGAGATCGAAAATATAAAGACTCCACTATATGATTATTATAAGGGTCTTGGCATTTTGGTTTCTGAAGGATCCATTGTTTATAATAATGGAGAGCTTTCTTTTAACTCAGCTAAACTTTGGGTTCAAGGTGTTTATATCGCTCTTGCTGAAGACTCGAACATAAGTGTAGGGTCTGATGATGTGTATATCAGTTTAGAAGTTACCCGATTTAACTTTGAATCTGAAGCATATAAAAATGTAGCGGATCCAAGGGAACTTACAGGAGTTAATCTTCCAGACGTAGGTTATAAAAAAACTTGTGAAGTAGATGTAGCTACTAGTGTAACCGTTGGAGTAGGGGAACTTCCTTCAGGTGCATTTGGAACATATCTTATTAAGGACCGAAAACCATGCTTTCACTCATTGGAGGAACTTTCCCTGTTTGCTAAGGTGAATGACCTGCACACAAATTTAAGTTCAGTCAACAGCGAGGTTTCCTCTATTGAAAATCGCGTAAAAACGAATGAGTTGAACATCTCAGACCTCACAGACATCTCTAGCTCCTTAAGTGATAGGCTGAAGACCGCAGAAGATAAGAATACTTCCCAAGACAGTGCTATAGGTTCTGCAGTAGATCGAGTTTCTTCTCTTGAAAGGTATGCGGAAACACTAACCGAGCATATCAATTCTTTGGAAGAAACTTCTGTAAAAAAGTCGGATATACCAGACGCGGGAGGCAAGCTAGTCACTTCAGTAGCAGGAAAAGTTGTTGCTACAGATTTTTCTATTTCTCATACAGGATCCCTTTCTACAAACTCTACAAGAATACCTACTTCAAGACTTGTCTCAGAAAAGATAGACGAGGTATACAATTCATTAAATTCCAATAAGCTTAACAAGTCTGCTATTGGAAAAAATTGGAGCTTTATGGGAACAGATGCTTCGGGCAATCCTAAAAACTCTGGATATTCACCATCAAGTTACATTGGATCTTCAAGTAGAAGTACAGATTTAGCGACTGCATCAGGAGTATGGTCAGCTATTGCAAACAATAAAATTGTTGATTCAAATTGGACATCCTTCTCCAATAGTGCAGTTCTTTCGAATGCGACAGTAGACCTAACAGGACTGAAGTATAGAAAGTATGGCATCTTTATTTTACTTAGAGGTAGAATCAAAGTATCGGGAAATTTTTTACAACCACTTGTTGCAGGAGAAGCTTTATTCAAAATACCTGGGGGTAGCTCAGATGTTCTTGGAAAAGTAGTCTTACCAGGTACTAGTGTTGGCGACTCTTCAGGATCGTATAGCACAACCTTGGAAGTAGATGGCGCCCCTTTAGTATCAAATCACCACAACGCACTTTACAGATATAAAAATACAATATATTCGAGGCTGAATGTAGTCCCGACTAAATACATTTACGTAGAAACTATTTTAATCGTATAACCATGTACCTAAAATCTATTTATAGAGAATCAGAATATGAACTTGAGGTGTATGTTCCAAAACTGAACGTCCCTGCGAATATTTCTGTATTCAATAGAAACTTCATTTTAAGAGAAACAGTAGGGGAGTTTATTGAACTTCCTCCAGCCAACACCTTAATAATTCAGGAAGGAGCTGTACATGTTTTGGGTAAACTTGAGTCTAAAAAAGCAACAATCACTGACTTTATCGCTCATAGAAAACCTACTTCAAAATTTCGTAGGCTTAAAGATGAAGTAGTGATGCTAGCAATGAAAAAAGGAGTTGAACTTTCAGAGGTTATGCCTTTTGTAAACCTAGTTAGTTCGTAAAGTAGAATACTACTCAAACTCGCATAGATTACTATGCTAATATTTAATTTAAACTATAGTCAAAATGCCTATTGGTTTAAACGTGATTAAAGGTATTGCTGAGACATTAGTCAAGGGAGCTGATACCTTTGTTTATACAAAAGCCGAAAAAGCTCAGGATGCTTTTAATAGAGAACAGCTAGAAGCACAGATAGCAATTGCCCTCAAAGAGCAGGAGTCAGAAATTGTTTCGTATGAAGTTCAAGATAGAGATTCAGCACGAAGAATGACTGAACTGATCAACCAAGCCGATAAAGCAACGAAGTTGACAAAGAATATTGCAGCATACCTTGCTTTGCTTGTTGGATTCAATGTCTTTTTCGTGACTTATATTTTAATCTTTGTAGACATTCCTGCAGGGAAGGAGAGCTTCGTAACGCAAACTGTTGCTGCGATGTGGGGAGCTTTTATGTTGATCCTTGGCTTTTACTTTGGAGCAAGTTATGTAGAGGGTAAAATAAAGCCGTTTACGAGTTCCTTGGAGGTAAATAAGTTTTCAAATGTAGCAGCTTAATGCTTTTTTTTGTACCTTGGGTACTCCACAAAGTAGAGTGATCTTTATGTACCACTTATCGATGAATTGAACGAGGTCACTCTACTTTTTACTACCAAAATAACCTTACTAAATATGTCTAGATTAAAACCCCTAGAAAATCAAATCATCTCTATGCTCAAAAAAGATAAAGCTTCGTGGAAAAAAATTGGAGAGATGATGTACATAGTGAAGCGGGATAAATTATATCTGGAGGAAGGGTCTAGGTTTAGTAGCTTTACTCAATTTGTGATTTATCTATCACATGTAACCGAAATCGCCCAATCCTACATTTGGCGTATATTTAAAGCCACAAATACTTTTCTTGATATACTAGAGTCGGATAACCCACAAGATATTTTAAGAACTGTAGCTACACCAACACAGTTAGAATCGTTCTCTAAAATAAAAAAACATTCAAAAGATGATGCAGTAGTAGAGGATCTACAGCAATCGATATTAGAAGGGTCTATAGAAACTAAAGAACTGACTGAAGCTTGGGACTTAATTAAAGCACCCAGACTAGAGGATGCGGAGTTTTCCACAAATCTAGTTGACGAAAAGGTTACTGCTGAGAACTTCTTCAGGAGCTTTTTTAGTTTTACAGTACTCGATGAAAATCACAAACAATTCACATATAAGGAGTTAATCAACTTCGCTGAAGAATATTTATCGTATGTTGATGACAATGGTTAGGGTAGTAGGTCTAATATTTGTATCTTTGTATTACACAAATATTTTAAAGTACTACTATTTAAAACTACACTAAACAGTGAAAAAACTTATCTCGGTGACTATTGCGATCACCCTACTTTGCGCGTGTGAAAATAACAGACAAGAAGAGAAAATTACCCCAATTTATGAGGAGGTAAATTTCGAAACTTCCCCAACTTCGACTCCAACCCCATACCGCTTAAAGCTTATGGATTCCTGTCCGATTCACGGTACTTCGTGCTTTGGTCATTCAGAGTCTTTGAAATAACGCATAACGCTTCATATAAGGGCTGTACTTACGGGTGCAGCTTTTTTTTT